>CAZAWX010000026.1:0-12697 GCA_964488985.1 uncultured Ectothiorhodospiraceae bacterium
TCACGGCGTCTTCTGGAACCAATATCCATCGATTCCACTGGGTTGCGCTTAAGAATTAACCTATGAATGCAGGCTAACCCGTTACTTTCTGATGCGGTAACATCCCCACACTTGTTGGCGCACACACAACTCAACGGAGAACACATGAAACACTTACTCGGCTTGGTATTGCTGCTCAGCACTTTAACCGTATGGGCACAAGAACCGTATCCCGGCACTGTTATCATCCCCACTCAACATGACTACCCTACCCTCATTAAACGCTTGAACAAGGCGATTGGTAAAAATGGAATGGGGATCGTTTCACGTGCAAGTGCCACTCTTGGCGCAAAAAGTCTTGGCATAACAATCCCTGGAAATATGGTTATCATGGCCTTCAATCCGAAATTTGCCGTGCGGATGTTGAAAGCCAGTGTGGCAGGTGGCTTCGAAGCTCCCATCCGTTTCTACATAACCGAGCAACGTAATGGCAAGGCAACCTTGTCCTATCGCACACCCAGCAGTTTATTTGCGCCTTACAAGAGTTCAAAACTGGATGAAATGGCCCAGGAACTCGATGTGATTTTCGCCAAAATCGCCAAGCAGGCAACTCAATAGCCAGAATGGATCGCCAGAATGGATCGCCAGAATGGATCGCGAAACTGTCCAGATAAAAATTTACGCCAAAAAATGCGGGGCAAGCCCCGCATTTTCTTCAAGACGAATAACCGATTTTAACCGTTGGTTTTCTTTGCGGCGCAAGGATTACACGGATTACAGGGGTTTTTCTTTGCCGCGCAGGGATTACATGGGTTGCAGGCTTTTTTCGCTGCACAAGGGTTGCACGGGTTACAGGCTTTTTTCGCTGCACAAGGGTTGCACGGGTTACAGGCTTTTTTTGCTGCACAAGGGTTGCATGGATTACAGCTAGCAGCCAGCATCAGTGGCTGAGTCTGCGCCTGCGGATTTACCATGTCTGCGGCAACAGGTGTTGTTGCTGCGGCCATGGCGACTGCACCACCGACCAAGGCTGCATATAAAGGTTTGCGATTAAACGTCTTGTTACTCATAGTTGAACTCTCCAATAGTACGACACAGGGATCTGCTCACTTAACCTTTCACCACCAGTTTGTAATCGGGTGTCGGATTCAACGGGCAGGAATAAACGTACTCACCCGGGGTCAGGTTAATTTGATAGTCCTGACTTTTCCCCATAGTAAGTCCGCCTCCAGACACACTCGGCAATCTGGCACGGTTGATGAGTCCATCACCACGCAACCAGAATCCCAAGGGATACGGAACATTTTGATTTTTCACCCGAAACACATAAGCCCCGGGCTTTAACGTCAGGGTTACGAACTTCTTTTTTCGCTCGATATCTGCCGTTGCATTAATTTTTTCGCAATCCTCGCTGCGCGAGGTTTTGAAGCCATGATCAATATTGCTTTCTGCCTGCAGGAACTGACATCCCGTCTGCGTCAACTCAATAATTTTCGGTGCTCCCACAGCAACGCAGACCGTGGCCAGGGTCGCAACAACGACCAGCGCAATTGAGGAAATAATTTTATAAATAACAATCATATCGACTTAAAATTCAGCTATTGACGGTGAGATCGTTCATTACTTGCCAAGAACCGTTTTGATGGCTTCGATCTGTCTTGCAACGGTTATTGGAGTCTTGCTGGTCAGTTCAAGTTCCCTGTCTTCGAAAACATCAGCCTGTGGATGTTTACGGTTCCAGGCATTGACAGTTGCATCGCGTTCGCGCAGCAATGCCTCAATACTGGGTCTGTACAGGCGAACCATGGCACCAATCCAGCGATTGACAGGCCAGGATGGGTAGGCGTGATCGATTTCAAACACATCGAGCATACGAATCACATCTTCACTGCGATACCAGGTTTCCCCGGTCACCCAGCGGTTGGTTGTAAACAAATCCGTTGGGTAACCATATTTGTCCATTGAGATTCCCACCAGATGCGACAGTGCATCGTCGCCGCTCGGCCAGGGTTCATCACCCTTGTTTTCAACACACTGAATACCCGTCGGCATGCCCTTGGCGCGCTGGAACAGATGGAAATGTCCATGCTCGCCAGCCTCGCTGCGGTGGGCATGATAATAGTATTGTGAATGGGTTTGATCGTCGTAGACATCCCCGTTCGGGTAATGATCAAACTCGTAGAAGGTGCCCTGATCTTTGAGGCATTCACCGACTATATTCAAACCTGGTTTCTTCAGTACACGGTAACACTCCAGGATCTCATCACCAGCGGCCAGCATGCCTTCCAGAACATCAGTGCTGAGTGCTGCCAAGGTGTTATCAATGGGTTCATCATGTACTGCTGTACAATTCATTCGCGTACCAACCTGAAGCCGACTAATATATGTTTGAGTTGTGCTGGCCTTGAGTGACGTGCGGCGGAACGGCATATGCCGCAACCTTTGTCATCCCAGGAACCTCCCTTGACGATAAATCGTCCCTTGCCGGCGTTGGTTCGGGTCCATTCAAACACCTGGCCCGCCATATCCAGCACACCAAATGGACTCGCTCCAGCCAAATAAGTTCCAACAGGAACCGTATCAAAGGGTCCGAGGTCGTGACTGTTCAGTAACTCCGGCCGCCAATCATTGCCCCAGGGGAAACGTCTGCCATCAATTCCCCGTGCCGCCTTTTCCCATTGCGCTTCGTTTGGCAGATGCCAATTTCTACCAGTTTTGCGACTCAACCAACGTGCATAAGCCTGCGCGTCACGGTGGCTGACCAGTACCACCGGATGATCTTTTCTACCTTGAGGCAGGTGTTTATGGCGCCAGGAAAAACGACGCGTACGCTGGTAAGGGTGGATAAGCCGATAGCCACGCCATGTCTTCGCATCCACCTCCGGGGCCCGATAGCCCGTTGCCGCGACGAAGTAGGAATAATCCTGATTGCTGATGAGATTTTTAGTGATGGCATAAACCGGCAACTGCTGCGAATGCAGCGGAGATTCTGCATCGTACCAACCTTGAGTGCGGGTAACTGAATGGCCGTAGGCTTTTTCATCGAGGCGATACGCAGCTTCACGCTCTGCGGAATCAGAACCACTGATGTAGGGCCCGGCCGGGATGACCACCCATTCCGGGACACCTTCTTGAGCCCATACACCACCCCAGCAAAGCGTGAGATGAAGCAACGCCAGGAATGAAAGGGGCCGAAAGTAATTCCGGCCCCTGGGGAACATTCGCCTGATTCTCGTTAGCCTGAAATTTTCTTCGCCGCACATGGGTTGCACGGATTACAGGGGTTTTTCTTCGCTGCACAAGGATTACACGGATTACATGCCTTTTTGGCAGCACACGGATTACACGGGTTACAGGCTTTTTTCGCTGCACACGGGTTGCATGGATTACAGGCGCCTGCTGAGGCTTTTTTCGCAGCGCAGGGATTGAAAGTACGTTGCAGAGCGATGGTGTAGGTGGTCAATGCCTTCAGTTCTTTTGAATTCCATCCCAAAGTTTTACTTTGCATCGGCGCGAGCAGGCAAAATTGCACCATCTCATCGGCGTAAATTTTACCGGTACCTGCCATTTGCGCCGGCATCGCCACTTTATGCGGATAAGCCTGACCGAATGTCGAGTTCAATGCGGCGTTGTTGTCATGACATGTGGCACAGGACAGGCCGTTTGAACTCAAGCCCTTGTCGTACCACAAGCGTTTTCCGGCAGCGAGCAAGGCTGGATTAATCTTGTTGCTGAGAGTGACACCGGATGGGCGCGTGAACTGCCGTGCGGAGATTTTTGACCCAGCACATGGATTACAGGGGTTGCAGGCTTTTTTCGCTGCACACGGGTTGCATGGGTTGCAGGCTTTTTTCGCCGCACACGGGTTGCATGGATTGCAGGCTTTTTTCGCCGCACACGGGTTACAAGGATTGCAGGCTTTTTTCGCCGCACACGGGTTACAGGGGTTGCAGGCTTTTTTCGCCGCACACGGGTTACAAGGATTGCAGGCTTTTTTCGCCGCACATGGGTTACAAGGATTGCAGGCTTTTTTCGCCGCACACGGGTTGCATGGATTGCAGGCAGCCGCCAGCACTAACATCTTGCTCTTGCGTGCCGCACAGGGGTTGGCGCCACAAAGCCCTGCGGCGATGAGTGGAGTCGAAACCATGGTTCCCAGCGCTACAAGTGCGCCGAACACGCCATGGCTGATTGGCTTGCGTTTCAGATGTTGGGGTAAACGGTTAAATTGCATTATTCATCCTCTTTATTATAGGCCTAAGGTTGGTTCTGCCTGCGACTGCGCTATTCATGCGCTCCTCGCTTATGACATGACGAGTATTAAAAAAGTTCAGGTGGCTATGAAAAAAAACGGTCCGACCATCGCAAAGTGCTACCAAAGCGCTGCTTTCCGAGGCCGAACCAACTTCCACAGGCCGAACTTTGGTTGCGAGATCACCGCCGTAAAGCAGGCACTGACATCACAACCGCATGTGCCAAATCCCTGACACATGTTCTTCAGGCGTCGATCAAACGCCACTGCTCTGTAATGACCGCAGGCAGGCAAGGAATATTTCAGGTACTTCATTTTTTTTGAACTCATTGCCCTGTAACAGACTCAAACTTTCGCAAGTTTAAAAAACGAAAGAAATTCCAGTATCACTCGGTCTGTTGATCGACAAGGGGAGTTGCGTCATCGAAAAACCGGCAAAAGCGCTACAGCAGCGTTACGAGAAGCTTGTGCTGGCGCTGGCAAAGGATGTCTATCGCTATGCATATTCCCTGTGCAGGAATCAGGCTCAAGCAGATGATCTGACTCAGGAGACGTTTTTGCGTGCCTGGCGGTTTTTGCCGAACCTGCGTGATGACAGTAAAGCTAAAAGCTGGCTGTTTACGACAACTCGACGGGAGTTCGCTCGCCAGTTTGAACGCTATCAGCCAGTCTTCGTGGAACTGGATGCGGAGCAGACACCGGCGCTTGAACAAGCTGACATGGAGACGTGGATGATACAACGCTGTATAAATGAACTTCCGGTAAAATATCGCGAAGTACTACTTTTGCAAGCCATCGGGGGTTTCAGCGGTGAGGAAATTGCGCAAGCCCTGGACATACCCCGGGCCACCGTTAATACCCGCCTCTTCAGGGCTCGCGCCAGACTACGGCAGAAATTGGATACTCCAAACTCAGTTCAGGACCGACATTCACCAAAACTTAAGGTTGTCGCCAGATGAACTGCGCAACATATCGACGCTTGACAGAAGGCGAGCCGGATTTGCGGACAGCCGCACTCACAAATCACCTGGCAGGATGCCCTGAGTGTGCCCTGTTCACCCATAAAGTCCGGCAATTTGATAAACGCCTCAAAACAGCACTTAACGTTCCAGTTCCGGAAAATCTTGAAGCCAAAATCTTGCTGCGGCAATCGTTTCAAAGCAAACCAGCCCGGCCTGGCCAGCCTTCTATGTGGGCATTGGCTGCCAGTGTCCTGTTGGTCCTCAGCTTGGCGATCAGTGGCAGTTGGTATTACGACAATGCACAAAAATCACTACAGTCAGATCTGTTGAGCGTAGTCAATACGGCCCGTTATGCAATGGATTCGGTCGGCCCGGTCAGTGCCACACAGATTGCACAGGCCTTCGAACCGATTGGTCTGCGCCTTGCGAGTCTGCCTGGGAATGTCAGTTTCGCTGGAAAGTGCCTGGTGCAGGGGAAAATCGCCGGTCATATGATCGTCCGCCAGCAAGGCAAACCCATCACGTTAATTTTTATGCCCAATCGCTGGCGTTTGACTGCAGCGGATTTTGATTCCCAGCATTGGCGCGGACAATTGGTGCCGGTAGCATCGGGGACGATCGCCATCATCGCGCCACCCGATCTGGCATTGCAACCCGTACGTGAGCTTATACAAAATCTTGTGCGTTGGGAAAAATCGGTATAGATGCAATGCTGGCGTGAACAGAATACTCGCAAAGCTATTTAGTCAAGACTTATCGAATATCAATCTGATGGGCGAATTGGTCACCATCCGTCAGCGTCAAGCGCTTGAAGCCCAGTAATTTCAACAGATCAAGGTAGGTAAACAAATCTTCAACCTGGTATTTTCGAAATATCGGTGTGCTTCGCGCCCGCGCGGACAACAGTGCCAGCAAACCCCGCATTCGATACAGGGTGTTATAGGCGTTTGCGTTCAGTCCGGTAATGATCATCTTCTCAGCATCTACACCTTTCGCATAAATGGCAAATGGCGGTGGGTACGGATTATTCATCATTTGATTGACTAAATCAGTGACGAAGACAATTCGCCCCTTGCGGGAAGCCTGCGCCAGCGTTGTCGCCCTTGCCTTATAGATTTCATGACTGCCCGGTTGCGGATAATAGTAACCCGCATGACGATCGATGTCCGCAGCCTGAACCACACCATGGAATCCAAGTACCATCAGGCTAAAACAGACCCAACGACAAAACACGTGTCTATTACACATCACCATCCCAATAAAATCCATTCGTCAAGTACGCATCAAGCACCATGAATCTCCAGTTTTTTACGTAGCCATTCAATATTAATACGCGCCGATACGGACTGTGGATTAATTTCGAGAACCCGCTCAAAGGCTTGCAGGGCACCGCGGGCATCGTCGCGTGCCAAAAAGATTAAGCCCATTCCAGACAGTGCCCCGAAATGGCGTGGTTCCAAAGCCAGAGTTTTTTCGATATCGACGACCGACTTGGCCAGTTTATGTTGCATAAACAAGACCGTTGCGCGTTTGTTCCAGGCTTCAGCAAACATCGGCTCCAGCTTTATCACCTGGCTGAACAGATTGATTGCCTTATCTAAATTTTTGGCGTGCAGTGCCCGAAGTCCCTGGGCATATAATTGCGCGATATTTTGCTTGTCTGTCTGGGCCCATATCCGCCAAATCCCGGCTTCTATTGTTGCGGCTTCCTGACGGCTTTTTGCTTTTGCCAAAGAGCTAAACAAGCCATCCAAACGAATATCACGCTGATCCGCGGACACCGCTGGCGACGAACCCCATAGCAAAAAAATCGCAATGGCGTTCAAACATCCGCAAATGAGTTTCGAATGTCTTGGGAATGTTTGCTTCACGACTGTTTGTGCGCCAGAAAAACCATCTCCTGGTATTCCTCCGCCACCATCAACACACTCGATTCCTGACCACAGGATGAACATCGGCAGTCCAGCAAAAATCCCAATGCATCCCGATCCGCATAATTTTCATCTTCACGTGTGCGAAAGTTCAACAATCCCTGAAAACCACAATTACTGCATTGGTCCCAGTGTTGGTAGTTCGTCATATTCCTTACTCATCCTGACGACGCGTCAGTTACAGGATTTTCGAAACTCAAGCTGCGCCGCAAGGCAATCATAATTCGTGCGTGCCGAGCCTCCCCGGCCGCGAAATTCACGCAGGCCATCCTTACACAAAAAACGTACTTGCCGCAGCATACTGACACAAGCGTCAAGGCGCGCATCAACGCTGCGCTCCATCTTCGCTGACGCTTTCTTGGTCGCTTGTTCAGGTGCAGTAGAACACGCCACCAGGCCAGTAAGGGCAAGTCCCAAAGCCGCAGATAAATACCACCGGGATATAAACGGGGCTGTGCTGCTGGAAAGCGTAAGTGGTTTTAACAACACGTCAATGCCCATCTCAGCGCAGCGTTACCAATTCTTCGGCTGTAGTAGGATGGATGGCGACAGTGTCATCAAAGTCCCGCTTGGTCGCGCCCATGCGCATTGCCACAGCAAAACCCTGCATCATTTCATCTGCCCCTGGGCCCAATACATGGCAGCCCACGACCCGTTGCTCATCGCCCGCCGTGATCAGCTTGATAAAGCATTGGCGCTTGTTTTGAGTAAATGCAGAATACATGGCATTGAAGCTTGATGTGAACACCGAAATCTGCCCCGGGTACTGCTCCTTGGCCTGCACCTCAGTCAGTCCTACAGTTCCAACCGGCGGGTGACTGAACATGACCGTGGGAATGAGATCATAGTCCAGTTTTCGCTCATGCTGTCCGCCAAACAGGCGATCTGACAGGCGCCGACCCGCCGCGATTGCCACCGGAGTCAACTCAGCCTGACCGGTCACATCGCCCAGCGCGTAAATTCCGGCTGCACTGGTATTTTGATATTCATCCACAACAATGGTGTTATTTTTGTTTTGCCTGACTTTTGCCAGTTGGAGTCCGAGTTCATCGGTATTGGGTCGGCGACCCAGCGCCCAAAGCACACCGTCGAGTTTGTCCAGCACCGCGCCCTGGCGCGTCTCCAGTTGCAAACCCTGGGATGTTTGATGCACCGCCAATGGCTCATGTTCGGCCAGCAGTTTAACCCCAAGCTGTTCAAGTGCCGGGACGATATTGGTCCGTACCATGTCATCAAAGCCACGCAGCGGTAAGGCCTTGCGCAGGACCATTGTGACCTTGGAGCCCAGGCTGGCCAACACCCCGGCCAGTTCAACTGCGATATACCCGGCCCCGACCACGGCGATACGTTCCGGCAGTGTTTCCAGTTCAAAAAAACCATCTGAGGTCATGCCCAACTGCGCGCCCGGTAAATCAGGCCAGTTTGGTTTGCCGCCACAGGCCACCAGGGTGTGCGCAGCTCGTAGTTCCTGGCCACCGGCAAGCACTGTGTCCGGACCTGAAAATTGCGCCCAGGCCGGATAATAATCGATGTTTTCATTTTCAAGACGTGCTGCATAAATACCGTTCAGCCGGGCCACATAGTCATCGCGTTGTTGCTTTAAATGGCCCCAGTCAAAATGCTTTAGCTGCGCATCGAATCCGTAGTCCCTGGCATCATGCAGGGCGTGAGCAATATCTGCTGCATACCACATGATCTTCTTCGGCACACAGCCGACATTGACACAGGTGCCGCCAAGTCGGCCGGCCTCTATCACCGCCACTCGTGCGCCATAGCTGCGGGCACGAACCGCAGCGGCAATGCCCCCGCTACCGCCACCAATGACAATAAAATCGTAGTTACTATCCATATAAGCTGTCAATCCTCAGGGTATTTTTGACACGAGGCAGGTACCACATTGTAACAGGGACTCAACCAAGCAAAGGGCCGTCGTCACGTACCCGTGGCGGTGGCTCTCCTCGCACTGCCCGCACCGCACCTTCGAGAAAATGGATTGAACATATACGTTGCCAGACACCAGGGTCTGGCAACGAATCGCAGTCAAGGATATCAATTCTTGAAAAAACTATCTTTAAAATTCAGGTCTCCAGGGCCCGGCCCTGTTACCCATCGAGCGTGAGTGTCCAACCTGTTTTTTCTATTGCAGAGAAAACTGTGCCCCACAGTTTTCGAGAACCGACTGTGCTAATAACGTTCCACGAGTGGACAAATCCATGATCTGAAAATTGCGGGCGCCGTCCCATTCAATCACCATATGTGCCCGCGATACCGTGCTGAAGTTAGCATCGATCTTTATATCACTTTCCGGGTGTCGCCCGACCAGATTTCGGCCCTTCTTCAGATAATAGGTCACGCCATTACTATCCATGAGGTAGGGAGTCTGAGCTGCGACCAGTTCAAAAGGATGCCGGGCCATGCCGATGGACAACATTTCGTTCTGTTCCAGCATACAATCCACGCTCTCCCCCAGGGGGATACGTTCCAACCGCACCGAGGCATACTCCCTATGCGCACATACCTGCACCTGATCTTCGCCAAAACTGCCTTCGTATGCCGGGATATGCGTCAGATCCGAGGACAACTCATCCGTTTCCTCCAACCCGGCACGCCGCGTGTAGATATATTCCAGCAATTGCTTACGAAAACTCAGGTATTGCAGGTACTTGATCATGGCCGCACGACCATAGTGGCTGGCTTTCGACTGTTCCTGACCACGTAATGTTGAGAAAATCGCCCGCCAGTCATGATCTCTGGAAATGCTTTTCAAATCCAGTTCCAATAAAAATTGATTCACTTTGTTCGGGTTATCAACAGATTTGACCACCACCGAAACAAAACGTTTGAGAATACGGGTGACACGTTTCGCCTCGGAACTTACTTTGTCGGGTTTCCAGCCCAGGTAATCACTCAACCGTTCGGCTGGAACCCTGGTGCGTTTCGCCAACCGCGCTTCGAACTGTCGTATGTTATTTTCCATGCCCGCCGATAGATTCCCGGCGTATGTTCCCATCCCAGTCATTGTGTACTCCAATTTAGCTCGCCGCAGCAGGATTATTTGTCGACGATCAACGCCATGGTGCAATCCTGTTATCGGTACAAGCAGTTGATCAAATTCAATTTGTCAAATATCCAGTATTTTCCGGATTCTTTGCCGTCCTAATTTGCAATTCTCATGGAATACGTATCAAAGAGCGTGCCAAAAATATAATATTCAAGGGTTTATATCTTTGTTATTAAATAGTTAGAACAACTTACTATTATTTACTTTGACTATATGGGAAGCGAATGCCAACCCCGTCTCAAACCATCTGTGAACCAGGTTGCACTCTAAAATTCAGGTAATTCCTAACTGTCGTGATAATGACGTCAAAAATATGACATCGTGGTAGCGCGTCAAATTTAGGTCTCAGCGACGCCCGTCATACCAAAGGCCGAGACGGTTTTTATCCCGCAGCAGGTGCCGGGGCCTAAGCAGGGCGCCCAGCAACAGGCCAAGTAACTCGCTTGTTTTGTACAATTCGGCTTTGCGCAACGAAGTCTGAAAGCTGACATTGCGCAGAATGCAAAACCGCTGGCGATGACTACGGCCCCATTGTTTCAGACGGCGGCTGAAATCTAATTCCTCGCCGGCATACAAATCGTTGCTGAAACCACCTAAATCAACAAAGGCCCGGTTACGGCAAAACAAATAGCCACCGGCGGCAAGATGCAAGCGTTTTGAAATTTGGTTCCATAAGCCAATGATCGCCTTGACCCAGGTGCTGGCCCCGGTACTGGCCACTGTTGCGCCACCTCCACAGACACTGTCGTGGCGCATGGCCCATAAGGTTTCACGCATCAAAACCGGATCGGGGCGGGTATCGGCATCCACAAACAAAAGCCAGGTGCCAGTGGCAGCGCGCGCGCCCCGGTTGCGGGCCCTGGAGATTTGACGATGCGCCTCGTGCACAACCCGGGCACCGCACTGGCTGGCAATCAGAGTGCTGGCATCCGTAGATGCATTATCAGAAACAATCATTTCCCACCGGGCAGCGTCCAGTCCGCAGCTGCTGATGGCATGCTCGATACTGTGCAAACTTTCTTCTAACAGTTTTTGCTCATTAAATACCGGTACCACCACCGACAACCATAACTGAGCAGGTTCACACATCCCCGGTCGCAATGGGCCGGGACGGATCGCTTAGCCATTCACTGTAGGATCCAATGTAAATACGGCCTTCATCGAGGCCACTGTACATGGCGGTCAACAGCAAATGGCAGGCCGTCACCCCTGATCCACAGGAATACACAACCTGTTCAGCCGGGGCTTCACCTATCAGGTCGAGCATGGCGGCATGTATCTCAGCACCATCAATCACCTGACCGCAGTCATTGAGGTGATTCTCGTAGGGACAATTTCGTGCACCGGGGATATGTCCAGGCACGGCATATAGAGGCTCAACTTCACCCCGGTAACGTTTCGCGGCGCGGGCATCAATCAACAACGGCACGTCAGGTAGTTCATCAAGTGTAATTAACCTGTCCCGGCGTGGCAGACCTGTAAAGTTCGCCGCAACGGGCCGTTCTTCCCCGGATTGAAGATCGCGGCCTTCGGCTTGCCACGCCGCACTGCCGCCGTTGAGGACCGCGACGGCTTCGTGGCCCATGAAGCGCAGCATCCACCACAGCCGCGATGCCATTGCGCCCTGGCGCTGGTCGTAGGCCACCACCTGCCGCCCGGCACTCACCCCCAGACGGGAAAATAACGCGGTCAGTGCCGCACTGTCCGGAAGCGGGTGGTTGCCGTGATCAGTAACGGGTGTAGAACTTAGATCTTTTTCCAAATCAACATGGACAGCGCCAGGCAAGTGGGCGCGACGATATTCATCCCGGCCCCAGTCAGGCGTACCCAGAGCAAAACTGCAATCCAGTAACAACGGCGTGTCCTGCGCCATCAGTTCAGCAAGCTGTACCGGTTCAATTATCGTTGTGTACATTTTTAATCTTCTCTTTTGTCTCAGGAACTAATCCCGGGGTCGGACTCAGGGAGGTAGGGTAAAGCGTCATCGGCGGATACCAATGACGCTGCCCAGTCGTGGTGGTGGTGGAAGCTGGGCCTGTTCAGCACTTAAAGCAGCGAGATTATCCATGGCAAAGTCTGGAAATGACGCACTGCGGGTCGTTTGCATATCGATTTGCATGAGGATGATTTCACAGCACGCAGCCAGAAAACCGGCTTCTTGATGCTGCATGAACAAGGCATAATGGATCCGTTTCAAGTCGTAATCGACAAGTTGTGCGTAAATATCAACCACAGCGCCAAGTTGCACTTCATGCTCGTAGTTAATATGTGTTTCCAACACAAACGTGCTGGTCTGGCTACGTTCACGATAACCAGCGTCCAGACCAAGTGAATCCAGCAATGCCTCGGTCCCGGCATCGAATATCAGCATGTAATAGGCCACGTTCAAATGCCCGTTATAATCAATCCATTGTGGTTTGACGGTTTCCGTATGTACCAAGAGGGGCCCTGTGGCCGACATCTGCTGTTCCTTTTGTGGTCGTGCAAAAGTTGTGGGGACCCTTGTGGGGAC
>CAZAWX010000026.1:12797-17561 GCA_964488985.1 uncultured Ectothiorhodospiraceae bacterium
TGACGATGACTTGATCTTAAGTGTTGCAGTCAACTGCGCCATCGGCTAGCGTTGCGCCCGCGCCTGTAGCGTCAGGCAGCATACGTCGATTACCACTACTGACTGTTTTTTCATAGCCGACATACCCCTGTGACCACAACCCCTCTGTTAGAAGCCCGCAGGCTTGAAATGTGGCGTGATGAACGTCTGATCTTCAGCGATCTGGATCTGAGCATTCAGGCCGGGGAGGCATTGCACGTCAGTGGGCCCAATGGCTGTGGCAAAACCACTTTGCTGAGAATTCTCTGTGGCCTCATCGAACCCAGCGAAGGTGATCTGTACCTGAATAATCGCAAATTAGGACGCAATGATCTGGAATTCCGTTCTATGGTTGGCTACCTGGGACACGCCGATGGCATAAAGCTCGAGTTAACTGCCCGGGAAAACCTGAAGTTTTCAAGTGCCCTGTACCCAGACGCCAGAAATCACGATATTGACCGTGCCCTTGGCGATATGGGCCTGTCGGCTATCGCTGATATAGAGTGCCGATATCTGTCGGCTGGGCAACGACGCCGGGCGGCCATTGCCAGGCTGCAAGTCAGTGGCAGCAGCTTATGGCTACTCGATGAACCGTTCACAGCCCTCGATCGAGGCGGCATCGGCCAACTCAACGCTATTTTGAAAAGCTGCGTCGCCCAGGGGCTGACATTAATCTTCACCAGCCACCAAAGCGTTGAACTGGATGTTCCGGTCACGACCTTGCAAATGCCGGGGAGAAACAGCGCATGAATTGGCATGCCTTTCTCAGTATTTTGGAACGCGATTTAAGAATTACTGCGCGCAATCGCATGGAATTGTGTCTGCCGGTGGTATTTTATGTCCTGGTGGTCAGTCTGATACCACTGGCAGTGTCACCAAACACCGACACCTTGGCCAAAATTGCCCCGGGTATTATCTGGATAGCCGCCCTGCTCGCGACCCTGTTATCCCTGGATCGCCTGTTTCGAACCGATTTCGATGATGGCAGCCTGGAATTGCTACTGCTTTCGCCTAGCCCGCTACCGGTGTTGGTGGGGGCGAAAATTATGGCCCATTGGCTCAGTACCGGCCTGCCTTTGCTGCTCATCTCCCCGTTACTGGCCATGTTCCTGGCATTGCCCGATGCAGCCCTGCTGACGTTGATTCTGACCCTCGCCCTTGGCACTCCGGTGTTGAGCCTGATTGGCGGCGTGGGCGTGGCGTTAACCATCGGTCTGCGCCGGGGCGGCGCATTGTTGGCATTGCTGGTTCTGCCCCTTTATGTTCCGGTGTTGATATTTGCCGCCAATGCGGTTGCCGCCGCGGCCGATGGCCTGCCGGTGACTGGGCAACTGTATATGCTCGGGGCTTTTTTACTCCTCAGCGCGAGTCTCGCGCCACTCGCAGCCGCCGGTGCATTACGTATTACAGCAAGTTAATCATATTTATGATGAAGATCTTGTTTAAAATCAATTTGTAACCCAAACACTCCAGTAAACTTCGCTGCATGTTGAAATTCATACATCGCCTTGCCTCACCGCCGTACTTTTACGGTTTTGCCGGACGACTGCTGCCCTGGTTTGCCTGGCTCACAGTGGGCCTGTTGGTCGGCGGCCTCATCAGTGGTCTGGTTCTCGCCCCCACGGATTACCAACAAGGCGACAGCTACCGGATTATCTTTATACATGTGCCGAGCGCCTGGATGTCGCTGTTTATTTATATGGTTATGGCCGTGACCGGTGGCATCGGCTTAATCTGGCGCATCAAGCTGGCGGAAATCATTTCAACCGTAAGCGCCCCAATTGGCGCCTGGTTTACCTTTATCGCACTGCTTACCGGATCATTGTGGGGTAAGCCGATGTGGGGCACGTACTGGGTCTGGGACGCACGGTTAACGTCGGAACTGGTGCTGTTGTTTCTCTACCTTGGCGTTATTGCCCTGTATTCGGCAATTGAGGATCCACGCAAAGGCGCTCGGGCAAGTGCTATTTTGTCCCTGGTTGGGGTCATTAATATCCCCATCATCCATTTTTCCGTACAGTGGTGGAATACCCTGCATCAGGGCTCGACCGTGGCCCGCTCAGGAGGCCCGGCAATTGCATTGAGCATGCTGATCCCCTTGCTCATCATGGCGTTCGCCTTCAAGTTTTTTTATATCTGTATCGTCTTAATGCGCACGCGCAGCGTTGTGCTGCAACGTGAACGCAAGAGCGCATGGGTGCGCGAGGAGTTACTCGAAACATGAAATCCGTCAGCGAATTTCTGTACATGGGCGGTTATGCCGCTTATGTCTGGGGCGCCTACGGCATTTGCGCCGCCATAATGATCTGGACTGTTGTCGATGCACGCAAAGAGTTTCGCGTCACGTCACAAAGAATCAAACAACGCCTGCTGCAAAAGGAGCACCTGCAATGACTCCGCGCCGTACTCGAATGGTGTTTGTTGGTGTTGTTGTCGCCGGAGTCGCACTGGCCGCTGTACTTGCCTTCAATGCCATCGGTGAAAATATGCTGTATTTTTTCAGCCCTTCCCAGATTCAATCCGGTGAAGCTCCAACAGGACGCAAATTGCGGGTTGGTGGGCTGGTTGTGCCGAAAAGCGTAAAGCGTGTCGCCAATGGTCTGACCATCAGCTTTGATCTGACCGACCAGCAACACAGTATCAATGTCCGCTATACCGGAATCCTCCCTGACTTGTTCAGGGAAGGCCAAGGCGTTGTCGCCCTGGGCAGTCTTGACAGTAAGGGCGTCTTTCAGGCCGAGGAGGTCCTCGCCAAGCACGACGAAAAATACATGCCTCCGGAAGTTGCGCAAGCGCTTAAAATTGCGGCCAAGGGTGGCGAAATCAAAAACCCACATAGTTCGAGTCAGCCATGATCCCTGAAATTGGCCATTTTGCCTTAATCCTTGGCTTGTCCATCGCCGTCATTCAAGGCGTTATGCCTTTGCTCGGCGCCCAGTTCAACCGCCCTGCCTGGTATGCCGTTGCGGTCCCCGCGGCACGTGCGCAGTTTTTGTTCATGTCGGTGGCCATGGCAAGCCTGACCTATGCCTTCCTGGTGCAGGACTTCACGGTAAATTACGTGGTGGGCAATTCTAATCTCAGCCTGCCCTGGCCCTACAGAATTTCTGCGGTCTGGGGCGCCCATGAGGGTTCACTGCTATTGTGGGCATTTACTCTCAGTGCCTGGACCTTTGCCGTAAGTGTGTTCAGCCACCGTCTTCCAGTGCTACTCAAAGTCCGGGTTCTGGCCGTATTGGGGCTCATCATGGTGGGCTTCTTGTTGTTCCTGCTGATCACATCCAACCCTTTTGAACGGCTATTGCCGGCGGCCCCTGATGGGCGTGATTTAAACCCACTGTTGCAGGATCCCGGATTGATCGTACATCCACCGATGCTCTACATGGGTTATGTGGGCCTCGCCGTCCCTTTCGCTTTTGCGGTTGCCGCACTCATCGGCGGTAAGATTGACGCCGCTTGGATCCGCTGGACCCGGCCCTGGACAACACTCGCCTGGGTCTTCCTGACCCTCGGCATCGTGCTGGGAAGCTGGTGGGCCTATTACGAACTCGGCTGGGGTGGCTGGTGGTTCTGGGATCCGGTAGAAAATGCCTCCTTTATGCCTTGGCTGGTGGCAACAGCGCTGATGCACTCCCTGGCGGTCACGGAACAACGCGGCGCCTTTCGCGCCTGGAGTGTGTTGTTGGCAATATTTGGCTTTTCCCTGAGCCTGCTGGGCACCTTTCTGGTGCGCTCCGGGGTCCTGGTCTCAGTGCATGCCTTTGCCAGTGATCCGTCGCGGGGTATCTTTGTACTGGTATTCCTCGGCGTTGTCATTGGCAGTGCGTTATTGCTCTACAGTCTGCGCGCCAGTTCCCTGTCAGGTGGAGGTCAATTTGACCTGCTGTCCAAGGAAACCTTGCTGCTGGTGAACAATGTCCTGCTGGTGGTTGCCTCCGCGACCGTTTTGCTCGGCACCCTATATCCACTCCTTATGGATGCACTGCAGGTCGGCAAAATCTCCGTTGGCCCTCCATATTTCAATAATGTTTTCGTCCCTTTGATGATCCCCATTGCCCTGATCATCGGCATCGGCCCCATCATCCGCTGGAAAGGAGACGGATTTAGGTCTATTGCCCGGCGCATGCTGCCGGCACTGATCATCGCCCTCCTCGCCTGGCTGGCCTGGATATTTCTTGGTGGTCGAGGTGTAACGCTGGCCGCAGGTGTTGCCTTTGCGCTATGGGTGGCGGCCAGCACCGGATTGAGTATTTTCCTGCGTCTGCGCAATTCCAAAAAGCCTGTCAGCCTGCTGCGCAAACTGCCGCCGGCTTTTATCGGTATGAGTCTTGCCCACCTGGGTATGGCAGTGGTTATTGCCGGCATTACTGTTACCTCTATCACGAGTATCGAATCAGATGTCAAGCTCGCCCCGGGTGAACACTATTCCCTGGGGGGCTATGACTATAACTTCGAGGGGATCAGCAACGTCCACGGCGCAAACTACGATGCGACCCGTGCCACCATCAGCATTAGTAAGGAAGGCAAAAAAATCGCGGTATTGCACCCTGAAAAACGGACGTACATCGCACCCTCGCAGCCCATGACCGAAGCGGGTATTGATGCTGGGTTGTTTCGTGATTTTTACGTCGCCCTGGGCGATCAACTCGATGGAGGCGCCTGGGCGCTACGCTTGTATTACAAGCCGTTGATCCGCTGGATATGGCTGGGGGGATTGCTGATGGCGCTTGGCGGAATTTTTGCAAG
>CAZAWX010000026.1:17661-24205 GCA_964488985.1 uncultured Ectothiorhodospiraceae bacterium
TGAATTGCGCTGCCTGGTGTGTCAAAACCAGAACATTGCCGATTCCAACGCCGACCTGGCGCGAGATTTGCGCAACAAGGTCTACGAAATGATCATGGCGGGCAAAACCGATGCCCAAATCATCGATTACATGGTCGCGCGTTACGGTGACTTCGTTCTCTATCGTCCGCCCCTGAGTGCCAGAACAATCATGCTCTGGATTGGCCCATTTGCGTTCCTGCTTTTCTGCCTGGGGCTAATGATACGTTATCTCCGCCGCCGCAAACGGGCTTCAGCGGTTCAACCCGCACTGAGCGAAGATCAGCGGCAGGAAGCTGCAAAACTATTGAACAGCTAACCGGCCATCGCCTGGTCAGTATCAGCCTGGCCAGCATCTGCACTGACGCCCGGAGGCGGCTCAGTTACACTTTGCGGAAATCAACCGCCAGAGTAACAACCATCCGCTATTGCCTACAGTACCAGCACCTGAGCCAAACACAGCAAGACACCTGTGCTGAGAGGCGTCTTGCTGTGGGCAATACCACTATGGATATCTGTGAACCCATAATGTACAGCGCAACCTAGGAGCAATTCAGGGTGTATTCGCAACTCAAAGATGTACTGGCGCAGTTACCTGCAGGGGCATCAGACCGCCTGGCACTGTCCAGAATCGGACTGGAAAGGGAGTGCCTACGGGTCAACCCCCAGGGTTATATTGCCGATACAAAGCACCCTTACGGGCTTGGGGCAGCACTCACGCACCCCTACATCACCACGGATTTTTCCGAAGCATTGCTGGAATTTATCACCCCACCGTTTGCTGATTCAGACGAAACCATGGAGTTTCTGGAGATCCTGCATCGCTATACCTATCAACACCTGAAGGATGAATTACTCTGGTCCGCAAGCATGCCCTGTATGGTTAAAAGCGATAGCAGTGTTCCCCTTGCCGACTACGGCACATCCAATGTCGGACATATGAAGCATGTCTATCGCAGGGGCTTGAGCCTTCGCTACGGCCGTGTCATGCAGGCCATTGCCGGGATCCATTTCAATTACTCCCTGCCCCAGGAATTCTGGCGGGCCTTGTATCCGGCACGCACGGATTGGGAATTACGCGATCTCATCAGTGATCGATATTTTGGCGGTGTACGTAATTTTCTTCGTTACGGCTGGATAGTCTCTTATCTGTTCGGAAGTTCACCGGTTATCTGCAAGAGCTTCCTGCCACAGGGGGCGCAAGGGTTTGAAAGCCTGGATGACGGTACCCTCTATCTACCCTTCGCTACGTCATTGCGCATGAGTGATATCGGCTATAAGAATAATGCCCAGGATAACCTGAACATCGATTACAACAGCATCGATGCTTACGTTGACAGCCTCACCCGTGCCATTCATACCCGCCACGAACCCTATGCTCAGCTTGGTGTTAAAACAGCGGACGACTATCAGCAACTGAATGCCAATATTCTCCAGATTGAGAATGAGTTTTACAGCTTTATGCGCCCCAAGCAGATCACCCGTTCCGGTGAGCGCCCAACGCTGGCCCTGGCCAGGCGTGGGGTCAGCTATATTGAAATGCGCGCGCTCGATATCAACCCATTTGCGCCGCTGGGGGTCTTTAATCAGCAATTACGATTTCTCGAAGGACTGCTGCTGTTTTGTATCCTCCAACCCTCACCCCGATTCAATAGTGGTGATGTAACACGATTGAACCAAAATCAATCCCGTGTGGCCTGCTGTGGCAGAGATCCAGACCTGCAGTTAGAGCTCAATTCAACATGGGCAACGGTGAAAGAACACGCCCAGGCCATCGTTGATGCAATGCGGCCCATCATGGGCCTGCTCGACCAATCCCGGGGCTGTCGTGATTACACTGAAGCATTGCAGGCGCAAGATGTCGCCATCAACACGCCTGACGGGCTTGTTTCAGCACAAATTGTCAAGCAGCTAAAACAACGCGAAATACCCTTTTTCCGTTTCGCCATGGACCAGGCTGCCCTGCATCGGGAATATTTTCTTGGCCAATCCCTCGAACCCCGCCAACAGCAGATGCTTGATCGCGAGGCCGAACAGTCCCACAACCAGCAAAAAACCATCGAAGATGCCGATCAAAGCAGTTTTGATGACTATCTACAGCGCTATTTCAGCCAGAAACTGGACTCGCGAACGGAGCTTTAACTGCCTTCTGGCTGTCGTGAAAACGGCATATAATGCGATACTTGCTTTAACCACCCGACAGATACCCTATAGAACCATCCAAGGAGCAGCCAGACATGAGCGTTGCACAAACAGAAATTCATAACAGAACCAACCCCGCATTTTGCGCAACTGGCATCTGGTCACCGATGCTCATGCCCTTACAGGAAAATCTGGACATCGATCTCGGCAGAATGCTTGCCCTGGGCGAAGAACTTCTCAGCGGCGGTTGTCATGGCCTGGCATTATTCGGTACCACCAGTGAAGCGAACTCCTTCAGTGTAGAAGAGCGTATGCTAGCCTTTGATACCTGTGTCAAAGCAGGGATTGCGCCGGAACGGATCATGGTCGGCAATGGCTGCTGTGCTTACCCCGATACGCTGCAACTTACCCGGCAGGCGCTGGATGCAGGCTGCACCAAGGTTTTGATGCTACCGCCGTTCTATTACAAAAACATGAGTGATGAGGGGCTTGCGAACAGTTTTTCCCTGGTTATCGACAAATTAAAGACCGATAAACTACGAATTTTTCTCTACCATTTTCCCGCCTTGTCCGCAGTTCCGATCACGCATGGTCTGATCAACATTCTGCGCCAACGCCATGGCGATATCATTGCCGGGGTTAAGGACAGCACCGGCGATTGGAACAGCACGCGAAAATTTCTTGAGGCATTTCCTGATCTGGCGATACTTCCCGGCACGGAACGGTTACTGCTCGAGGGTTTGCAACATGGCGCTGCCGGTTCCATTACCGCCACCGCAAACCTCACTTCCAGTGCGATTCGCGCAGTCTATGACGGCTGGAATGAAAATGCCGCTGATGTTGCTGAACGCCAGGACCATATTAATCGGATTCGTGAAGCCATCCAGCAAACTCCCATGGTGCCGACGTTGAAATACCTGACTTCGGTACGCCTGGACGATCCCGCCTGGGACCGTCTGCGTCCGCCCATGGTCAACCTCAGTCCTGAACAGGGCCAGGCATCGGTCGCCGCATTACAGGCTGCAGGACTGGAGTTGGGTTGACTCAGCCTCGGTTGAGTCCCTGACAGTTTTCCGGGGGGTAGATAAATCGCCATGCAATGTTGGATATATAAAGGCAGCAAGCGCGCGGAAACCTACCTGTATCTGGGCGCCCGGGAGGCGCCGGACAGTGTTCCGGATGCGTTGTTGCAGGCCATGGGTACGCTGGAACTGGTCATGGAACTGGATCTGTCAACGCGTAAACTTCTTGCCAATGCCAATCCGCAGGAGGTGATGCACTCGATTGAAAAACATGGCTATTACCTGCAACTTCCGCCACCGCAGATGCCTGCAAGCCGACGGGTGCAATAGTGGCGTTTAATCCTGAAACTGACAAAGACAGCTCTTTTGCTGCCCTGCACCGCTATTTCACCAACAGTCACCGGCGTGCTTATGCCCAGAACAGCACGATCGTCAATGCAGGGGATTATTCCAACGCACTTTATTACATCATCAGCGGTTCAGTGTCGGTCATTTTAGAGGATCAGGATGGCCATGAAATGGTCTTGGCCTATCTGAATGCGGGAGAATTTTTCGGCGAGGTCGGACTGTTTGATGAACGCCATGAGCGTAGCGCTTTGGTCCGGGCGCGAACGCACTCGGAAATCGCCCAACTGAGCTATGATCGCCTGCTCGAACTGAGCAAATCCGATCCGGATGTCATTTTATCCTTGCTGATGATGATGTCTTTGCGGATCCGTGACACCAGTCGCAAGCTGCGGGATCTGGCCTTTCAGGATGTGGCCGGGCGCATCGCCAGAGCACTGCTGGACTTATCCCGGCAACCTGACGCAGTGATCGTTCCAAGTGGCCATGCGATCAATATTACGCGCCAGGAACTCGGCCGTATCGTTGGTTGTTCCCGGGAAATGGCCAGTCGGGTGATCAGGAGTATGGAGGAGCGCGGTGCGGTGCATATCGACGGCAAGACCGTTACCATCCACCATCACCCAGATGCGCCGTCGAACCTGAATTGATCCCTAACTTACGACTGCGGCGACAGGCTACCTGGGTGCCAATGCCCGCCATATTTGCTCAGGTGTCGCCGGCATTTCGATGCTGTCGTGACCGAGAGCATTCGCCAGCGCATTCATATAGGCAGCGCTCGCGCCAATGGCCCCGATTTCACCTGCACCTTTATAGCCCAGTGGATTATTAACGCTGGGCACATCGTAATGCTGGCAATCAAACATGGGAAAATCATCGGCTCTCGGGATCCCATAATCGATCAGGGAACCTGTCAGTAACTGCCCGGTTTGCGGATCATAGCGTACCGCCTCCATCATGGCCTGGCCCAGGGCCTGGGCAACACCACCATGGATCTGTCCTCCGGCGATTGCCTCATCCGCAATGCGTCCCAGATCATTGACCACTGTCATGGCCAGAAGTTTCACCTTCCCGGTTTGGGGATCCACCTCAACTTCAGCGATATATGCACCGTTGGGGCACGTCATGTGCTCGCCCTGATAACCGGCTTCGCCCATACACTCCGGGCTATCGTCCTCACCACTGTTTACTGCCAACAGATCAAACAGGCCAATGCGCAGGTCTGTGCCGGTGATTTGGAAATTTCCAGCCGCGTACTGTACATCCACGCTCGCACATTCAAGTGCCCGGGCCGCCAGTTCATGCGCGTTTTCCAGGCACTCAGCACCCGCCCGCTGAATCGTTGGCAGCGCAATCGTGACCGATGAAGAACCGCCTGTTCCGCCACCGTTTTCAAGCAAGGCAGAATCGCCCTGCAATACCCGCACATGGCTGACATCGATTTCAAATTGTTCAGCGACCTGCCGGGCATAAACGGTTTCGTGGCCCTGCCCCGTTGATTGAGTTCCTGAATAGACGGCCAGCCAACCTCCGGGCATAAGCCGCACCCGGGCTGTTTCGGCCGTATTGCCACCGGTTGCGTGCAGCGCCATACAAATACCAATGCCGCGGCGTTTCCCATTTTGCTCAGATTGTGCAAGCCGCTCGGCAAACTGATCCCATTTTGCCCTGGCCAAGGCCCGATCCATGACCTTTTCAAACTGCCCGCAATCCCACACCTTGCCCACTCCTGTGGTGTACGGCATTGCCTGTGGGCTGATGAGATTGCGACGTCGAATTTCAATCGGATCCAGATGCATCTGTGTGGCTGCGCGTTCCACCAGACGTTCCATGAGATAAATCAACTCGGGTTTGCCGGCGCCACGATAGGCATCAACCGGCGTGGTGTTCGTTAACATCCCGCGTACCCGCACATACAACGCCGGCACATCGTAAACATGCCCATAGACCCGTGCCAAACCACTGGTCGGCACCATCGGCGCTGCACTCGACAGATACCCACCCAGATTCGCCTTGACCTGGGTCCGAAAGGCCAGAAAATGGCCCTCGGCATCCATTGCCACTTCGGCCTTGCTGAAATGGTCCCGGGCATGGTTATCGGTTACAAAGGCATCAGCGCGTTCACCGACCCACTTTACCGCGCGGTTCAGCTTGCGACTCGCGAACAATACCAGGCCCTGCTCCGGGTAGGCCATGATTTTCATGCCAAAACTGCCGCCGACATCATTTGTAATAACCCGAAGTTTAGACTCCGGAATTTTCAACACCTGTCTGGCAAAGGTATCGCGCAGGGCAAAGACCCCCTGGCTTTGGGTGTACAAGGTATAGGTACCGTCCTCACTGTCGTAGTGGCCAATCGCGCCACGGGTCTCTATCGGGGTAACGCTGATGCGATTGACGCTAAGCTCGATGCTGGTCACATGCTGCGCCCTGGCAAAGGCCATCTCTACAGCATCACTGTTCCCCGCTTCCCAGTCGAAACAGCACTCCTGTGCAGTCTTGATATCCACACAGGCCGGTAATTCCTCATAGTCAACCTCGATCAGTTCAAGTGCATCCCGAGCTGCTTCCACGGTCAGGGCAACCACCATGGCGACCACTTCTCCTGCATATCGAACTTCGTCTGCAGCCATTAAGGGTCGCGGCGGATAGACCATGGGGCTGCCGTCCCGGGACGTCACCGTTGCCCTTGGCAACAGATTGCCAAGACCCGCCGCACGGATATCGGCAGCTGTATATACAGCCAACACACCAGGGCGTTCCCGGGCCACACAAACATGCAAAGAATCGATACGTGCATGGGCATACTCGGCACGCAACATGCACGCATGGACCATCTGCGGCCGCTGCAGGTCCTCCAGAAACCGGCCCTTCCCGGTTAACAAACGCCGGTCCTCGATACGTGTCATTGATTTGCTTCTCAGTTAATCCGCGGCCGATTCACGACCAAGGTTTGCGCTTGCGCTGTCGGATGAGTCATTTTAACTAGTGTCCGTCCAGACTAGTGTCCGTCCAGA
>CAZAWX010000027.1:0-22586 GCA_964488985.1 uncultured Ectothiorhodospiraceae bacterium
CTAACCTATGAATGCAGGTTAGATACCGCTGTTACGGGTTCGTGAGGCTTCGGCCAGCAGCCAGTCGCGGAACTTAGTCACCCCGGTGCGTTCCAGTCGTTCGGGCAGGACCAACACATAATAGGCGTACTCGGCTGGCAGACTGAGTTCGAATGGCCTGACCAGAGCGCCGGCTTCGAGTTCATCATTGACCAGTACTCCGCGTGCCAAGGCCACGCCCTGACCGGACTTTGCGGCCTGGAGGAGCATGCTTGAATCAGTAAATACGGTGCCCCGATCCGGGTCAACGCCGGTAACTTTTGCTGCCTTGAGCCAGGTCCGCCAGTCATTGTGGCCGTCATCATGCAACAAGTGTTGGTAGGCCAGATCATCTGGTTCACACAGGGGATGCACGCCGGTGTTCTGCAATTGCGGACTGCAGACTGGGAATAAATCTTCAGTAAACATACGCTCAGTTAATAACCCGGGATAGTTCCCCGGGCCATAGCGAATTGCGATATCCACGTGGCTATGCTGCAAATCAACGGTCTGATTCTGTGGGTCGATAAGCAAGTCGATTTCTGGATGCAACTGGCGAAAGCGGCCAAGTTTGGGCACCAGCCAACGGGCAGAAAACGATGAACTGGCAGTAACGGTAACCGGGCGCAGCAACGAGGTGTGTTGTATTTTCTCAGTGGCATTGCGGATTTGTTCGAAGGCCAGTTTCAATTCCGGAGCATAAATCTGACCGGCATCGGTGAGCAGTAATGATCGGTTCAAGCGCCTGAAAAGCGCGACCCCCAGAGATACCTCAAGTGCTTTTACCTGATGGCTGATGGCGGCCTGGGTGACATGCAGTTCTTCAGCAGCGCGGGTGAAACTCAAATGTCTGGCGGCGGCTTCAAAGGCGCGCAGGGAGTTAAGAGAAGGTAGTCGCATTATCAGATTAGAAAAACTTATTTGAAATATATAAAAAATGTCGTTTGTGGATTAAGTGATTCGCTTTTAAAGTAATCACATCAACTGGTTATGTAAATAACTGTTAATCCTGAAAGGCTAAATATTCTAAGGAGAATCGCCATGAGCGTCCAGGTTTCACAACTGCAGATGTGTTCGCTTCAGCATCCCCGCAACCACACTTTGGTCGAACTGTTAGGGATTTGGTCTCAGCGTCGTCGTGATCGCCAGCATCTGGCGCAACTCGATGATCGATTGCTCAGGGATCTGGGGGTTGATCGGGTCGAGGCGATGCACGAGGCAGCCAAGCCCTTCTGGCAGGTCTAATGGTGTAATTAATTTGAGGGTGGATTGCAGATTGGCAATCCACCCTTAACTCCCTAATCCCCTTGGAATTCCGCTTTTTTTGACATCTTCCTGCAGCCGGGCGCTACTACGGCGCAACTCGGTATCCAAACGTCGTCCAGGGTATATCCTCACCTGATCGCTGCATTATTCTGCATACGAATTGATGAAAATGCGCGGTACACAGAGCGCAGACATAATGAGCGCGCTGGTGTACCTTAGGCGCCCGTTGCAACCCGACCTCCTGCGCTGAATGGCAGGCAACGAAAACGACCATCGCGCGTAGCAAATCAGGAAGAAATAAATGTACCCCGCTGAATCAACGATAGCCGGATTCGACGAAGAATTATGGCAGGCAATGGCGTCTGAAACCCATCGTCAGGAAGCCCACATCGAGTTGATTGCTTCCGAAAATTACACCAGCCCGAGGGTGCTCGAAGCCCAGGGTTCACAATTAACGAATAAATATGCCGAAGGCTATCCGGGCAGGCGCTATTACGGTGGCTGCGAATTCGTCGATGTGGCAGAACGATTGGCGATTGAACGGGCTAAAGAATTGTTTGGCGCCAGCTTTGTCAATGTTCAGCCACATTCTGGTTCATCGGCGAATGCAGCGGCCTATGCCGCCTTGCTGCAACCCGGTGATACGCTGCTGGGGATGAGTCTGGATCATGGTGGGCACCTGACCCATGGCGCATCGGTAAATTTCTCCGGCCTCAATTACAACGCGGTGCAGTACGGCCTGGATCCGGAAACTGGGGAGATAGATTACGACCAGGTGGAAGAATTGGCGCTGGAACACAAGCCGAAGCTGATCGTCGCAGGATTTTCCGCCTATTCCAGATTCATTGACTGGCAGCGATTTCGGGATATCGCCGACAAGGTCGGGGCATGGTTTCTTGTTGATATGGCGCATGTGGCCGGCCTGGTTGCCACCGGGCATTATCCGAGTCCGGTTGCCATTGCCGATGTAGTGACCAGCACGACACACAAAACCCTGCGTGGACCACGCGGAGGCTTAATTATGGCCAAAGAGAATCCAGAGTTGCAAAAACGTCTTAACTCACGCGTGTTCCCAGGCTATCAGGGTGGGCCGTTGATGCATGTTATCGCTGCCAAGGCCGTTGCTTTTAAGGAGGCGATGTTACCTGAATTCAGTCAGTATCAGGCGCAGGTTCTCGCCAATGCCAAAGCGATGGCAGAGATTTTTATCCAGCGTGGTTTTCCTTTGGTTGCAGGGCGCACGGACAACCACCTGATGCTGGTCAGCTTGGTGGCTAAAGGGTTAACCGGAAAAGCGGTGGATGCCGCTCTGGGTAAAGCTGGAATCACCGTCAACAAAAATACCGTTCCCAACGATCCCCAGTCTCCTTTCGTGACCAGTGGCATCCGAGTCGGAACACCGGCGGTGACGACCCGGGGTTTCGGCGAAGATGATGTACGTGATGTGGCACGTTGGATGTGTGACATCATGGATGCTCCGGAAGATGATGAGATAAATAGCCGTGTTGCCGCTCAGGTCCATGATTTGTGTGCAGCGCATCCTGTTTATCGAAATTCCGTGCTCTGATTTTGTAATTGGACCGGGCGTTCACAGATGGCTGTCAGTGTTTTTGATCTATTCAAGATCGGTATTGGCCCTTCGAGTTCGCATACCGTGGGGCCTATGCGGGCGGCTAGAATGTTTGTCGCCCGGTTACGCAATCAGGAATTACTGCCCAGTGTGAGACGGGTTAAAACCGAACTGTTCGGCTCTCTCGGGGCGACGGGCAAAGGTCATGGCAGCGACAAGGCCGTGATCCTGGGTCTGCATGGTGAGACACCTGAGCAGGTTGATACCGGGGTTATTCCAGGCTTTCTCGAGCAGGTGCGCTTCAGCTGTCGGTTGATGCTGCTCGGTGACCATGTCATCAATTACGATGAACAGACTGATATTATTATGCACCGGCGTAAAAGTTTGCCGGCACATCCGAATGGCATGCGCATGCAGGCCATGGATGAGCGCGGAGAGGTGTTGCTTGAGTGCACCTATTATTCGGTGGGTGGTGGATTTGTGCTTGACCAGGATGCGATGGGTGCAGTACGCCTGCGCCTGGATGAAACGCCGCAACGTTACCCGTTTAAGACTGCAGCGCAGTTATTGGAATTATGTCAGGAACACGGCTTATCCATCAGTGGACTCATGCTTGAAAATGAGCGGGCATGGAAAGACGAAACGGAAGTCTGCGAAAGATTAATGCACCTGTGGCAGGTCATGCGCGATTGTATTCATTCGGGGATGCACAGCGAAGGCATTTTACCCGGCGGCATGAAGGTCAAACGGCGTGCGGCAGGACTGTATCGCAAGATCAAAGGCCAGGCCGATGATCAGAGTGGCCTTAGTGCCATGGACTGGGTGGATCTCTATGCATTGGCGGTGAACGAGGAAAATGCTGCCGGTGGCCGGGTGGTTACGGCACCGACCAATGGTGCTGCGGGCATTATTCCAGCCGTGCTGTTTTATTATCGCTTTCACTGCCCGGGGGCCGACGATGATGCGGTGGTGCGTTTTCTTCTTGTAGCAGGCGCCATCGGTATTTTATACAAGGAAAATGCCTCGATCTCAGGTGCCGAGGTGGGCTGTCAGGGCGAGGTGGGTTCAGCCTGTTCCATGGCGGCCGGTGCACTTGCCGAGGTTCTTGGTGGTACACCAGAACAAGTTGAGAATGCCGCAGAGATCGGGATGGAGCATAATCTCGGTTTAACATGTGATCCAATTGGTGGGTTAGTACAGGTGCCGTGTATTGAACGTAACGCCATGGCTGCGGTGAAAGCGATTAATGCCGCGCGTATTGCCCTGCGTGGTGATGGCCGGCATTTCGTGTCTTTGGACAATGTCATCAAGACCATGCGGGATACGGGTGCCGATATGAAAACCAAATACAAAGAAACCGCCCGCGGCGGTCTGGCTGTGAATGTCATCGAATGTTGATGGGTGTATGTAAGGAGTCGGGAACACTATGAAATATTCCATCTTTTCCATCGCACGCAACGCTTTTACGCACCACGAGAACTGGCGTAGTGCCTGGCGAAGCCCGGAGCCGAAACGACATTACGATGTCATTATTGTCGGCGGTGGTGCACATGGTCTGGCAACAGCTTACTACCTTGCCAAAAATCATGGCATCACAAATGTCGCTATTATCGAAAAGGGCTGGCTGGGGGGCGGAAATACGGGCCGTAATACCACGATCATCCGCTCCAACTATTTACGTGACAGTAGTGCGCGGATTTATGAGCATGCCCTGAAACTCTATGAGAACCTCAGCCAGGAACTTAACTACAACATCATGCTCAGTCAGCGTGGTGTATTGAACCTTGCCCATAACCAAAGTGATTTGCGGGAGTTATCGCGCCGGGTCAGCGCCATTCGCCTGAACGGAGTAGATTCAGAAATCCTCACCCCGGCCCAGATTAAAGCGATTTGTCCTATTCTGAATGTCTCGCCAACCTCACGTTACCCCGTGTTGGGCGCTTCCGTACAATGGCGTGGCGGCACCGCCCGCCATGATGCGATTGCCTGGGGCTATGCCCGGGGGGCTGATGCGTTAGGGGTGGACATCATCCAGAACTGTGAAGTGACCGGGATCCGTCAGAGCAACGGTTCCGTGGAAGGTGTTGAGACCAGTCGAGGATTTATCGGCGCCAATAAAGTCGGTGTTGTTGTGGCCGGTCATGCCAGCGTGCTGGCAGCTATGGCAGGGTTTCGGTTACCGATAGAAAGCCATGCCCTGCAGGCGCTTGTATCTGAGCCAGTCAAGCCAATCCACGACACAGTGGTAATGTCGAATACAGTACACGTCTATGTCAGCCAGTCCGATCGCGGTGAGTTGGTGATCGGCGCAGGTATCGATGGTTATAACAGTTACTCACAGCGTGGCAGTTTTCCCATTATCGAGCATCAAATGGGTGCGCTGCTGGAGTTATTCCCGATTTTTTCCCGCCTGCGGATGATGCGCCAGTGGGGCGGTATCGTGGACGTCTGTCCTGATGCAAGTCCAATCATCGGCAAGACACCTGTGAAGAATCTGTATTTCAACTGTGGTTGGGGTACGGGCGGGTTTAAGTCCACCCCAGGTTCCGGCTGGGTTTTTGCACACACCATCAAGCATGATGCATCCCATGAATTGAATGCACCTTATACGCTGGAGCGCTTCAATTCTGGATATCTTATCGATGAACACGGCGCTGCCGCCGTAGCCCACTGAGGAGTCCGTTAGATGTTGCTGATTGATTGTCCTTACTGCGGCACTCGTGATGAGGTCGAATTTCACTGTGGTGGTGAAGCACACATTGCGCGTCCGCAACACCCCGCCGAGCTTGACGATAATGAGTGGGGAAATTACCTGTTTATGCGGACCAATCCAAAAGGACTCCAGTATGAGCGCTGGTGTCATAGCCATGGCTGCAGGCGTTGGTTTAATGTTTGCCGGGATACTGTGAGCCACAAGATCCTGGCCGTTTATCACATGGGTGAAGCCGCACCTGAAATAGCCGAAGCAGAGGGAGGCCGTAGCTGATGGGCCAGGATTATCGCTTGTTCAATGGTGGTCTTATCAATCGTGAGCGGCCTATCAGCTTTCAGTTCAACGAAAAGGACTATATAGGCTTCGAGGGCGATACTCTGGCATCGGCGTTACTTGCCAACGGTGTTCATCTGGTTGCGAGAAGCTTCAAGTATCACCGCCCGCGTGGTGTTTTCAGTGCCGGTAGTGAGGAACCCAATGCCCTGGTGCAATTGGAACACGGTGCTTATACCCAGCCCAATGTACGCGCTACACAGATTGAGTTGTATGCGGGCCTGAAGGCAGCGTCCTTAAATTGTTGGCCGAGCGTTAATTTTGACATTAACGAGGTCAATGCCCTGTTTTCAAAGTTCATGCCGGCAGGGTTTTACTACAAGACCTTTATGTGGCCGCAGCGATTATGGCCCAAATATGAAGAGATCATTCGCCGTGCCACAGGGATGGGCGAGGCCCCTGGGCAGGCGGATCCGGACGTATATGACAAGATGCATGCGCACTGTGATGTGTTGGTGGTGGGGGCAGGGGCAGCCGGTCTGGCAGCTGCACTGACTGCAGCACGTAGCGGCGCACGGGTCATTTTAATTGATGAACAGGCAACAGCCGGTGGTTCTTTATTGTCACGGCGAATAAATCTTGATGATATCCCTGCCTCGCAGTGGGTTGAGGCTGCAGTGGCTGAACTCGAATCCTTGCCGGAAGTCACAGTGCTGACCAAAACCACCGTAACCGGATATTTTGATCACAATTATCTGATTGCTGCCCAGCGTTTAACTGATCATCTGCCACCCGGGCAGGCTGAGGGCATTGCCCGGCAACGATTATGGAAAATTCGTGCCCGCCAGGTCGTGCTTGCGACAGGTGCACACGAGCGGCCATTGGTGTTTAAAAATAATGATCGTCCGGGAATTATGTTGTCCGGGGCAGCGCAGACCTATGTCAACCGTTATGCGGTTCGCCCTGGCCATAAAGCGGTCGTGTTTTGCAATAACGACAGTGGTTGGGAGACGGGGCTTGATCTGTCGGATGCCGGAGTACAGGTGACTCTTGTTGACGTGCGCGAAAAAGTTTCTGTGGCACTGTTGGAACAGGCACGTAAGCGGGATCTGAAGGTTTATTTCAATCACGTCGTAAGCGCTGCCCACGGCCACAGGCATGTGCGTCAGGTTGAGATTTCGCAGTTGAATGCCGCGCAGGATGGTTTGAGTGGTGGCCCCCAGGTCATTGATTGCGATCTGGTTTGCATGGCAGGCGGTTGGAATCCGGTGGTGCATTTATTTTCCCAGTCCAGAGGACGGTTGGCTTTTGATGATCATCGCAGCTGTTTCGTTCCGGGAGAGTCCGTGCAGGCGGAACGTTCTGCTGGCGGTGCCAACGGCACCTTCGATCTGGCTTTTGCCATGGCCGAAGGTCGTGAAGCCGGCAAAGCAGCCGCCTCTGCAGCCGGGTTCAGAAAGCGTGGCAAAAGCGTTGCTCCCAAGGTTGGTATTCACTGTGCCGGTGGTACCGAAATCCAGCCATTATGGCTGGTGCCGAGTGCCACTGGGCATCCGCCCAACAAGAGCTTTGTGGATATCCAGTACGATGTCAGTGCAGCCGATCTGCAGCTTGCCGTGCGCGAAGGTTATCGCTCGGTGGAACATGCCAAGCGCTACACGACGACCGGTATGGGTACCGACCAGGGTAAGACCAGTAATGTCAATGCTCTGGCCATTATTGCGCAAACTACCGGCGCAGGGATCCCTGAGACAGGCACCACAACATTTCGCCCGCCTTATACTCCAGTCAGTTTTGGCGTCCTGGCAGGGCGTGACATCGGTGACTTGATGGATCCGGTGCGGCGAACTGCAATGTACGAATGGCACCTTGCCCACGGCGCCCGCTGGGAGGATGTCGGTCAGTGGAAGCGTGCCTGGTATTATCCCCAGGGTAGCGAAACAATGGTGCAGGCCACCCGTCGCGAGTGTGTGGCGACTCGTAATGCCATCGGTATCCTGGATGCATCCACTCTGGGAAAAATAGAAATCCGTGGCCCGGATGCAGCGATATTTTTAAATCGCATCTACACCAATGGCTGGAAATCACTCCCCGTTGGGTCTGGACGCTACGGACTGATGTGTGGCGAGGATGGTTTTATTTTTGACGATGGCGTGACGCTGCGTCTGGGTGAAGACCATTTTCTGATGCACACGACAACGGGCAATGCGGCCCGGGTTCTGGATTGGCTGGAAATCTGGTTGCAGACCGAATGGCCGGAACTGAACGTCTATTGCAACTCCATAACTGAACAGTGGGCGACTGCTGCCATCTCCGGCCCTTATGCCAGGCGTTTGCTGGCTGAACTTTGTGATGATGTGGATTTATCCAAAGAGGCTTTTCCTTTTATGACTTGGCGTCAGGGCCATGTTGCAGGGATCCCGGCACGTATTGTCAGGGTTTCATTTACTGGCGAACTGTCGTTCGAAATCAATGTCCCCGCGGACTACGGGATGGCGCTGTGGACACAGTTGATGCTGAGTGGTGAAAAATACGGCATCACGCCCTTCGGTACTGAAACCATGCATATCCTGCGGGCAGAAAAGGGATTTATCATCGCCGGACAGGAGACCGATGGAACAGCCATGCCCGCGGATGTCGGGCTTGGGCGTATGGTTAGCAGTGCCAAGGATTTCCTCGGTAAACGCTCCATGCTGCGTGCGGAAAGCGTGCGCAATGATCGCGATCAACTGGTCGGATTGATGACGGAAAACCCGAAAGAAGTGTTGCCGGAAGGGGCGCAAATTGTTGCCGAGTTAAAACCAGAACCCCCAATGCACATGATTGGCCATGTGACCTCCAGTTACTGGAGTGAGAACCTCGGTCACTCCATTGCGCTGGCGATGCTTGAACGGGGTACACAACGCCATGGCGAACGCGTTGCATTACCTCTGGCGAACAAGCAGGTATGGGCCACAGTTTGTGATCCCAGATTTTATGATCCGAACGGAGAACGCATGAATGGCTAAGCAGTATTTGCGCCAGCAGGCGCTTTCACATCTATCTTTAGAGCAGGCGGACAGTTCAGTTCTTGACAAGGCGGGCCTTGACATTTGGCAGGAGCCTGCGCGCTGGCAATATGCGCTACGCGGTGATGCGAATGACACGTCGTTTGTCTCGGCAGTTAAAAAGTCCTTCGGACTACCATTACCGGTGAAAGCAAATACTGTCAGCGGCGACGACAAGGCCGCATTACTATGGCTGGGGCCAGATGAATGGTTATACAGCGCAATAGATTCGGGGCAGGCGTGGGACGGAAAAGCGGCACTGGAAGCGGCCTGCGCAGGGCAGCATATATTGGTTTCTGATGTCAGTAACAGTCGCTGTGTATTGGGCCTTGCCGGTGAGAACGCCCGTGCGGTTCTTATGCAAGGTACCAGCCTGGATGTGCATCCACGGCTATTCGCTCCTGGACAGTGTGCGCAATCAGCATTTGCCCGATGCCATGTGCTGTTGCAGCCAATCAATGAGAATTCGGGCTATCACGTGTATGTTCATCGCAGTTTTGCCGATTACCTGCATCGCTGGTTAGTCGATGTAGCGAATCGAATTGCCGCAGAATCCGTTTGATACATTGTCATTGTTAAGTTAAAGCACCGCCCCATTCTGGGACAATCGAGTACGTGAGACAAACGTCACAAGGCTACAATCTATCTGCAATTAGCGTCATTGGTTTTATTGCCGGTCTTCTTAATGGTTTAATCGCTATCGGTGGCGGTATCGTCATCGTACCGGGAATGATCCGTTATCGTCAGGCTCTGCCGCAGGTCGCGGTCGGAACATCGCTGGCGGCGATCATTGTGTTGTCCACAGTGGCCTTCACCGCACATTTTTCCCTCTCTGAAAATTCTGTCTCGACTGTGGCGATGCTCTCGACAATACTGGGAGGCATCGCCGGGACTCAGTTGGGTGGCTGGTTTCTACGGCGTTTGAACACCCGCCGAATGCTGAAGCTGTTCGCCCTGTTTGTATTGTTCATGTCACTACGGTTGCTGAGTCAGGGACTCGGTTTTGATGTTGCCACCACCATCGCCGCGCTCCCACCACCGCTGTGGGCTTATTTGAGCGTTGGCTTTGCCTCGGGAGTTTTGTCGGGCGTCTTTGGTGTCGGCGGCGGTGCCATGGTGTTGCTCGGTTTGGCGGTGTTTTTTGCACTGCCAATCCAGGGAGGGCTTGCCTTGGCGCTGGCAGTGAATGTGACGAATGCCGTTGCTGGTTGTGTCCGCCATGCACGGGCCGGTCAGGTCATGTGGCATGACGTGGCCCGTTTAGTGCCAACTGCGTTGCTGGGGATCGCCCTTGGCACAGCGTTGGCATTACAACTTCCGGCAGATAGTTTACGTTTGGTTTTTGGCGGGTTCTTTTTATTTATGGCGATCCGCATGGGGCGACAGTCACTGCAGCATTAACCGGCATTGCGCAGATGTTCGAGGGCAAATCCTGCCAGATAGACTGAGCCGCAAATGCATAAAATCTGCTCTGATGTCAGTTGCTTGCGAACCAGGGACAGTGCTTCGCCTGGATCTTCAATCACTGTCATTTCGAGTTGCGGACTATATTGAGCAAGGCCAGTTGCGAGTTCGCCTGCGGTCATGGAACGCATCGGATCGACCCGGGTAACGTACACATGTTGCGCCGATGTAATCAACGTGGCGAGGGCGCGAAGATCCTTGCCATGGGTTGCGGCAACCAGGAAACAGCGTTCTTTCGCCCCTAGCGTATCAAGATGTTGCCCAAGCAGAGCCAGAGATTTTGGTGTATGGGCGGCATCAACTAAAATGAGCGGTTGGCGAGAGACGATCTGTCCACGCCCAGGCAAACTTAGTAGCGACAGGCATTTTACGCTGCTATGGAGATTGATCGAACGCGATGACAGATGTTGTTGTGCATACAGATTTAATAAAGTGATCGCCAATGCGGCATTTTCCGCCATGTGCCTGCCGAAGCAGGGCAACAAAAAAGTAAGTTCCAGACCATCTCCTGCATAGTGCAAAGATTGTTGTTCCGAAGACTGTGTCACAGTGTTTGGTGATGTCTGCACCAAAAAATCACGACCTATAAGCGACAAAGGTGCCCCTTGTTCAAGGGCCTGTTCTTCGATGCGTTCGAGTGCCTCGTTTGGCATGTTGCCACACACTACCGGGCAATTAGATTTAATAATTCCAGCTTTATGCCAGGCAACATCAGCGATGTTATTACCCAGTTTATCCATATGCTCGAGTTCAATGCTGGTGATGCAGCATAGATCCGCGGAGATGACATTGCTTGCATCGTAGCGCCCACCGAGTCCGCATTCGATGATGGCTAAATCGACTTCAGCCTCTTTAAACAAGATGAAAGCGGCGGCGCTGAGAACATCAAAAAAACTCGGCAGATCATGTCTTGAATCCTGCGTCAATGACTGGAGAATTTTGCGAATTCTTTCCAGAGTAAAAATGAAAGAATTCTCTGTGATTTCCTTACCGCCAATGCGGATACGTTCTGTCCAGCGACGTAGATGAGGGGATGTGTAGGTGGCTGTGTGCAATCCATAAGCTGCAAACAACGCTTCGCACATTAACGCCACCGATCCCTTGCCTTTGGACCCGGCGATATGCAGGCAGTTCAGTTCCTGATGTGGGTTATCAAACGCTTCAAGCAGCACAGTGATGCCTTCCAGGGCATGACTGGCATAGGGTCTGGGATGCTCACGTACCAGGCTGAGCAAAAATGCTTCAGCCTGGGCGGGAGTGTGGATCGGTTGTTGTAGTGACGGGGCGTGCTTGGGCATGTGTCCGACCCCGGGTACAGCTTCTATTGTGGTATTTCCACACCATGCTGCCGGCAGGTGGCCGTCAGGGTATTGTGCAGCAGACAGGCAATGGTCATCGGCCCGACACCACCGGGGACGGGGGTAATGGCGCCTGCTACTTTCACAGCGGAGTCGAAATCGACATCGCCGACCAGCCGGGTTTTTCCCTCACCGATATCGATACGGTTGATGCCCACATCAATAACGGTGGCGCCAGGTTTAATCCAATCGCCAGGTACCATCTGCGGCCGGCCTACAGCCGCTACGAGAATATCTGCACGTCGGCATTCTTCAGCAAGATCCCGGGTTTTGGAATGGGCGATAGTGACGGTGCAGCTTTCGCCGAGTAGCAGTTGTGCCATCGGTTTGCCGACAATGTTTGATCGCCCTAAAATCAGCGCCCTCAACCCAGCCAGATCGCCCAGGCGATCTTTAAGCAACATCAGGCAACCCAGGGGTGTACAGGCAACCAGTCCCTTACCGCCGGTGGCCAGTAATCCGGCATTGGAGATGTGAAAGCCATCGACATCTTTATCCGGGTTGATGGCATTGATTACAGCAGCTTCGGAAATCTGTCCAGGTAAGGGTAACTGCACAAGAATTCCATTTACCGCTGGATCCTGGTTGAGTTGATCCACCAACGCCAGCAAATCGGCCTGCGAGGTGTCGGCACTGAGTCGATGTTCAAACGAATTCATGCCGGCAGCCTCGGTTTGTTTTCCTTTGCTGCGGACATAGACCTGACTGGCTGGATTTTCACCGACAAGCACAACAGCCAAGCCGGGGGTAATGCCGTCGCGGGATTTTAGTTCGGCGACTTTGCGGCCGACTTCTGCGCGCAACTTTCCGGCGAATGCCTTGCCATCGATAATGTTTTCCTCTTGACTCATCGGTACGGATCTCCATGTTCCATGATATAGGCGGGAAGTCTAAAATAGTGCTGCAGGGCATACCAGCGGCATTGCGATGATGCGGCGATATCTGGCCTGTTTATGGCGTTTTCGTCTCGAGATTGCTATCGCCTGTGGCAAGACTTGTTCAGCACCGGATGTGAGCCTGTAGCGTAATCTACGGCGGAAACTGTATTGGAAGAGCCCAACGGTCAGTCAGTATCAGGCCATTGTCGTATTTGACTAATCCAGCGTCGCCAAGGCACAGATGGCATTATCTACTGCTACCTACTCTAGCCTGCTACTGAAACCTGATTGAGCATTTGGAGCGCAACCATGAGCGAAGAACAAGATCCTCAAGAAGAGGAGGATGTCATCCTTGCAGATTTGCCCGATGATGAACTCACTGCGCAAATGCATGATGACCTCTACGATGGTCTGAAAGAGGAAATCGAGGAAGGCACGAATATTCTGCTCAGCCGTGGCTGGAGCGCCAAACGGGTTCTTGATGAGGCCCTGGTCGAGGGCATGCGGATCGTTGGTATCGATTTTCGCGATGGAATTTTATTTGTCCCGGAAGTCCTGCTGGCGGCCAATGCCATGAAAGGTGGAATGACGATTTTACGACCACTGCTGGCAGAAACCGGAGTGCCGTCGATTGGTAAAGTTGTAATTGGCACGGTGAAAGGCGATATCCACGATATTGGTAAAAACCTGGTTGCCATGATGATGGAAGGCGCCGGATTGGAAGTCATCAATATCGGCATCAACAACGACGTCGATTCCTATCTGACCGCACTTGAAGAACATAAGCCGGACATTCTTGGCATGTCGGCACTGCTGACCACCACCATGCCCTACATGAAAGTTGTCATTGATACCCTCGTTGAAAAGGGCTTGCGTGATGACTACATCGTCTTGGTCGGCGGTGCACCATTGAACGAAGAGTTCGCTATGGCGGTTGGTGCTGATGCCTATTGTCGGGATGCGGCGGTGGCGGTGGAAACCGCCAAGGATCATCTGGCCCGCCGGCACAATATCCGCGGTGCCAATCTGTCCGCCTGCTGATGATTTACCCAACATATTGACTTATAAGCGTTCGCCCACCGCGATCTGAGTGGCAAATTCAGGGATACAACGGCTATGACGGCTATGACGGAAACGATTATCAGTTCCGCAACCAAGGAAGTGATCATCGGCTTTGACAAGCCGTTTGTGATCATTGGCGAGCGAATCAATCCCACCGGGCGTAAAGTGCTGGCGGCGGAAATGGCCCGAGGTGATTTCAGCCGGGTGGAATCCGATGTCGTTGCCCAGGTGGCAGCAGGCGCACATATGCTGGATGTCAATGCGGGTATCCCGCTGGCAGATGAGCCAAAAATTCTTGCCGACACCATTCGTCTGGTTCAGTCTTTGACAGATTTGCCCATTTCAATTGATTCGTCGATAGTCGAGGCACTTGAAAGTGGGCTGGACGCATACCAGGGCAGGGCGTTGGTGAATTCTGTGACCGGTGAGGAAGAACGCCTTGAGGTTGTCTTGCCGCTGGTGAAAAAGTATGACGCTTCAGTGGTAGCGATCTCCAACGATGAGACCGGTATTTCAGAAGATCCCGATGAACGTTTCAAGGTGGCCAAAAAGATTGTCGAACGGGCAGCCGATTTCGGTATCCCCTACAATCGAGTGGTCGTCGATCCACTGGTCATGCCGATCGGCGCCATCAACACAGCGGGCCGCCAGGTCATGCATATCATTCGCAGATTGCGCGAGGAATTGAAGGTCAATACCACCTGCGGTGCCTCTAATATCAGTTTCGGATTACCCCATCGGCCTGGCATCAATACGGCATTTTTGACCATGGCGATGTCGGCGGGTATGACCTCAGCAATCACTAACCCCGTTGATTCCGAAATTGTGGCCTCAGTCATGGCCGCAGATGTGTTGATGGGGCACGATCCGAATTGCAGTCGCTGGATTGCCCGCAACAGGGTGGTCGACCCTAATGTCGTTGATGCGGGTCGCAGCCGCCGCCGCCGCCGCCGCGCCTGACATCAAGCAAAGGGCATCGCATTGGCTAAGTCAACCGACGCCTTGGTGGTGTTTACACCTTCCGGGCACCGGGGCAGATTTCCCCTGGGGACCAGTCTATTACATGCTGCCCGTTCATTAGGCGTTGATCTGGATTCGGTTTGTGGTGGCCGTGGACTCTGTGGTCGTTGCCAGATCGTTCTCAGTGAAGGTAAGTTCGCCAAACACGGAATTACCTCCAGCAGTGAACACCTGAGTGAGTTTGCCCAGACCGAAGCCCGGCAACGCAAACGTGCGCGGTTGCGAGAGGGCCGTCGCCTGGGCTGTGCGGCGTTGATCCAGGGCGATGTCGTTGTTGATGTTCCGGCCGATAGCCAGGTCCATCGTCAGGTCGTACGCAAACGCGCTGAGGCGCGCGAAATTGAAGTCGACCCAATCCTGCGGCTCTATTATGTCTCGGTTCAGGAACCGGATATGCATGACCCATCCGGTGATTTACGGCGCCTGGAAAATGCCCTGGAATTTGAATGGCGCCAAAGTGGGCTGCGTTGTGACCTGCGCGTGATTCAGGGTTTGCAGGTGGCGTTGCGCAAGGGCGAGTGGAAAGTCACGGTTGCCGTCCATAACGATAATGAAATCATTGCCGTGTGGCCGGGATTCAAGGATTCCGCCTACGGTATGGCAGTGGATGTGGGCAGTACCACGATTGCCGCACATCTGTGTGATCTTGCCAGCGGCGATGTGATCGCATCGGCAGGGTTGATGAATCCGCAGATTCGCTTCGGCGAAGATTTGATGAGTCGGGTCTCGTATATTCAGATGAATCCCGGCAGCGAAAAAGATCTGACCCAGGTGGTGCGCGGGGCAATCAATGATTTAATTGACGAGGTCTGCGTCGAGGCGGGTATTGAAGCCGAAGAAATCCTTGATTTGACCTTTGTCGGTAATCCAATCATGCACCATTTACTGCTGGGCATCAGTCCGCTGGAATTAGGCTTGGCGCCCTTTGCTCTGGCCACCGATACCGCAGTTAATGTCTGGGCAAATGAGCTGGATTTGAACGTACACCCCAATGCCCGTGTTTATGTCCTGCCCTGTGTGGCGGGGCATGTGGGCGCGGATGCCGCTGGTGTTGTCTTGTCTGAAGGACCGTATCAGACCGATCCGATCACACTGTTAGTTGATGTTGGTACCAATGCTGAAATCGTGCTCGGAAATCGACAGCGCATGCTGGCTGCGTCAAGCCCAACGGGGCCGGCATTTGAAGGCGCCCAGATCAGTTGTGGGCAACGGGCTGCACCGGGGGCAATCGAACGGGTGCGGATCGATCCGTTGACGCTGGAACCGAAATTTCGTGTGATTGGTAATGACCATTGGTCGGACAGTGAGGAATTTGCCGAGGCCGGGACAGGTGTCGGAGTCACTGGAATTTGCGGTTCAGGTATCATTGAGGTCATTGCTGAGATGTATCTGGCTGGAATTCTTACCCGGGACGGCATCATCCGTGGTGATTTGGCGCACAAGAGTCCTCGTATCATTGCCGATGGCCGTACCTGGTCCTATCGGTTGCACAGTGCTGAGCAGGATCTTCTGATCACCCAGAACGATGTGCGGGCGATTCAACTGGCCAAAGCAGCACTTTACGCCGGGGTGCGATTGCTCATGGACCATATGGAAATTGAGCGCGTTGAACGGATCCGTCTGGCGGGGGCGTTCGGCAGTCATATCGATGTTAAATACGCGATGATCCTGGGGATGATCCCGGATTGTGTATTAGATCAGGTGACGTCCGCAGGTAATGCCGCCGGAACCGGGGCGCGGATTGCCTTGGTGGACCGCAGAGCGAGAACAGAAATTGAAGATGTGGTGCGGCATATCGAAAAAATAGAAACGGCCGTAGAGGCAAATTTCCAGGCCCATTTTATTGCTGCTATGGCGATCCCCCACAAGAGCGATGTGTTTTCGGAATTGGCCAAAGTGGTGAAGTTTCCGGAGCCTGCGCCGGATGAGCAGTTGGATAACAGCGGCAAACGGCGGCGTCGGCGCCGCAGTTGATTTAATCGTCAGATGCCTGTCGTGTTGCCGGACTCTGCAACCGGATCAGCGCATCGACAGCAACACAACCCTGGCCGGCACGACCAACAATCAGCGGGTTGATCTCAGCTTCATGGATTCGATCATCCGCGGCGAGTTGGGAAAACCGGGTAATCGATTCTGCCAGTGCACCGAGATCGCCCCAGGGCAGATTTCGATATCCACGAATGAGCGCAAGTCCCTTGACCTCATCAATCATTTGTCGTGCAGCCGTTGCATCAACCGGAGCGATACGCAGGGTGTAGTCCTGGTAAATTTCTGCCAGCACACCGCCTGCAGCCAGGGTGATTGTGGCGCCAACTGCCGGGTCGCGGCTAATCCCGATCATGACTTCCGCCAGTCCCGTAATCTGCTCCTGGATCAGTACCCCTTCAATCACCGCCTGCGGGGTTTGCTCAATTACACGCCGCCGCATCGCCTGGGTTACTGCGCGCAGTTCTTTAACATCCGCAATGCCCAAGCTAACCGCACCGGACTGGCTCTTGTGGGGCAAAGCACTGGAGACGAGTTTGGCGACCAGAGGAAATTTGAGATTGATTGATTCTGGTAACGGTTCGTCTGAGTGGAGAAACAGGTGCCGGGGCAGGACGATTCCCAGGCGTTGCACTATTCGCCCGGAATCGATTTCGTTAAGAACACCGTCATTATGATTTTCCAGGTTCAACTGTAGAAGCGGCGGTGTGTTTAAATCGTGACCAAGTGGTGGATTACCGGCCAGGTACTGGGCGGCCATTTCGGCACACGATTCCACAGTACGTGCGGTGGCAATCCCCTGACTGGCCAGCAACTGTAGCGCCTGGGGTGCATCGGGAAGCGGAAATCCCAGTACTGGCGCGCCATGTTCACCGACCGCTTTAACCGCATCGATGATTGGATGGACCGCCAACTGTGGAAAAAACTGCGCTGAAGATCCAATTGCAACGACCACAAGGCCTGTTTCCGGATCTTTGATCAGGGCAGTGATGACGGCCTTCATGGTCGTGTAGTTGGCGCCCGCCAAGGTCACATCGACCAGTGGGGAGTTACTGATATGAATCCCGTGTTCTGCCAATGCGGCCCGTGCCAGGTGTCCCGGTGCAGCGATTTCAACCCCGAGCACACCGAGACGATCAACCACCATTGCACCGCCGCCCCCGGTCGTGGTGACGATGGTGGCGGTTGCAGGCCGCGACTCAGACACACCACGGGCCCTGCATAACAGGCGGGGCAGTTCGAACAGGGTGTCGAAATGGTCGACGCGTGTGATCCCATGCTGGCGAAAAAAATACGCCGCCGCTGCATCCGATCCAACAATGGCGCCAGTGTGGGAAACCGCTAAAGAGTCGGCCAATTGGGAGCGGCCCAGTTTATAGACGATGACCGGTTTGTCCCGGGCCCTTGCGGCGTTGGCAAAGGCTGCAATTTCGGCAGGTTTGCGCAGGCATTCCATGAACAAAATAAATGCATCGGTCTGATCATGATCCACCAGCGCCTTTCCGACCTCACCCAAAGTTAAATCAGCTTCGTTGCCGAGGGACAAAAAGAACGAAAAATGCACGCCCACCGCATGACCCCGGGATAACAACGTGCCGATTATGCTACCGCTCTGGGACAACACCCCATAACGGCCCGGGGTCAGATCCTGTGCCGCGAACGCCGCGTTGGTGGTGCAGACAAAGCCGCTGTGCAGATTCACGACGCCCATACTGTTCGGACCGATAACACGCATACCGCTATGCCTGGCGATGTCCAGCAGTTGTGCCTGGCGTATTTGTCCTGCACGGCCCGCTTCGGAAAAACCGTCGGCCAAAACGGTCACCACCTGGACCCCAGCTTCGGCGCACTGCGCCACGGCGGTGACAGCATTATCGGCGTCAAGCAGAACATAGGCATGTTCGACCGTGTCACTAGCCTCAAGAATTGAGGGCAAGGCGGGGATCCCCTGCACCGTTTTCCGGTTTGGATTCACCGGAATCAAAGTGGCTGTCGAATGGTTCGCCTTGAGAAAGGCCAACGGGCGGCCAGTGACTTTAGCAACATCATCGGAGGCGCCAATCAGCGCTACGCTACGCGGATTCAGCAAGATATCGTGCAACGTCCGCAGTGGTTCTGATGGCGTGTTCACGGTGTGGATTGTGGTCGCGGTGGGCGTTGATCGAAACGGCGCGCGAAAATAGTCTCAGCAATCCGGTTTTTCATGATTTCCACGGAACCGCCCGCAATCATCCAGCCCCTGGTACGGCGCAGGCAATATTCAGCCAGGCATTCCTCGCTGAAACCCAGCCCGCCAAGGATCTGTACCGCTTCATTGGCGGCCTCAAACCCGGCCTGGTTACAGGCCAGTTTTGCCATGGCGGTTTCATAGCCATCGGCCAGCCCATGTTCGGCATTGGCCGCCGCTTTATAGAGCAATAATTGCGCGGCCTCCAGGTGAACCGCCACCTCCGCGAACTTCCATTGCAGGCCCTGAAACTCGCACAAGGGTCGGTTGAATTGTCGCCGGGTCAGGGCGTAGTCCCTGGCAATGTTAAAGGCGCAGCGCCCGACCGCCAGCGCCCGCGCCGAATTACCCAGCCGTTCGATGTTAAAGCCCGAAATTTGTTTTTTGAAACCCCCTTCGCCTAACAGCACATTTTCCGGCCCGACGTAACACTGATCGAAATATAATTGCCGCCAGACATCACCGTTCAAGAAGCGCGAAGGTTTGCCAAATTCAAAACCCTGTGTACCGCGCTCGATTAACACCGAACCGATGCCTGATGTGCCAGGGCCAAAACGTACATAGACCAGAAATATATCCGCGACCGGGCTATGGGTTGTAAACACTTTGGATCCGTTGATGCGGAAGCCTTCGCCATCTGCCAACGCAGTGGTTTTGAGTTCTGTTACCGCAGAACCCGCATCCGGTTCCGTCATGCCAACCGACATCAGCGCCTCACCGGCAAGAAGTTTCGGCAGTAGGCGGGCTTTTTGCTCGGTTGTCGCGTAGTGGGCAAAGGTGCGGATGGCACCGAAATTCCCCGCTTGAACCACATCGGCACTGCGTGGGCACACCTGGGCAATCTCCTGGATCGCAATAACGGCATCAAGCACACTGCCGCCGAGACCACCATCGGCTTCGTCAAGCGTGATCCCAAGCAGGCCTATCCGCGCCATCATTTCCGCCACATCCCAGGGGTAACCTTCGGCATGTGCCCTGGCAAGGGCGCCCGGGGCCAGTTTGTCCTGGGCAAAACGCCGGACCGAATCGGCGAACAGGCGTTGTTCGTCAGACCATTGGAAATTCATACGTTACCATCCTCGACTTAAGCAAAACCATGGTTCCAGGCATGACACTATCGGTTACGATACTACACAGGAAAAACAACCCAGTGCGAACCTGATGGAGGCCACCCATGAGCCATACCAGCAAATCTTTTGATTCGAGCCTGCAACAGGCCCTGTCGGATCACTTCGGGGAGCGGTTGTCAATGTCAGCGGCGGTACGCGAACAACACGGCCATGATGAATCCTTTCATGCCGCCTATGCACCGGATGCTGTAGTGTTTGCCAACTCCACACAAGACGTGGTGCGAACGGTGCAATTATGCGCCCAGCACCGTACCCCGATCATCGCCTATGGGACCGGAACCTCGCTGGAGGGCCATGTCGCCGCCCTCAGAGGGGGTGTTTGCATTGACGTCAGCGGCATGAATGAAATCTTGCAGGTCAACCAGGAAGATTTGGATTGCCGGGTCCAGACGGGGGTAAGGCGCATCCAGCTAAATGACTACTTACATGACACCGGCCTGTTTTTCCCGATTGATCCCGGCGCCGATGCCTCCCTTGGTGGCATGACCGCAACCCGCGCCTCGGGCACTAATGCGGTGCGCTACGGCACCATGCGTGAGAACGTGCTCGGATTGACCGTGGTGCTGGCCGATGGCCGGGTCATCCATACCGGCGGCCGTGCACGCAAATCCGCCGCAGGCTATGATTTGACACGCTTGATGGTCGGCTCAGAAGGCACCCTCGGCGTGATCACTGAAGTGCAGTTGCGCCTGTACGGGATCCCTGAAGCGATGTCGGCAGCAGTGTGCAGTTTTCAAGATATGGAAGGGGCTGCCAACACAGCCATGCTGGTGATCCAAAGTGGCATTCCAGTAGCACGTATGGAGTTGCTCGATGCAGTGCAGATGGATGCCGTTAATCGATATTCGCAGATGCAATACCCTGTGCTCCCGACCATGTTTTTCGAGTTCCACGGCACCGAAAGCGCCGTGCGTGAGCAGGTTACACAAGTCGGTGAAATCACAGCCGAGTTTGGCGGTGGCGACTTCCAGTGGGCAAGTCGGACCGAGGATCGAAATTCTCTGTGGAAGGCACGCCATAATGCCTATTACGCTGGCCTGGCGTTACGCCCGGGTTGCAAGGGTTGGGCGACAGATGTCTGCGTGCCCATTTCACGCTTGGCTGAATGTATTCTGGAAACCCGCAAAGATATCGACGAATCAGGCCTGACGGTGCCCCTGGTCGGCCATGTTGGCGACGGAAATTTCCATCTGGTTTTTCTGGTGGATCCGGACAACGAAGCGGAAATCGCCCAGGCCGCAAAGGTCAACGACCGCATGGTTATTCGTGCCATCGATATGGGTGGCACTTGCACCGGTGAACACGGGATCGGCTACGGAAAAATTGGCTTTCTCAAACATGAACACGGCGAAGCCGTTTCTGTCATGCGTCAGATAAAACTCGCTCTCGATCCAGATGAACTGATGAATCCAGGAAAAATCGTCTAAGCCCTTCCTTGGGTGGTATCAGGTCTGGCATTCCAACATGGCGCAGGGCCGAATCAGGCAGGACTCGTTATAAGATTTTTGCTTTGTATCCAAAGTATATTTTTGAATCGCTTTGCCCCAGATTTTTTATACTGTGGACAGACCCGGCTGGAATGAGAACTTCAACATTGCCATTTTGTTCAAATGTCTCGTTACCAATAGTGAATTCATATTCGCCACTCTCCATTAGAACCAATTCATCTTTATCATCGTGGAAAGCTACATCAACTGCATCACCAGCTTTAATGGTTCCAACACCAAAAGAAAAACCTCGCTCCGCCCATTCTTTCTCTAATTCATTAATATCCATAGCGGTTCCTAATTTGGTTGAGGTGATCAAAACTTATAACGGCCCGGCTAAGACGCGCGCGGCGAACGCTGCGGCCCTGGAGGAGTGTTATCCGGCGTGTTTTCGTTTTCCACTTTGATTAACTGTTTGTTTTTATTTGAAAATATTTTATCAACGGGGTTATCACACTCAATAATAGACACAGATCCCTGCGATGCATAGTTGCGTTGCGCTACATCGGTGGTATTGGCAAGCGGGGTGCTCGTATATGCTGTTTATATGGACACTAACTGCCTGATATATGGCATCGGATTCCGGTTTTTTTTGAACAGCAGCTTAACCGGGTGTCCGGGATCATGGGGGAATCAAGTGCACATCAGTCGAAGTTGTCCGAACCTGGCCGGGATGCGGCCTGCAAGTTATTTTGTGAACTCGTTTTCTAAAATTCAATTCGCTGGAAATTTATACTGAACCGCAAAGGTCGGGACCCGACCCTAACCGGCTATCGAGGCATGAAAACGGCAACGTCCGGTTTGGAAGACAAATCGTGAAAACGAGCAGAAATCATTGATCCAAACAAAGTCCCGCGGAGAGCGCGATGATACCCAGGAAAGCGTATAGATAAGGGGGAGGGGTGTTTGGGTTGGAAAAGCCGGAATCCCCAGTGTTTGCAGACGTTTAGCATAATCATGATGAGCATATTATTGATCTGGATCAATTATTTGTCAGGATTCTTTACAAACACTGAAACACGCTAACTCTTTAATAACTAAAAGAATAGTGTGAAACAGTTCACGGTTTTGATGTTTTAGGCCTTAA
>CAZAWX010000027.1:22686-23959 GCA_964488985.1 uncultured Ectothiorhodospiraceae bacterium
AATAACTAAAAGAATAGTGTGAAACAGTTCACGGTTTTGATGTTTTAGGCCTTAAGTTTTAGGCCTTAAATAGTGCTTAAATTTGTCAGAAATTTTTACACTACACTTTTAAAGCACCTTTACAGTCCTAGCACCGCTAGCCAATCTGCTCCATATCATTGATAACATTACTATTTCTATAAGTTGGCGCAGCGATTGCCTATATGCATGTGGGCGGCACTAACCATGGGCAAGAGGTTCGGAATTTCGGGAGTTTGAAGAAAGTGCCGTTTGAAATTCCTATGTTCCGATAAACTTTAGGGCTCTTTATAGAGGAAATTTCATGTTCAATACGTACCGCTTGTTCCGTCCGAACTATAAGAAACTGTCTTTGCGCTACATCACGTTAATGGCATTCGTGTCTGTTTATCCCTAACCTGCACCACGACGACTTCGCATGCGGTTGTCGTTAATTATATGGGCACAGATTACGATGTGACATCATTTACAGGATCATACAACGACAATCAGACCCTTCTTGAGAGCCAGGTTTGGTTTGGAGACTTCGGTGTTGCGAGCGACTTTGCCGCACTTGTAAATACTCAGTTAGGGCTACCTGCTCTGGGTTTCGGCGTCTATAGCCCGTATTTCGCGTATAAGGTTAACGTTGACGGTACACAATACTTTCATAGGGCCTGGGACACTCGCATTCCAGGTGTCGGCGGTCAAAATCAGTCGGTCGTCAGTAATTGGACTTTCGCGAAGGCCACGTCCGTACCCGTACCCCTGCCAGCAGCATTTTCCCTCTTAGCAGGTGGTCTGGGCCTTATGGGCTTCATGGGCTGGCGTAGGAAGGAAGCAAACGGCCTAATCTAAAGCCAATACTAAGGAATACAGAGGGGCCCTTAGGGGTCCCTTTTTGTATTGGCTGGGCTAATACACGAATATTCTAAGCCAGTATGTTCATCGATGTAGCACGACCGACGGTAGTCGTTTTAAAGGGGCAAACAGCAGGATTTCAAATGTATTCGCTCGCCTGAAATCGGATGTAGAACTTAGTGCAACGAGACCTCAGGTGGTGCACGGGCCCACCAAACCATCTGCGTCGATGCTCAGTCGCTCTCGGGTGATTGGGCTCCTCGACACGACTAAGCGGACATCTAAAAAGTGATTTCTAAGTGTGCCAGACATCCGCACCTGGCCGGAACCGGCGGTTTTAGTTGTTCGTTCCTGGGTCGTTTGTCCACATTGCGACAGGTACAAATTTGCTGAGCCGTACCGTTATCGGCAGGAC
>CAZAWX010000028.1:0-23551 GCA_964488985.1 uncultured Ectothiorhodospiraceae bacterium
CCCACCCCATATTGCTCACGCAACTCGCGCTTAAGCACTTTACCCGCAATATTGTAGGGAAATTTCTCCAGCAACAGCACGGCGCTGATGCGCTGAAATTTCGCATCGACCCGAGAATTGGTCCATTCGATCAGCGCCGTTTCGCTGAGCCCTTCACTACCACGCAAAATGACCGCTGCGACCGGCACCTCACCCCATTTTTCATCGGCCACACCGAACACCGCAACATCGCGCACCTGTGGATGCTGAATAATGATTTCCTCAATATCTTTAGGGTAAACATTGACACCGCCACTGATGATCATGTCTTTCATACGATCCACCAAATACAGATAGCCCTGCGCATCGACATAACCGGCATCACCCGAATGCAGCCAGCCGTCAACCAGCGCCTGGCGCGTCAAATCATCACGTTTGTAATAACCTGACATGATCAACGGCCCCCTGCCACAAATCTCACCCACGGTCCCAGGAGCACACTCCTGGCCCTGCTCATCGAGGATGCGCATTTCATAGAACGCCGGTGGCACACCCACTGAACCTACTTTGCGGATGGCATCGTGCTTGTCCAGTATCGTCATAAAGCCTTCCGTCAAACCGTACAACTCATAAAACCGTCCGGGCAATAATTCGTTGAGCTTTTGTTTATGTTTGACATGTAACGGCGCACCCACGTTTTGAATCATTTCCAGTGATACCATAGCGCCCGGGTCAAACTCCGGGTGTTCCAGCAGCGCGATAATCTGCGAGGGCACCATCACAACATGTGTGACCTGTTCTGATTTAATCGCGGCGATGACCCGTCCGGCATCAAACGATGTGTGCAGATTGTAAGTGCAACCCACAAACATCCACGGCATCAGATCCAGCATGGCGCCGTTAAAGACAATGGCGCCAGCATGCAGGACCACACTTTCAGGCGTCATGCGCCAGGCCGAGGCAAACAGGGTACAGTACATGGCGCGGACATAGTGGGTATGGACAATTCCTTTGGGCGCTCCCGTGGTGCCACTTGAGTACATGATGTTGTAAACATCGCTATCGACGAGCTGTGCATCCGGCGGGTTTTCCGTACTTGCTGCCGCAGTGAACTGCTGATAGCCGCGAAACTTCAAAGCTGCAGACGGCTCCTCACAGGTCAATACCACAGCGTCGCGTTCAATCTCAGGCAGTTGTTCCAAAATCTGTTCAAGTGTTTGTGCAAAGGACTGATCTGCAAGAATCAGGCGGGTGTCGGAGTCATTGATCAACGTGATCAGTCCACCGGGCAGCAGCAATGTACTGCCCGGAACAATCACAATTCCGGTTTTGGCACAGGCCCAATAGGCCACCATCAACTCAAGACAATTCGGCAACAGTGTTGCGATCTTCTCACCCTTCTGGATCCCACTGTTGAGCAGGGCGTTGGCGAGTTGGTTCACATGTTTGTTCAGTTCGCCGAAACTCAAGCGCTGGTCACCAACCACCAAAGCACAGTGATCCTTTCGGTAACGCGCATGACGTGGTAACAATGTGCCGATATTCATGTCAGACCTCCATTTTCTACTTCACCATTCCATTCGTGCCATGCTACCTGCGCTAACCTGCATTCATAGAAAGGATGCGGAGCGCAATAGAGATACCTGTACACCGGAATTCCTCAATCCTGACGCAAGCCACACAACAGCACATCATGGATCACCTCTTGGTTTTCAGTCCAGGGTTAGCCAGTCAGGATCACTTGTCGGGTAGCCTGACATTATTGTCCCGGTATGGATTTGGCGATATTTGCGTCATGGGCCTGACGGCTATCCGCAGGCGCGAATTCACGGTCGTGTAGAGAATACTCGCGGACAATTTCCGTCACGCGCAAGCGATAATTTAGAAATATCTGCGATCGCCCAAGCGCCTGCGCCTGGCGGTGCTGTTCGAGATTACGCCATGCTTTGATCGCTGCCTCATCGCGCCACAAAGACAGCGAAAGTATCTTTCCCGGCTGGCTGAGACTCTCGAAGCGCTCCACGGAAATAAAGCCATCAACGCGCTCCAAAATCGGCTTCAGTTCGGCGGCGATATCAAAATAACGGTCACGGGTTTGCGCATGGGGCTCGACTTCGAAAATCACCATCAACATGTTCGTTCTCCTGAAATATTCCACCCCCAGCCTCCCCTGACCGGGCTCAGCAACCCTGGCTGGAACCTGCCAAAATGAGCTTCACGTAACCAGCAATACCGCTGTACAAACACTATTGCAAGTTTGGTTGTTATGCTACACTTCGCGGCCTGATTTGAGATCCCAAAGTCTTCCCGTCGTTGCCGACTGTCTCTTTGGACTGACTCACCCCCTGGTAACCCATTTCGTACCAACCGCTATGTCTGTTTCGGTTTTACTTGTTGCTATGCTGATACTACCGCTCATCTCCGGCATGGTATCGTTTGGCGTTGATTCAAAACCACAGCTGATCCGCCTTGTCGTATTTCCGTTGCTCGGCTTGACCGGACTCATTGCCATGGGCCTGGGGATTTATGTGCTGTTCAGCGATATGTCCCAGATTTTCACCTACTCACCGGGCCTGCCCTGGCTGCACTGGCATTTTAAGCTCGACCCACTGGCCGGCTTTTTTATGGCCCTGATTGGGACCGTCACGGTGTCCGTCAGCCTGTTTGGCCCGGACTACATGCGTGAATACCGGCATGGCAAACAACCTATTTCAGTACTGGGGTTTTTCACCGGTCTGTTCATCACCGGAATGCTCATGGTGGTGGTGGCCGCCGATGCATTCTCCTTCATGGTGGCCTGGGAAATCATGTCACTGTCCAGTTATTTCCTGGTCGTATTTCAACATCAACATGCGGCCAACCGCCGTGCCGGTTTTATTTATCTGCTCATGGCAGAAGTCGGTGCGCTGTTCATTCTCCTCAGTTTCAGTGTCCTCGCGGGGTTTGGGGACGGCTTTGCCTTCAACTCCATGGCCCAGGCACCACTCAACCTGACCTGGGCCTCCATCGCCTTTGTCCTTGGCTTGATCGGCTTTGGCATGAAAGCGGGCCTGGTGCCACTGCATGTCTGGCTCCCGGAAGCACATCCGGTGGCACCCTCACATATCTCTGCCCTGATGTCCGGAGTCATGCTCAAAGTCGCCGTTTACGGTTTCATTCGGCTGACATTCGATCTGCTCGGCGATGTGCATTGGGCCTGGGGTTTGACATTACTGATCGTTGGCAGTATCAGCGCCTTGTTTGGTGTTCTATACGCCTTGATGCAACACGATTTGAAGCGACTCCTGGCCTATCACTCGGTCGAAAACATCGGCATCATTTTTATCGGTCTGGGGCTGTCGATGATCTTCTATGGAACCGGCAATCAACTCATCGGAACCCTCGGTCTGGTGGCCGCGCTTTATCACACCATGAACCATGCCCTGTTTAAAAGTCTGCTTTTTCTTGGTGCCGGGGCAATTTTACAACGCAGCCACGAACGGGAACTGGATCGCATGGGCGGTCTGATTCATCACCTGCCCTGGACCGGGCTGTTTTTCCTGGTGGGTTGTATCAGCATTTCCGCGCTACCGCCTTTTAACGGCTTCGTCTCCGAGTGGCTGACATTCCAAACCGCCCTGCAGGTTCCCAATCTGCAAAGCGGCGTGCTGCGCGCCATTATTCCTATCGCTGCCGCCATGCTGGCCTTGACAGGCGCCCTGGCGGCTGCCTGTTTTGTTAAAGTCTACGGCATCGCCTTTCTTGGCCAGCCACGATCACGTCATGTTCGCCATACCCGGGAAGCCAGCACCGGCATGATCCTGGCCCAGGCCTGGCTGGCGGTGCTGTGCCTGTTATTCGGCATTTTCCCGGCAGCGATGGTCGGTGCACTAGGCCATGTTACCGAGGCACTGGTGCAGAACAAACTCAGTGAAGCCACTGCCCGTGGCTGGATGTGGCTGACGCCGATTTCTTCACAGACGGCGTCCTACAGCGCAATATTGGTGTTTAGCGGTATGTTGCTGGCTCTGCTGGCATGGGCGGTGGTGTATTTTGTGCTCAGGCCCACCGGCCGGGTGCCCCTCAAACGCAGGGATCCCTGGGACTGTGGTTTTGGCCCCCTCAATTCGCGTATGCAATACACTGCCACAGCGTTCAGCATGCCCATCAGGAAAATTTTTGCCCCGGTGTGGCGTCTGCACGAAGAACAGGCATACGAGTCACGGCCCTGGCCAGGGCTTGAAGCTGTCCCGGTCCGTTATCAAATCCACGCCGAGGATCATAGCTGGGGTTGGTTCTATCAACCCATTGTGCGTTTGCTACACGCCAGCGTGCGGCGCGTCAGTAAAATTCAGACGGGTAACTTGCGCCATTACCTGGCCTACAGCCTGGTCACCCTGCTGTTGTTATTGTGGTTAATCACATGAGCGCCTGGTTGCTCTCCCTCCTGCAGACCACACTGTTTGTGGTGCTTGCGCCCCTGTTTGCCTCCTGGGTCAAACGGGTCAAGTGCCGCCTGCAAAACCGCCGCCCACCCCCACTGTTACAGCCCTATCGGGATTTACGGCGGTTGTTTTCCAAACAGGTCGTGCTGGCCCACAATGCCTCATCAATATTTCGTGTAACACCTTACGTTGTTGCCGGAGCCACTGTGCTGGCAGCCTCCGTCGTCCCAATACTCGCCGTTGATCTGCCGACCGCAGCCATTGCCGATGTCATCGTTCTGGTCGGGTTTTTCGCCCTGGCGCGTTTCTTTCAAGCCCTCGCGGCCATGGATGTCGGTACGGCATTTGGCGGCATGGGCGCCTCTCGAGAGATGACCATTGCAGCCTTGGCCGAGCCCGCCATGTTAATGGCGGTCTTCACTCTGGCTACCGTGGTGTCGAGTACCAACATTTCATCGGTCATTTCCGGAATTCTCGACCAGGGAATGGTGTTGCGGCCATCGCTTTTCTTCGCCCTGCTCAGCATGCTGCTGGTCGCCATTGCCGAAACTGGCCGTATTCCGGTGGACAACCCTGCTACCCACCTTGAATTGACCATGATTCATGAGGCGATGATCCTCGAATATTCAGGACGGCATCTGGCCATCATTGAATGGGCCGTACAGATCAAATTGCTGATCTACGCGGTCTTTATCGCCAATATTTTTTCGCCCTGGGGCATCGCCACAGAGTTGGGTGTTGTGCCGATTTTGATTGCGGCGCTGGCCGTAACGCTGAAACTGATTCTGCTTGGGGCCGCTCTTGCAATCGGTGAAACCGTGCTCGCCAAGATGCGTTTGTTCCGGGCGCCGGAATTTTTAATTCTGGCCCTGACACTGGCACTGATTGGCCTGCTCAGCCATATCATTCTTGAGGTCGGCTGAACCATGCTGGAATTTTTACCTCTCTACCAACAAGCGATCCTGACGCTTGCCGCCCTGGTGTTGTTCACCTCGTTCGTGCTGTTGTCGAAGAACCGTGTCGTACCCATGATTAACGTGTTCGCATGGCAAGGTTTGCTGGTGGCGGTAACCACGGCACTGGTGGCCTACGACAGTGGCGATAATGATTTATACATTTCCGCGATTTTGGCCGTGGTGCTCAAAGCCATGTTCATCCCCTGGCTACTGCACAGACTGGTCACAAACCTGGGTATGAAACGCGATAACCAGAGCGTGCGTAACCCGACCCTGGTCATGATGATTGCTACAGTGCTGGTGGTTTTTTGCTACTACGTGGTACAGCCCATCGAGGAGTTATCCTCGTCGATCACCCGTAACACCATCGCGGTAAGCATGTCCGTGGTGCTGCTGGGCATGCTGATGCTGGTCACTCGCAATAAGGCGGTGGCCCAGGTCGTGGGTTTCATGTCCATTGAAAACGGGCTGTTTTTTGCCGCTGTTGCCTCAACCCACGGCATGCCCATGATAGTCGAACTTGGCGTCGCGTTTGACGTCCTGGTCGCTGCAGTCATATTCGGAGTGTTCTTTTTTCAAATTCGCGACAGTATCGATTCACTGGATGTGGATCTGTTGAACCATTTGTCGGAGAACGGTGAATGACGGCTCTGTACCTGACACTGGTCATTCCTTTGCTGACAAGCATCGCCCTGGGCCTGTTCGGTGATCACCGGTTTGCAGCCGGTTTCAATATTACCGCCACCATTGCCGCCTTTGCGAGTAGTGTCTGGCTGGCACTGACGGTGCTGCAGCATGGCGTCATAGGGGGTCTGGTCAGCCCATTCCTGATCGACTCATTCAATGTCTACCTCATTACCCTGACTGCCTTTATCGGTATGACGACTGCGCTATTCTCAGCCCCCTACATGGCCCAGGAAGAAGCCCACGGCCGCCTCGGCCCAGGTCGCATGCGACTGTACCACGCCAGTTATCAGGGCTTTCTGTTCACCATGCAGTTGGCATTGACCACCAACAACCTGGGCGTATTGTGGGTCGCTCTTGAAGGTGCAACCCTGGCCACCGTTCTGTTGGTCAGCCTTTACCGTACGCCGGAATCAGTCGAGGCGGCCTGGAAGTATTTTATTATCTGCGGTGTCGGCATTGCACTTGCCTTATTTGGCACTGTGCTGTTGTATTTCGCCGCTGCCCAGGCAGTACCCATTCCTGAACACGCCTTACTCTGGAGCACACTTGCGGCTCATTCCGACAAGCTGGAACCGGTAGTGATGGGCATTGCCTTCGTATTTTTACTGGTCGGCTATGGCACCAAAGTGGGTCTGGTGCCCATGCACACCTGGCTGCCTGATGCCCACTCGGAAGGTCCGACCCCCATGTCCGCAGTGTTATCCGGGCTGCTGTTGAACGTCGCCCTTTACGCCCTGATTCGCATCAAGATCCTCACCGATGGTGCTTTGGCCGCAGGAGGGCTGCATGATCCCAACATGGCGGGCAATCTGATGATGGGTTTCGGGCTGGTCTCGTTCACTGTCGCCGGGTTATTTTTACACCGCCAGCGCGATATCAAACGTCTGTTCAGCTATTCATCCATTGAGCACATGGGCTTGATGACCTTCGCCTTCGGCTTGGGTGGGCCACTGGCGACTTTCGGCGGCCTGTTACACATGACGGTTCATTCACTGACCAAATCAGCCATTTTTATTACCGTTGGCCATGCCAGTCATATTGCCCGGACCCAGTCCATCGATAATATACGCGGCCTCATCCAGACCCAGCCAGCTGTCGGTTGGGGTTTGCTGATTGGTACTGCTGCGATCGCCGGCTTCCCGCCCTTTGGCGTGTTTACCAGCGAATTTCTGCTCTTCACCGCGACCATGAAAACCCATCCCTGGCTGGTCATCCCTCTGTTGACAGGCCTCGCTGTCGCCTTCGCCGGCCTGTTCCGGCACTTGCACCCAATGGTCTACGGTGAACGTCCACAAGGGCAACAACCCGTCGCTGTTAATATGTGGCCGGTCACTGTGCACCTGCTGTTGGTGCTGTGGCTGGGCCTGTCGATTCCCAAGTTTCTTGCCAACTGGTTCGACCAGGCGGTCATTCTCATCACCGGGAGTGGATTGCTGTGAAATCTTTCGACTGGTTAGGCGCGTTTTTAACGGCCTGTGAACAGGCCCCAATCCGCATTACTGACCAATCCACCACTGCAATGGCACCGGCACATACGCTCGTCATCGAGGCTGGGGACTGGGGTGCTTTTGCCATACTCGCCAAAGCACAGAACCTGCGCTGGTCAAGCCTGTGGGCCGAGCAACTGGATAGCGAATTTAGAGTCAATGTCTGTTTCGTACATGCCGGAGATTACCTTTTAGTACGTACTCTGACCGATTCCGAGGATCCCACGCTCGCCTCACATTCGCCTTATTTTCCAGCAGCCAACCATCCTGAACGACATGCCAGCGATCTATTTGGCATTACGTTTGACCAACATGTGGATCCGCGTCGCTGGACACGCCACCAGGCCTGGCCAGAAAATCAATATCCCTTACGCAGGGAATTTACAGCCGCTGATGATCAGGATATTGAAAGCTTGCGTGGAGATTGCGAATATCCGTTTTTCCAGACTCAAGGTTCGGGCGTTTATGAAATACCCGTGGGGCCCATTCACGCCGGCATCATTGAGCCCGGCCATTTCCGCTTTCAGGCCGTTGGCGAAACCATACTTAACCTTGAAGTTCGGCTTGGCTATGTACACAAAGGTATCGAAAAGGCCGCCGAGGGTCGCGATGCCGACGGCGTAACGCGCTTGGCAGCCCGGGTATCCGGGGACAGTTGTGTTGCCCATGCCTGGGCGGCCTGCATGGCCATGGAGCGGGCAGCAGGCATCGACATTCCGGCACGAGCGATTGCCTTACGCGCTGTGTTGGCCGAGCGTGAGCGTATTGCCAATCATCTCGGCGATATTGGCGCCATATGCAATGACGTTGGTTTTGCCTTTGCCCAATATCAGTTCGGCCGCCTGCGGGAAGACGTGCTACGTTTGAATTTGAAGATTTTTGGCCATCGCCTGTTAATGGACCGGATCATCCCGGGTGGGGTGGTCTGCGATGTGAACGCCGCCAGTATCAAATCATTGCTGGATCAGCACCAGCATCTGCTTGGTGAGCTCGACGATCTGCTGCCCATTATTGATGATCATCCATCACTGGAGGATCGACTTCTCGGTGCCGGCGTGCTCCAGCATGACATCGCTGTGCTGCTGGGAACTGTGGGTTATATGGGCAAGGCCAGCAATGTCGATTTCGATGTTCGTCGTGATCACGGCTATCCGCCCTATGACAACCTGTATCTTGACTCCAGTGTCCACATCGACGGCGATGTCGTCAGCCGTTTGAAAGTACGCGCCGATGAACTGGGCCAATCCCTGGTTCTGCTCGAACAGCTATTGAGTAACCTGCCTGATGGTGACCTCAGCAGCCCCTGGCAGGCTCCCGCCAGCGGTGCCGAAGGATTGGGCATGGTCGAGGGCTGGCGCGGCGAAATTTTGAGCTACGTGCGTTTTTCCGCGCAAGGTAAAGTTGCCCGATTTTTCCCGCGTGATCCGAGTACACTGAACTGGCCTGCGATTGAATACCTGATTAGCGGCAATATTGTGCCGGATTTCCCGGTCTGTAATAAATCCGTAAACGGTTCTTACTCAGGTCAGGATTTGTAGGTTCAGATCTATGCTTAGAATTCTTGGCAAAATATCCTCAATCGGTGTCATAACCGAGCCTGTGAACCACGAGCCTGAGCTTGAAACTCTGGGCATTGAGGTGAAACGACGGGTGGATGAACTCACCAGTGGCAGTTTTGCTATCCGCCAGGTGGATGCGGGCTCGTGCAATGGCTGTGAACTCGAAATCCATGCGCTGAGCAATCCTTACTATGATGTGGAACGGTTTGGAGTCCATTTTGTTGCCTCGCCGCGCCACGCCGACGCGCTACTGGTAACCGGTCCGGTGGCAAAACATATGGTTTATGCCCTCAAACAGGTTTATGCCGCCATGCCATCACCACGCTGGGTCATGGCTGCAGGTGATTGCGCCGTCAACGGAGGTGAATTCGGCTGTTCATATGCCACCGTGGGCGAGGTGGAAAAAATCCTGCCTGTGGACGTCACCATCCCAGGATGCCCCCCCACACCGGAAACTCTGCTGCGAGGCATTCTCGCCTTGCTTGAACATGCCTGACATTGCATCGTACGTAAAGACGATAACGCCTCAACTGCGCCAATAAATCTGTACCGTAGTTACTATCCCGGACAACGCGACACCACAATTAGCCATTAGCGTCACACTGTTACAGTATCGATGTGAATCGCAAGCGTATTTATAAATCCCTGAACCTGATTGGGTTGCTGTGCCTGATCTACAGTTTGTTCCTGTTGCCGGCCATTGCAGTTTCCTTGATTTATGCCGACGGTGAGTTGGGCGATCTGGGGTTGTCGCTCTTCATTTGCCTGTGCATCGGTGGCGTACTGTGGTATCCGTGCCGGAATCAAAACGTCACTTTGCAGCGCCGGGACGGCTTCTTTATTGTCGCCTTGTTCTGGATCATTCTCGGCATCCTCGGTGCCATTCCATTTTACATCGCCCTGGACATGTTCGCCCTGGATGCCGTGTTTGAATCCGTCTCCGGACTGACGACGACCGGGGCCACGGTATTATCGGAGCTGGAAACCCTGCCCCCTTCGATTCTGTTTTTTCGCCAGGAAATTCAGTGGTTCGGCGGTATGGGACTTGTGGTACTGGCGACAGCCATCATTCCACAGCTGGGTATTGGCGGTATGTCAATTTACCTGGCAGAAGTCCCGGGGCCGATGAAAGAAGAAAAAATAGGTTCGCGTATCAGTGAGACCAGCCGTGTACTTTGGGTTGTTTATACCCTGATGACTCTGTTTTGCGCCATCGCATACTGGTTGGCTGGAATGTCTGTTTTCGATGCCATTGCACACAGCTTTAGTACCGTATCCACTGGTGGATTCTCTACCCATGATGCGAGTATGGGTTATTTCAATAGTCCCGCCATAGAAGGAATTGCGGTACTGTTTATGATGTTTGGCGCCATTAACTTTTCCGTACATTATTTTGCGTTTAAACGCCGCTCTATCGGTTATTACCTGCGCAATGGTGAAATAATGGCCTTTGTGTACATTATCTTCAGCCTGGCGCTGTTCATTGCCCTGAGCCTGTATCTGCTGGGAACCTACAAGGATAGTTTTACCGCCATCCGTTACGCCCTGTTTGAAGTGGTTGCGGTTATCACCAGTACAGGATTTGGCACTGCAGATTTTTCCAGCTGGCCATTGTTCCTGCCTATCTTGCTGATTTATATCAGTTTTATCGGAGGTTGCGGAGGTTCCACTGCGGGCGGCATGAAAGTCATTCGGATCATGGTGTTGTTCAAGCTGTGTTACCGCGAGGTATTGCGTTTGGTACACCCCAAAGGAGCTTTCCATATCTGGATCGGCAGCCGTCATGTGGTCAACGAAACCCTGTTACAAGGCGTATTTGGCTTCTTTGCTCTCTATATTCTGACTTTTTCCCTGTTCCTGATGCTGATGATCCTTGCGGGCCTGGATCAGATCACCGCATTTTCCGCCGTCGCGACGACCATGAATAATCTCGGTCCGGGTCTGGGCGAAATCTCGCAAAGTTTCGCCAGCATGAACGCACCAACAAAATTTATTTCTATATTATCGATGCTCCTGGGGCGCCTTGAAGTCGTATCAGTTCTAGTCCTGCTGCATCCTGAATTCTGGAAAAGTTACTGAGAGAACCGACAGGTTCCCTGGCAGGCATGAACACAGCGATAGAACAACTGTGGCTGATTACTCGGTTTTCTTCGCCGGTTTTTCGGCGGCGGGTGCCGTTGATTCAGGCTTTTTCATAGAGCGCATTTTACCAATCACATCAGCGGTAATATCTACCGCTGGTTCAAACCACATTAATGAATTAGCCAGCAGTACTGCTGAAGCTCCTTTACTGCGTGCTACTTGCGCAGCGACAGGTTGCACATCGGCACGAAATTGGCTCGCCAATTTTATTTGTAACTGCCGCGCCTGTTGCCGCGCCTGCTGCTGTGATTGCTGAAATTTGCGTTGCGCATCAAGGGCCATCTGGCGCAATTTGCCTCGATCTTCATCACTGGGGTTAGCGCCGATTTTTGTCTGTTCTTCCCGCAACTGACTCTGCAGGCTCGTCGAAACCTTCGTTAACTGTTCCCCAAGTTGTTTTCCAGCGCTTTCCAGTTGCACTTTGAATTCATCATCTCGACCCAGCGCTTTGGCAACTGCCTGCAGGTCCAGAACCGCCACATCCGCCGCCTGGGCAGATTTGGGCATCTCCAGTTGCATCTTGTCACAACCACTCAGGCCGACGGCAAAAACCAACAGCAGCAACGGGCGAAATAAACGCATTCGTTTAACTCCATATATGATTAAAAATAACAGATACCGCTAGCCTACGGCGTCAACATCGGCTTCACAAGCCAAGTGGCTGCAACCGATCAGCCTCTGTCGCTGTACTGGCGTTCCAACTGCTCCCGGCGTTCCTGGGCTTCGATGCTCAGCGTCGCTATCGGTCGAGCTTCCAGGCGCTCAATCCCGATGGGCTCTCCCGTTTCGTCACAATAGCCGTAAGTCTCCTCATCGACACGTTTCAAAGCCTGCTCAATTTTGTTAAGCAGTTTCCGGTATCGATCGCGGGTGCGGAGTTCAAAGCTAATTTCAGTTTCGCGGCTGGCTCGTTCAGCTTCATCACTGACATCACGCGCGGACTCACGCATGTTATCGATGGTTTGCTGGGACTCATTCAATAAGTCCTGGCGCCACGCCACCAGCTTTTGACGAAAATACTCACGCTGCTTCTCATTCATGTACTTTTCACGTTTGTTCGGCTTGTAATTTTTACCCAACTTCACTGATTCTGGCATAACAGACACTTCCATACGGGTGGTGACCTGAAAATCGCGCGATTCTATACAAGTTTTCCAGGAACGCAAGTAACTACGAGCAATCCGGCATTATGGATTCTAATGCTAGTCCGAGTCCAGACGCCGTTCATCTGATGGCGTCAGGTGAAAATAATGCTTGTAGCTTTTCGTAAAATGTGAGGCTGTCGTGAACCCCACCGCTATCGCCACCTCCAAAACTCCGAGGCTGGAATTGCGCAGCAGGTGCCTGGCTCTTTTCAACCGATGTTGTAGTGCGTACTGACTGGGGGTGACGTCCAGATAGCGGCGAAACAGTCGTTCAATCTGCCGGTTTGACAACCCGATTCGCCCGGCCAAATCAAGCTGTGTGAAGGAAACGTCCTGATTACGCTCGATATGCTCAATGGCCTGCACCAATTTCGGATGATTAATCCCCAAACGCGCTGGTAAGGGCATGCGTTGTAAATCCTGGGTATCCCGGATCCGTTCCTGCATCAATATATCTGCAACCTGTGTCGCCAGGGACCGGCCATGTTGTTCGCTGACCCGGGCCAACAGGGCATCAATCACGGCGATACCACCGGAACAGGTCATGCGGTTTGCAGTAATCTCAAAAACCTCGTTGCTGACCTGTAAGTGTGGAAACGATTCTTTAAAATACACCATATCTTCCCAATGCACCGTGCAACGATGGCCCTCCAGCAACCCGGCACGGGCAAGGATGAAGCTCCCGGCCGAAGCCGCACCCATGCAAACACCGTCACGATCCATTTGCCGCAAGCGACTCGCGATACCAGGACTGCAATAACGATCGGCATTCACGCCAGCAAAGACGATAATAAAATCCAGGCGCGGAGAATCGCCCAGCGGCGCATCCGCTACAATATCGATACCGCAGGAACAGTTTGTAGCTGCACCGGTAGCGGACAAAACATGCCAGCGATAAAGTTTTTCACCTGTTACGCGGTTACATTGGCGTAATACATCGACGGCCGCGGAAAACGACAACAACGGGAATTGCGGCACCACAAACAACCCCACTTCCTCGAGCAGCGGTGCATTTGCAACGCGTTCATGGCCACCCTTGAGCAGGCCACTAGGCGCATTGTTGCCAAATGTATTGTTAGTGATCCGGGAACTACCCTTGCGCATTCGTTGATGACTCAAAGACATGGTCTAATCTTAAGACCACATCGCTGAATGACAAAGAGGTACTTGAGTATGCCGTCCCTACCCGCCCCTCACGGGTGCGCCTAGAAACTCCTGCAAAGCGATTGCTGTATAGGATGGATACCTGCGTCCTTTACGCTGCGCTGCAGCAGCCACCTTTGCCGGTGGGCCCTGGGCCACGAGACGGCCGCCTCGATCCCCTCCTTCCGGCCCAAGGTCGATGATCCAGTCCGTCGCGGCAATCAAATCCAGGTTGTGTTCGATTACGATCACCGTGTTTCCCGCTGCAACCAGTCGCTGCAGAACCCCACAGAGGCGTTCAACGTCCGCCATATGCAGGCCAATACTTGGCTCATCAAGAATGTAGAGCGTATGCGGCAACTTGCCGGGGCGTATGTGCCGGGTCGGATCCTGACGATACTTGGCAAGTTCGGTCACCAACTTGAGGCGCTGCGCCTCACCACCGCTAAGGGTCGGGCTTGGCTGACCCAGACGCAGGTAACCCAGTCCGACGTCTTGCAATAGTTTCAGTGCATGATGAATTTTCGCCTGCGCAGCAAAGAAATCGACCGCATTATCTATGCTCATCGCCAGAATGTCGGCGATTGACTTGCCCCGATACTTGACCTCCCGGGTCCCCAGCCCATAACGGCTACCAGCACATTCCTCACAACGCACCTGGACATCGGGTAAAAAGCTCATCTCTATGCGTTGATAGCCCTGCCCGGCACAGGCATCACAACGCCCACCGGCCACATTGAAAGAGAACCGGCTAGCCGGGTAACCGCGCATCCCTGCCTCTGGTGTTTGTGCAAACAATTGCCTGATCGAATCAAAAAAACCCACATAGGTCGCGGGACATGATCGCGGCGTCTTGCCGATGGGTGACTGATTGACCTCCAGTACCTGCTGCAGCGAATCGGCACCCGTTACGGACTCACAACCGTAGTTGCCCAATGCTGCGGATTTCTGTTTTCGTGATGTGTGTTTTCGTTGCAGTTGCTGATGCACACTGTTACGCAGTACCTGGCGAATCAAGGTGCTTTTACCACTGCCACTGACGCCCGTCACACACACCAGCGCGTGCAATGGAATACGCACCGTGGCCAACTTCAGGTTATGCCGGTGTACCCTGCGCATTTCGATGCATTGTTGTTTGTTAATCCTGCTGATTGCCGAATCAGCGTTGTGCCGTGGCAACGCGGGTCTGTTCAAGAATTGTCCGGTGATCGAACGTGGACTTGCCTGGATCGACTTGAGGCTGCCGCTCGCCACAATCTCACCGCCTTGCGCACCGGCCCCGGGGCCAAGATCGATAAGATGGCCAGCAGCCCGGATTGTTTCTTCATCATGCTCGACCACCACCACGGTATTACCACGCTGGCCCAACTCCCGCAGGATGTCCAATAGACGGCGATTATCACGGCTGTGCAGGCCGATACTCGGCTCATCAAGGATATAGCACACCCCACGTAAATTTGAGCCCAACTGGGCTGCGAGGCGGATCCGTTGCGCTTCACCGCCACTTAAATCCGGCGCAGCCCGATCCAGACTCAGATAATCCAGGCCCACCTTGTTAAGAAAGGACAGGCGGGAATTGAGTTCAGCCAGAATATCCGCCGTGATCATTTTTTCCCGGCCGACTGACTTTATTTTTGCAAAACATTGCGCAGCCTGAGCAGCCGACATCGCACTATAGTCAGCTATTGTCCGGCCATGATACCGAACGGCCAATGCCTGCGGATTCAAACGCTGACCAGCACATGCACCACATTGGGTTTCAGTGTCAGACATCTCCAGCCAGGCACTCTCTTCGCCGCTTTGGTCGGATGTGAATTTATCCAACTGGCGTCCGGTGCCAAAACAATCGAGACACCAGCCGTGACGAGAATTATAAGAAAAAAGACGTGGGTCTAGTGCCGGAAAACTCAAGCCACAATGCACGCAGGCGTTCGTTGTAGAATAAATCTTACAGGTACGCAGATCGTTTCCGATCACCACCTTCAACACACCCTTGCCAAGCTCAAGCGCCCGTGCGATCACAGCGCGTAATTCACTCTGGGTGTGAGAAGAAATTTTTAGTGTGGCGACCGGCAAATCGATATCATGTTCACGGAAACGATCCAGGCGTGGCCAGTTCGCTGTGGCGGTCTCACGGCCATCGACCTGCAATATTGTATAGTTTTTATTGTTCGCCCAACGCGCCAATTCAGTGTAATACCCTTTGCGCGCCACGATCAGCGGCGCCAGCACACTGATCGACTTGCCCTTATGGTAGCGCAGTACTTCGGCAAAAATCTTCTCGGCACTTTGCGCTGAAATTGGCCGGTTGCACTCCGGGCAATAGCGTTCGCCCGCCTTGACAAACAGCAGACGTAAGAAGTGATGGATCTCGGTCAGGGTACCGACTGTACTTTTGCGCCCACCGCGACTGATACGCTGTTCAATCGCCACCGTGGGCGGAATACCACTGACCACATCAACTTCAGCCCGGTTTGCAGGTTGTACAAATTGCCGGGCATAGGCATTCAGAGACTCAAGATACCGGCGTTGCCCCTCGGCAAAAAGAATATCAAAGGCCAGGGTACTTTTACCGCTGCCACTGACTCCGGTAATGACGGTAAATTCATCCAGCGGAATTGTCGTAGAAACATTTTTTAAATTATGCTCACGGGCATGCTGAATTTCGATCTTTCCACGAGTGCGGGATTTTCTACGACGCCCTGTTGTGGATTCACCTGCGCGCGCAGGTCTTTTGTGCACATGCGCTGCAAGCGACTCAGCGCTGTACCCGGAACCACTCCCGGCAAGTGCCAGCGGAGTTCCTTGAAACTGTACCTGCCCGCCTTTTGCCCCCCCCTGCGGACCAAGGTCAATGACCCAGTCGCTGGCACCAATGACATCCAGATGGTGTTCAATGACCAATACGGAATGGCCTGCTTCGATAAGTTTTCGCAGCGCGGCCAACAGAATTTCAACGTCCGCAAGATGCAGCCCGGTAGTGGGTTCATCAAAAATCAACAGTGCACCTTTGGCGGTTTGCCGGCGTCCGGTTTTGTTCTTTACCGAACCGGCATAAACGCCCTTGCTCTGAGCCAGGCGCCCGGCAAGTTTCAAGCGCTGGGCTTCACCACCACTTAACGTCGGTACCGGTTGACCCAGTTGCAGATAGCCCAATCCAACTTCCAGCAATGGATGCAAGGCGTGTTGAATATCGCTGTGCTTGTGAAAATAATCCACAGCCTCAACCACACTCATCTGTAGAACATCAGCTATCGAACAAGCCCGAGCGCTGTGACCGGCATCGGGAAACAGTTGCACGGCGAGGATTTCATCCCGGTAACGACGGCCATCACAATCGGGACAACGCAGATAAACATCGCTTAGAAACTGCATTTCCACGTGCTCGAAGCCACTGCCGGAACAACCTGGGCAGCGCCCGTCGCCTGAATTAAAACTGAAACTGCCTGGTCCGAATCCGTACTCCACCGCCAGCGGTTGACGGGCAAACAATTTTCGTATCGGCGTCATAGCCCCCACATAACTGGCGGGATTGGAACGTGAGCTTTTGCCAATGGCGGATTGATCAACCAGCACAACTTCCGAGATCTCACCGGCACCGTTCAACTTGTCGAACTGCCCCGGTGGCTCCGTTGCCAGGCCCTTTGACTTACGCAATGCCCGGTACAGGGTGGTCACCACCAGCGTGGACTTTCCAGAACCACTGACGCCGGTGACGCACACCAATTTGCCAAGCGGAAAATCAACATTGAGATGTTTCAAATTATGTTCACAGGCGCCCTTCAGCCGTAATGAAGGCGCGGTGCTGACAGCAAACGGTTGTGGTTGCCGTGCACCGCGCACACCCTGGCGAAGATACGTTGCGGTAACGGATGTGGGATGACGTAACAAGCGCCCGGGAGTGGTAAAGGCGACAATTTCGCCACCTTGCGCCGCGGGTCCCGGACCCATATCGATGACCCGGTCGGCGGCCCGAATCATCTGCTCATCGTGTTCAACAACCAACAGCGAATTTCCCGCGTCACGCAGCCGCCTGAGGATTCCGATCAAGCGTTGCAGATCCCTGTCATGCAGGCCGACACTCGGTTCATCAAGAACGAACAAGGCGTTAACCAGGGAACTGCCCAAAGCCGTAGTCAGGTTGATGCGCTGGACTTCACCACCACTCAAAGTCCGCGATTGCCTGTCCAGGGTCAGATACTCAAGACCCACTTCCACCAGATAGGCCAAGCGTGTGCGTATTTCGCCCAGGAGGCCGGCACAGGCCGCGTCTGAGGGTGCAGGTAACTCAAGGCTGGCAAAAAATTGTTGCAACATCCCAATTGGCAACAACATCAACTGGTGGATATCGTAGTGTTGCACAGCGCCCGCTGCCCGCTCAGTAAATTTTGCTCCGGCCGTCAATTTCCAGAATAACGATTCCGGCACCAGCCTCGCGCCCTGGCAGTCAGGGCAAAGATGATAGGTCCGATAACGTGCCAGCAGCACACGGATATGCATGCGGTAACTTTTACTCTCCAGCCAATTGAAAAACCGCCACACGCCATACCACTTGCCACTGTCGATACTGCCATCGCCTTCGAAAATCCACCGTTGCCAGGAACGTTTCAGACGCCGCCAGGGCACATCAAGCGGGATCCCCTTGTGCCGTGCGTGGCGCATCACATCCTCCTGGCATTCAGCAAAAGAGGGGCTTTGCCAGGGTTTGATTGCCCCCTGCGCCAGGCTGAGAGCCGGATCCGGAATCACCCGTTGTGGGTCAATGCCCATAGTGCGGCCAAATCCTTTACATTGCGGACAGGCCCCGGCCGGGGAGTTAAACGAAAAGTGACCGGGCATCGGATCCCGGAAATGCCGATCACAGTCCGGGCACTGTAAAATGGAAGAGTAGTGCTGCACCGGGCTGTTCTCGTTCCCGGCAAGCCGAATGGCCAGGCGGCCACGGCCAACACGCAAAGCGCCCTCAAGTGCTTCGGACAACCGCTCTCGCTGATCTTCTTGCACCAACATTCGATCCTGAATCACCTCCAGCACCGAGCCCTTGCGATCAACAAAGCGTGTGTAACCCTGGCGCCGCAGCATGGCCTCAACTTCTTTTTCGCTGAAATTTTCCGGCACCTTGATTTCGAAGCTGACGATGACACGCTTGCCTCGCAGTTTGCGGTCCGCCAGCAGGCGTTTGCCGATTTGCTCAGCACTGTCCTGGCGCACCGGGGCATTACAATCCGGGCAGTACAACGTTGCAGCGCGGGCAAACAGCAACTTCAGGTGATCATTGAGTTCGGTCATCGTCCCCACAGTGGATCGCGAGGTTCGCACCGGGTTGACCTGATCAATGGCAATGGCCGGGGGGACACCATCGATGAGTCCGACCCGGGGCTTGTCCATGCGGTCCAGAAACTGCCGGGCATAGGCAGAGAACGTCTCCACGTATCGACGCTGGCCTTCGGCGTAGACCGTATCAAAGGCCAGCGATGATTTGCCGGATCCACTGACGCCGGTCACCACGATCAGTTCCCCAAGGGGGATGTCCAGATCAATATTTTTAAGATTATTCTGACATGCACCGCGGACGCGGATGACGGGCTTGGCTCGGTTCACAGAGTCTCGCAAAAAATGAACAATGAATCCCGCAATGATAGCCTGAGCGGTCTATTGTGACGAAGTGCGCTGACGCAGTTTCACTCAAGAACGAACCCATCAAGGTCTGTTACCATTTTCACTCCATGTAGAACCGTACTTACCATGTCTTCAGTTGCAAATCTGATCGTCGTTATTGCCCGTGTCCTGGCACTGCTGGGCCTTGGCCTGCTGACGGCCTGTGCGGGTATGGACGAACAGGTGACAATTCCTGCCGCTATTGGAAATCCACCACCGGGCAATCTGCAGTTGAGCGAAGCCCTGAGCGATCCTGCACGGCACGCCGGGACTGCCGTGCGCTGGGGCGGCAATGTCATCTCAGTCCAGCAACAATCGAACGGCAACGCTGAAATCGAAATTCTCGAACGCAGCCTCGATGGTCAGGGGCGACCCAAGGACAGTGGCCCCTCCAGCGGCCGGTTTCTGATCCGTGCTGATGCCAGTGTCGATACACAGCTATACCGGATGGGCAGTCGAATCACCGTTGCAGGGATTTTTCAACGCCTGGTGCGACGCCAGGTCGGCAATTCTGAACAGGCACTGGCGCTGGTGGAGGTCAAAGATTTCATCCGATGGGTCGAACCGCAATTGAATCCGCCGTACTATGCCCGACCGTATTACGATGATCCGTTCGACTGGCCCTACTACGGCCCTTATTACCGCTGGCCGTATTTTTTCCCGGGCCTGCACCTTGGCTTCAGTTACAGCAATTAGAGAATTGACCCATTAACGATACCTGTTTTAGCGGTGAGACCAACGCCACCGTACCCGCCTGGTATGCCTGGTTGATCTGGAGCCTGGGTCCCGCGCTGTTTTTCTACGCCTTTTTCCAACGCGTGGCACCGAGCATCATGATTGATCCTTTGATGCGCGACCTGGCCATAAAAGGCGCGGTTCTGGGCAACTTGTCGGCATTTTATTTTTACTCCTACGCGCTGATGCAAATCCCCGTGGGTTTGCTCATGAACCGTTTCGGACCACGTCGGTTGTTGACTTTCGGCGCTGCAGTGTGCGCCCTGGGCACCGCTATTTTCGCGCTTTCACACTCACTGCCCGTGGCCTATGCGGGGCGGTTGCTGGTTGGAATCGGCGCGAGCTTTGGTTTTGTCAGCTCCCTGACCCTGGCCAGCCGCTGGTTGCCGCAACGCCGCTTTGCGCTTTCGTCCGGATTGCTGATGGCCGCAGGTATGGCCGGGGGCATGCTGGGCCAGGCGCCCCTGGCGACCTTCGTTGAAACCCACGGCTGGCGGTTTGCCCTCGGCAGTTCAGCCGTCGTCGGTTTTATTCTCGCTCTGGGGATCTGGCTGCTGGTACGCGACCGCCACCCGGGTCGTGATCCTCGCTACGACATTCCCGCCACCGGCACACGGCTACTGGATGGTTTAAAAATTGTCATCCGCTCGCCGCAAAACCTTTTGACCGCCCTGGTCTGTGCCTCCATGACCGCACCTTTGCTTGCCTTTGCCGGTCTGTGGGGCGTCGCCTGGCTGATGCAGGTCCATGGCATGACCCGCACTCACGCGGCCGCTACAACGTCGATGTTGTTACTGGGCTGGGCAGCTGGCTCACCGGTCATGGGGGCGATAGGCGACCGCATCAACAGGCATCGCCTGGCATTAATGCTGGCCATCATCACCGGCACCGTTGCTCTGGCAGCGATCGTTTATCTACAAGACCTCCCGCCAGGGCTCCTGACCAGTGCGTTTTTCCTCTGTGGCGTCAGCTTCGGCACCATGGTGCTGGGTTTTGCCCATGTCCGGGAAAGCAACCCGAGTACCTTGCAGGGACCAGCCTTTGGTTTCCTGAATGCCTCGGTCGTTATCACCGGGGCTATTTTTCAGCCTCTGATCGGCGCACTGCTGGATCTGCGCTGGCAAGGGAGCGTTGTGGACGGTGCACCCGTTTACTCCGCAGACACCTATCGGTTTGCGTTTTCATGCCTGTTTATTTTTCTTGCCATGGGACTGGTTGCAGCGAGTTTTATTCGTAAAAATCACCGTTCAACACAAATCTCACTGGAGCGCGCTTAGATGAGTTATGGCAGCCACGAGTACGTGGACGATCCACGCAATGCAAACATCCTGATTTCAGTCAATGGCGAACTTAAGCCGCGCCAGGAGGCCGTGGTCTCGGTCTTTGACAGTGGCTTTATTCTCGGCGATGGCGTCTGGGAAGGGATCCGGGTGCATGGCGGCCGCCTGGTCTTTATTGCCGATCACCTGCGCCGACTTTACGAAGGCGCCAAAGCCATTGACCTCGATATCGGCCTGAGCCCGCAGGAACTCACCCAGCGCATCGCCGACACACTGGCTGCCAATCAGATGCACGACGATGTGCATATCCGCCTGATGGTAACTCGGGGCCTGAAGGCCACACCCTACCAGGATCCGCGTATCACCCTCGGTACTGCGACCATTGTCATCATCCCGGAATACAAAAAACCCGATCCGAAGATCGCCCTGACCGGATTGCGCCTGTTTACCGTCCATGTGCGCCGGGGCGCACCGGATGTCCTCGATCCGAAAATTAACAGCCATTCAAAACTCAACTGCATTACTGCCTGCATCCAGGCCACCAAGGCGGGTGCCGACGAGGCCTTGATGCTCGACCCTCACGGTTTTGTCGCAACCTGCAACTCAACGCACTTTTTTATCATCCGTGACGGTCAGGTCTGGACATCCACCGGTGATTACTGCCTGGGGGGTATTACCCGCGGCAAAATAATTGAGTTGTGCCGCCAGCATGAGATCCCGGTGTTTGAACGTAATTTCTCGCTTACCGATGTCTACGGTGCCGATGAAGCCTTCGTTACAGGCACCTTTGCCGGCCTGGTACCGGTGCAGGAGATCGACGGCCGCAGCATTGGTTCATCTGCTCGCGGCCCACTCACAGAACGTTTACAGCAACGCTATCAGGAGCTGATCGCGGCCTGCGTCTGAGCCCGGCAGCGCTCCAGATCCATGTCTGAGACAACCTTTATCGCGATGTGGTCCGGGCCACGTAATATTTCCACGGCCATGATGCGCAGTTGGGAAAACCGTGCCGACACCGAGGTCTGGGATGAACCTCTGTATGCCTATTATCTGTCCCGTACCGGCATCGCGCACCCCGGCCGCGAGGAAATCATCGCCGCCGGACAAACCCAGTGGCAACGAGTCATCGAGCGTTGTACCCAGCCTCCTGCAGGAGGCGCATCGGTGTTTTTCCAAAAACACATGGCCCATCACTTACTGGAAGAAGTGGACAGGGACTGGCTGAGGAAAGTCCACAACTGCTTTTTAATCCGTGATCCACGCGAAGTGGTGAACTCTTATGCCCGGGTTCGCGAACACCCCCGGCTTGCCGATCTTGGCTTTGTTGAGCAACGCCGTATCTTTGATGCGGTCTGCGCCGATTCCAGCCACACACCCTTGGTCATTGATGCCCGGGATGTACTCGAACACCCCCGGGCCATAATGTCGCAATTGTGCGATGCCCTGGGGCTGGAATTCTCATCGAGCATGTTGAGTTGGCCCGCCGGCCCAAGATCCAGCGACGGTGCCTGGGCACGCTACTGGTACGCCTCGGTGGAAGCATCAACGAAATTCACTACCTACCGGGCAAAAAAGATCGATCTTCCCCGTCACCTGCAATGCCTGGCCGACACCGGTATGGAACATTATCGGGTTCTCTATGAGCAGCGAATCAAGCCCTGAAGGCAGATATTGAGTAGAATTTTCTCGTCGATGGGTTATACCTGACTAAATTAGTCGGATATAATGGACGCATTCGAAAATCAGGTTCAGGTCAGGAGTTACCATGCTGGAAGTCACACACGAAGCCGACGAATTTCTTAACGATCTGGTGATCCGCCAGGACGCCGGGAGTATGTCCATTCTGGTTGACGTTAAGGATGGCGGCACGCCGCAGGCACAAATCACCATGTCATTTACCGAACCCGGGCAACTGGACGATGGCTATGTACAGATCGTCGCCGAATCCCCCCTGGTCAAATTGTTTACCCTCGAATCCAACCGCCAGTATCTCGAAGGCGGCAAGATGGATTACCGGGACAATGATACCGGCGGCACCATTGTCGTCGATGCCCCGAACCTGCATGTACCGAACATCTCAGATGACAGTCCCATCAACGACCGCATCAATTACATACTCTACAGCGAAGTCAATCCATCCCTGGCCGCCCACGGCGGCATGGTCAGCCTGATCGAAATAGTCGATGACAATATTGCCGTGCTGCAGTTCGGCGGTGGCTGCCAGGGCTGCGGAATGGTGGACATGACGCTCAAACAAGGCGTGGAAAAAACCCTCATCGAGCGTATCCCCGAATTAACCGCCGTGCGCGATGTCACCGACCACAGCCAGCGCGAGAACGCGTATTACAGCTAAATA
>CAZAWX010000029.1:0-6247 GCA_964488985.1 uncultured Ectothiorhodospiraceae bacterium
TGGCGGGCAACCCACTGCGATTTTCTGAAGTGGATTTATGCGCAGCTATTTAGCAAGTAGCCCCCGTTCTGCCAGCCAGACAGTCAACTGTCTGGCATCTGACATAAAACGATCACCTCAGCATTACGGACACTGACGCCCTGACGACAGGCGGGTTCGCCTGTCTGTCTTGCATGCAGATATCTGGAAATATTCACTCCCCAGGGGTAAGGTGCGTGGCGTTATGGCGGCTGGGGGTAACATGTCAACGATTACGCAGTGGTGTAAAAAGCGCGGTATTACGGAAATAGAGGCGCTGATGCCGGATATGTCCGGCATCGCCCGGGGCAAGATCATGCCCGCGATGAAATACTGCCAGGATGCAGGAATGCGCCTGCCCGAGGCCTTGGTTCTGCAAACGGTCACGGGGGATTACACCGAGGACGAGAGTTCAATTCATCCTTCAGATCGTGACATGCGGGCCAAGGGCGATCCGAACACGATTCGTATGGTGCCCTGGGCTGTTGAACCCACCGCCCAGATCATCCACGACTGTTTTCATGCCGATGGCAGACCTGTGGAAACTACCTCTCGGTATGTCTTACGCCGGGTTTTGGAGTGCTATCAAGAAAAAGGCTGGCGACCGGTGATTGCCCCGGAACTTGAATTCTATCTGGTCAAGCCCAACAAGGATTCCGACTACCCACTGGAACCTCCTTTGGGGCGCTCAGGGCGCGCTGAAACCGGCCGCCAGGCGTATGGCATTGATGCGCTGAATGAATTTGATCCCCTGACTGAAGATATCTACGATTTCTGCGCAGCCGAAGATATCCATCTGGAGACACTGGCCCATGAATCCGGGGCAGCACAAATGGAGATCAATTTAAAGCACGGCAATGCGCTGGAGTTGGCCGATCAGGCCTTCCTGTTCAAACGCACTGTTCGCGAAGCTGCTCTTCGGCACGACATGTATGCCACCTTCATGGCCAAACCCATGGAAAATGAGCCCGGCAGTTCCATGCATATTCATCAGAGCATCGTCGACATCAGCAGCGGCAAGAACATATTTATTGACGCCAAGGGCCAACACACCGCCGAATTCTTTGCCTTTATCGCCGGCCTGCAGAAATATCTACCGGCCTGTATGTCCTTCCTGGCTCCGAATGTAAACTCGTATCGGCGAATTTCAAGACATATGGCAGCACCCATTAACTTACATTGGGGATATGACAACCGCACAACCGGGCTGCGAGTACCCGATGCCGATATCGAGGCCACCCGTATAGAGAACCGTGTGGCCGGTGCCGACGCCAACCCTTATCTGGCCATTGCAGCCTCACTGGCCAGTGGCTATCTCGGTATGTGTGAACAACTGCAACCCGGCGAACCCATTCCGGGCAGTGCCTATGACCTGCCTTTCACTCTGCCACGAACCCTGGAAGAGTCCTTGTTGTTGCTGAAACGCAATGAACGGCTCAATGCGGTGCTTGGTAGCCGCTTCATCAATGCGTACAATGCCGTCAAGATTCAGGAATTCAGTGCATTTTTCCAAGTGATTTCTTCCTGGGAACGCGAATATTTACTACTGAACGTCTAAATGCAAACACCCAATATCAGCACAGAACAATGGCAGCGCATGGATGCTGCACATCACCTGCACCCGTTTACAGACAGCCGCGCGTTGGCCAGTAAAGGCACACGTATCATCACCCGGGCTGAAGGGGTCTATCTGTGGGATTCAGAAAATGTTCGCCTACTCGATGGCATGGCCGGTTTGTGGTGCGTCAATATTGGCTATGGACGCCAGGAGTTGGCCCAGGCTGCTGAAAGACAGCTAAGAACCTTGCCGTATTACAATAATTTTTTTCAGACCACCCACCCACCGGCGGTGGAACTGGCTGCGCTCCTGGCTGAACTGGCTCCAGCAGACCTCAACCACGTATTTTTCACCAACTCCGGATCAGAAGCCAACGATACCGTGGTGCGCATGGTGCGGCGGTATTGGCAGATTGCCGGTGAACCACAGCGGCAAATCATCATCAGCCGCAACAACGCCTACCACGGCAGCACGATAGCAAGCCTGAGCCTCGGTGGCATGCGTCCGATGCACGAGCAGGGGGGGCCGCTGTTAGCTGGCATCGAACACATCGAAGAACCCTATTGGTACAAATATGGCAAGGGGCAAGACCGGGATGACTTCGGCCTGCAGGCGGCCGGCTGGCTGGAAGAAAAAATTCTCGCTGTCGGTGAAGATAAGGTTGCTGCATTTATTGCCGAGCCCATACAGGGTGCCGGTGGCGTTATCGTGCCACCCGCTACCTACTGGCCGGAAATTTCCAGAATCTGCAGCAAATACGGCATATTACTGGTGGCAGATGAAGTCATTTGCGGCTTCGGCCGGCTCGGAACCTGGTTTGGCTGCGAGCATTACTCAATCCGTCCGGATCTAATGCCGATTGCCAAAGGTTTGTCCTCGGGCTACATGCCCATAGGCGGGGTAATGGTCGGTGATCGTGTCGCAGACATGCTGATCGGAAAAGGCGGGGAATTTCAACATGGCTTCACCTATTCGGGACACCCGGTGTCAGCGGCAGTTGCCCTGGCCAACCTGCGCCTGATGCGCGAGGAACAGTTGATCCCCTATGTGCAGAACACCATCGGCCCGTATTTTCAGCGCCGCTTACGCGAACTCGAAGATCACCGGTTGGTTGGCGAGGTTCGCGCTGTCGGCTTGATGGCTGGAATCCAACTGGTTGCCGACAAGACGACGGGGGCATTATTCAAACAGGCGGGGGACACTGGCGCAGTGTGCCGTGATCATAGTTTTGCCAATGGTCTGGTCATGCGAGCTGTGGAAGATTCAATGGTGCTTTCTCCACCCCTGATCATTAGCACGGAACAAGTTGACGAATTGCTGGATATGGCCCGTGATGCCCTGGACCGCACGGCACAGGAAGTTTTATGAACCCCCATGAATCATTCAGCTAGTTACCTGGAGTGGTTTCGTAATGCGGCGCCCTACTTCAATGCCAACCGCGGACGCTGCATCGTTGTGCATTTCAGCGGTGAATTGCTGCTCGATTCCATATTATTCCCAGAGTTTATTCATGACCTGGCCTTACTGCACAGTCTGGGTGTAAAACTCGTCCTCATTCCGGGTATTCGCCCGCAAATTGATGCTCGCCTGCAAGCACAGCAGCTTGAATATCAGATTATCGACGGTATCCGAGTTACCCAGGCGACCATGTTACCGGCCGTGCGTGACGCTGTCGCTGCCGTGACGCTTGAATTGCAAGCGCGTTTGTCCATGGGGCTGGCCAATACACCCATGCGCGGTGCGCGAATTCGAGTGGCCAGCGGTAATTACGTCACCGCCCGGCCCTGGGGGATCCGCAATGGCGTTGACTTCGGTTTCAGTGGTGAGGTCCGGCGCATTGACACACAAGCGATTCGATCACTGCTTGACAACGAGCATATAGTCATTATCCCACCACTGGGATTTTCCCCAGCGGGTGAGTTATTCAATCTACGATCGGAAGATCTGGGCGCAAAAGTTGCGGTCAAACTTGGTGCCGAAAAATTGATATTTCTTGCCGAGGACGCAGCCGCAACCGATAACCAGGGTCACCTCATCGGTCAATTCACCCTCAACCAGGCCCAGGAATATCTCAGCGCTATTAATCAAAATACACAAGCCGCCATACACCGGCGCTTTGAATCTGCTTTAAATGCCTGCCACAGTGGGGTTCGACGCGTACATTTACTGGAAATGAACATGCCCGGCGCCCTGGCCCAGGAGTTATACAGCCGTGATGGTGTCGGCACCATGATCAATGCGGACGGTTACGATGCGGTGCGCCGTGCAAGCAGTTCTGACATCTGTGGAATATTAGATTTAATTGGCCCCTTGGAACATAGTGGCGTACTGGTACCGCGTGAACGACAGGAAGTCGAAGCGGACATCGCCAACTATCATGTCGAGGAACGCGACGGCGTCATTGTTGCCTGCGCCGCCGCACACTGGTTCGCCGAAGAAGGTGTGCTGGAGCTGGCCTGCCTGTCAGTACATGAGAGCTATCGCGACAGTGGGCGTGGCGATATTTTACTCACCAGTATCGAACGCCAGGCAAAAGACTTGGGTGCCCGAAATATTTTTGTACTGACGACTCAGACAGAACAATGGTTTCGCGAACGTGGCTTCGTCGAAGGCAGCGTGGATGATTTACCCTTCGAAAAACGCCAACTGTATAACCACCAACGGGCATCAAAAGTGTTATTAAAAACCCTTTGAAGCGTTGATTTCCTTAACAATATCACTCAGCGCCTGCACCGGATTGTCGGCCTGGGTAATGGGCCGCCCGATGACCAGATAACTCGCGCCCATCGCCATTGCCTGAGTCGGCGTTGTGACACGCTTTTGATCCCCTGACATCGTGCCCTGGGGTCGCACACCCGGAGTGACGGTTAGAAACCCGTCCGCCACCTGCTCACGCAATACCGGTAAATCTGGCGCCGCACAGACGACGCCATCGAGGCCACTGCGTTCGCTCAGGCGTGCAAGACGCAATACCTGCTCTGCGGGATCACAGTCAATCCCCACTTGCGCCAAATCTCCCCGGTCGAGGCTGGTTAAAACCGTAACGGCAATCAGCATAGGCGGATTGGGAACATGTTGTACCGCGTCGTACGCCGTCCGCATCATTGTTTCACCACCACTTGCATGGACATTCAACATCCACACCCCAAGTTCTGCGGCACTACGGCAGGCACTGGCGGTAGTATTTGGTATATCGTGAAATTTGAGATCCAGAAAGACATCAAACCCCAGCGCTCGTAAATCCTCCACCACCTTCGGGCCGGCAGCGGTGAACAACTCTTTGCCCACTTTCACGCGGCATAACAACGGATCGAGTTGACGGGCAAGTTCAACTGCTGGTTCAATGCGGGGATAGTCAAGGGCGACAATGAGATGCGGGCCAACAAAACGCTTGTCTGTTTTATTCACCTTCCACCCCCTGTATCGGCTTGATACTGTTCCAATGCTTGCAACTTGGACATTGCCAATGCAACGCACGGGCCGGAAATCCACAATGCCTGCATTTATATACCGGCCTGTCTGCCAATAGCTGCCCGGTGAGTTCTTTAAGGATCCCGTAATAGGCTGGCGTGTCGTCTGCGCCCTGTTCGAGTTCCAGTTCCATCAGTCTGTCCAGTCCGCGCACTGTTGCCCGGGTACGCAAGTGCCGAGCCATAAAGTCGATAGCTGAATCCGGACCCGTCGTCTCGCGATGGATATTGGCCATTTCCAGACTGGCACTCACCCAACCATAGCGTTCCAGCAATCGGGTCAGGTAGGGCCGCATTTGTGCGTCACGATTCAGCGCCCGGAAGCATTCATGAATAGGGTCAATTGCCTCTGGAAGAAATTCCGGGTCCTGGTCTTCAATGTGTTGAAACGCACGTAAAGCCCGTTCAAAGTCCTGCAAGGCCATATATATCTGCCCCTCGAGCAAACTCGCCCTGACACAGGAGCGGTGATTATCCATCGCCTTGCCAAGAACTTTCAGCGCTTCTTTATAGTCCTTTGAATCGCGAAGTAACTCGGCCTGTTCACACTGATAATGTGCGATCACCGGGCCCAACTGATTGCCGGTGGCCCGTTCCAGTTGGCGGGCACAACGGATAGCCTCATCCCAGTCCTTTTCCTGTTCAAAAATATCAATTAACTGGCGTAGGGCCTGCACACGATAATGACTGGTTTCAGCCAACTCCTTGAACAGATCTTCGGCACGATCCAGTAACCCGGCACTAAGATAATCCTGCCCCAGTTCCAGCAAAGCTTCATGGCGTTGTTCTGTACTAAGCGTATTACGCGCAACAAGATTCTGGTGAATTCGAATAGCCCGGTCCACCTCACCGCGGCGCCGGTAAAGGTTGCCCAGAGCCAGATGGGTTTCGACAGTTTCCTGATCAACTTCCAGAACTTTGATAAAGACCTCAATGGCCTTATCCGGTTGCTCGTTGAGCAGGTAATTTATGCCTTTGAAGTAATCTGAACGCAGGCCCAGGTCACGATCAGTACCGGTTTGCGATAGAGTGCGGCGTTTACCAAGATACCAGCCACTGGCCGCCGCCACTGGCAACAGCAGCCAGAGCAGATTTAGCGGATTCATCGACTAATTCCCGGGATGAAAGCTAATCCCCCAGCGCTGTTTCGCCTACGGCAAAAGCAGTTGATGGATCAGACCCACCCTGGGACCCGCCCTGG
>CAZAWX010000029.1:6347-23255 GCA_964488985.1 uncultured Ectothiorhodospiraceae bacterium
CCCTGGGACCCGCCCTGGTGATGCTGAACCCGGCCTGCTGCAAGCTGTTGCGCGTAGGCCACATCGACTCGTTCGCGCAGTTCCTTGCCAGGTTTGAAGTGCGGTACATGCTTGGCCGGTAGCGCGACCGGTGACCCGGTCTTCGGATTGCGGCCTATGCGTCCTGGACGAAAATGCAGAGAAAAACTTCCAAAACCACGTATTTCGATTCTGTCGCCATTGGCAAGGCGTTCCACCATGTGTTCGAGAATCGTCTTAACCGCAAGTTCAACATCCCGATAAGCCAGTTGCAGCTGTTTTTGTGCAAGACGCTCAATCAATTCCGATTTGGTCATGCGGTTCTCCCCTTCGGCATTGGTAAGGAACAATAGGCCCCGGCATTACAGGTAGATTTTTGTGCTACCGGGGCCTGAGTTCCTGATTATTATTTCGGTCAGCCGTTCATCTCATCCCGGTTGTTCAGCTTTTCCTTGATGAGGTCACCGATGGTTGAAGCACCGCCACCGCTGGCAGCAGAATAATCTTCCATCGCCTGTGATTCTTCATCCGATTCCTTGGCTTTGACAGATAACGACAAATTACGTTTCTTGCGATCAACGCCAATAAATTTGGCTTCCAGCGTATCACCCACTTTTAGAACCGTGCGGGCATCTTCAACCCGGTCCCGGGTTAACTCCGATGCACGGATGTGACCTTCTACACCCTCTGCAAGTTCCACTGTGGCACCTTTCGCATCAACTTCGATGATCGTGCCATTAACAACGTCACCTTTAGGGTGTTCAGCCAGATACAGTGATATCGGATCCGTGTCGAGTTGCTTGATGCCCAGTGAAATACGTTCACGCTCTGCATCGACTGACAACACCACAGTTTCAAATTCGTCACCTTTTTTGAAGTTCCGCAGCACATCTTCGCCATCGTCACCCCAGGAAATATCTGACAAATGGACGAGGCCGTCTATACCACCGTCAAGGCCGACAAAGACGCCAAAATCGGTGATCGACTTAATGGTACCCGTAACCCGTTCGCCCTTGTTGTGGTTAACGGCAAAATCTTCCCAGGGGTTGGACATACATTGCTTGATTCCCAAAGAAATGCGTCGACGTTCTTCGTCGATATCCAGCACCATGACCTCGACCTCATCACCCAGTTGGACGATTTTGGTGGGATGAACATTTTTATTGGTCCAATCCATTTCGGAAACATGCACCAAGCCTTCAACGCCTTCTTCTATTTCGACGAAACAGCCGTAATCCGCGATATTGGTCACCTTACCGCTAAGACGCGTATGTTCTGGATAGCGATGAGCAATCTCTACCCATGGATCCTCGCCCATCTGTTTCAAGCCCAGTGAAACCCGGGTTCGTTCGCGATCAAACTTCAGGACCTTGACGTCCAGTTCATCGCCCACATTGACGACTTCGGTCGGGTGCTTGACGCGCTTCCAGGCCATATCGGTAATGTGCAATAGGCCATCGATACCACCGAGGTCGACGAACGCGCCGTAGTCGGTAAGGTTCTTGACGATACCTTTTACGGTGAGGCCTTCCTGTAGATTTTCCAGTAACGCCTCACGCTCAACTGAACTCTCTTCCTCAACCACTGCACGACGTGAAACCACAACGTTATTGCGCCGACGATCGAGTTTAATCACTTTAAATTCAAGCGGCTTACCCTCCAGATATGTGGTATCACGTACAGGACGCACATCCACCAGAGAGCCCGGCAAAAAGGCGCGTATATCTTCGATATCCACGGTGAACCCACCTTTGACTTTGCCGCTGATAATGCCGGTAATGGTTTCCGCCTCTTCAAACGCGGCTTCAAGAACCGTCCAGGCTTTAGCACGCTTGGCCTTTTCCCGTGACAGTTTGGTGACACCAAAGCCATCTTCAACCGTATCCAGAGACACTTCCACATCATCGCCAACGGCGACTTCAAGTTCGCCGGCATCGTTACGGAACTGTTCGATGGGAATAACGGATTCTGATTTCAATCCAGCGTGAACAGTGACGAACTCATCGCCAATATTGATCACTACGCCGTTGATAATCGAACCTGGCCGCATTTTGATGGCGGCGAGATTTTCTTCTAAAAGTTCTGCAAAATTTTCCATAAGAGAGTCAGTAAGACCTGTGACCACCCGCCCGGTCTGTTAATAAACCACACGAAATCCCCGATGACGGGTCAGTACCGGGTTTCGTTCCTTATCCATTCTATTCTTCTGAAGATGCGGCCTGTATCCCTTTGCCGACGGCCAGTGCCATGGCCTGCTCAAAAACCGCCTGCAAAGGCATGCCGCTGGAATCAATAACCACAGCATCCGGAGCCGGTTTCAGGGGTGAAGTGCTACGCTTGCTATCCCGCATGTCGCGCACCTCGATCTCCTTAAGAAGGGCGCGCAGGTTAGCATTAATTCCTTTACCTATCAACTGGTTATGACGCCTTTTCGCTCTTATTTCAGGGCTGGCCTTGAGAAATATTTTCAATTCGGCGTGGGGGAAAACCACCGTACCCATATCCCGACCATCAGCAACCAGACCTGGACTTTGTCTAAACTGGCGCTGTTTGGCCAATAATGCACTACGAACCTGCGGATATGCAGCCAGTATCGAAGCATCACTGGCACATTGCTCGGTGCGTAACGCGATATCGACGTTCACGCCCTCCAGCATCGCCTGCACGGGTGGATCGCCTGCCGTTATTTTGAAACTCACATCGAGTTCTGCAGCCAGCGCTGCCAGGGCAGATTGATCCGTTATGGCGATGCCGTGTCGAGACGCAGCAAGCGCACTCAGACGATACAAGGCACCGCTGTCAAGAAGGTGAAAACCCAGTGCACGGCTGAGCCTGTAGCTTAAGGTTCCCTTGCCCGAGCCACTCGGGCCATCCACGCAAATGACCGGCATGTTCTGTTTCATTCCGGTGCAGCACTGGCAGCTTGCAGTTCCAAACCACAATCGCGTAGCAACTCGGCAAAACCCGGAAAGGAGGTATTCACATTGGCGCAGTTTTTGATCCGAATGGGTCCGGTTGCACCAAGGCCGGCCATAGCGAATGCCATAGCAATACGGTGATCGCCACAGCTGTCAACGATTCCTCCGCCGACAGGGCCACCGTGAATCCGCAGGCCATCGTCAAATTCTTCCACCTCGATGCCCAGGGCGCACAGACCGGCACTGACACTGGCAATTCGATCGCTTTCCTTTACCCGTAGTTCCCGGGCACCGCGTAGCACCGTCTCACCTTCAGCAAAAGCCGCGGCCACCAGCAATGCCGGAAACTCATCGATTGCCAGCGGCACCACTTCTATCGGTATTTCGATGCCTCTCAGGGGGCGGTAATTAATGTGCAAATCTGCAATCAACTCGCCTCCTGCCTGGTGTTCATGACTCGCGCTGATATCGGCCCCCATGCGTTTAAGAACATGCAGAACCCCGGTACGGCTCGGGTTAATACCCACATTTCTAATGGTCAGAGACGATCCTGGGGCGATGCAGGCACCTGTCAGCAGAAATGCCGCCGAGGAAATATCCCCCGGAATATCAATGTGCTGAGCATTGAGTTTCCCGCCTGCAAGCATACTGATGCGGTGACCATTGGTGCTCACGGAAACCCCGAAACTTCGCAGCATACGCTCGGTATGATCCCGGGTCGGGGCCGGTTCTGTAATGGCAATCTCCCCCCGGGCGTAGAGTCCGGCCAGCAACAGGCAGGACTTCACCTGGGCACTGGCCACCGGCATTGGATAGTCAATCGCGCTCAAATGACCACTGCAGGCGTGAATGTGTAAGGGTGGCCGGCCTTGTGGTTCGCAGTCGATCTCCGCCCCCATCAGCCGTAACGGTGCAACTACCCTGGCCATTGGCCGCTGGGTTAAAGAACGGTCTCCACACAGGATTGAAGCAAATGGCTGACCTGAGAGCAGGCCGGACAGCAGGCGCATGGCAGTTCCCGAATTACCCATGTCCAGGGGGGACGCGGGCGGGATAAGGCCCTGTGCACCGGCGCCCTGGATCTGTAACTGCCCGTCCTCGGGGCCTTCGACAGTGATTCCCATCGCCCGGAAAGCGGCCACCGTCGCCAGGGTATCTTCGCCATGCAAAAACCCACAGGCGGTGGACTGCCCATGCGCGACCGCAGCGAGCATCACAAAACGATGGGAAATAGATTTATCACCCGGTACCCGGATATCGCCTTGCAAGCGTCCACCCGGTTGGACGTTGAAATCTATATTCGCCATCAGTGGCCGCCCGTCCTGGTTGATCCATTCTGGCTGAATTTGTCCCGAAACACCTTGGCACGGCTGAAGACATCAAACAGGTACTCACCATCGCCGTCTTTGACCGCCCCAATCAATTTATCCAGATCGCCAGAGAAATGTTCAAGGACACCAATCATTGCTTCTCGATTTGCCAGACAGACATCGTGCCACATCTGCGGATCGCTGGAAGCAATTCGGGTAAAGTCCCGGAAGCCCCCCGCCGCATAACGAAAAATTTCCACACGATCCTGCATCCTGCCCAACACATCGACCAGTGTGTAGGCCAACATGTGCGGCAGATGGCTGGTCGCCGCCAGCACCTCATCATGATGATGCGGTTCCATCTCCAGCACCTCTGCGCCCACCAGGGACCACATACTGCGGACCCGTTGCAACGCCTGCGTGTCAGTTTCAGCCACGGGAGTCAGAATAACCCGATGGTCAATGAACAAACCGTCCACGGCGGCCTCAACGCCACTTTTTTCAGCACCGGCGATTGGATGACCCGGTACAAACCAATCGGGTGTAGAGCCGAACACGGCCTGGACCGCCGCCAGCACACTGCATTTTGAACTGCCGACATCCGTGACCACAGCGTGACTCGCCAAGGCCCCGCGAAATTCCGCAAAAACACCTTGCATGGCCTGCAGCGGTACCGCCAACACCACCATATCCGCACCTGCAACGGCACTTGATACGTCAGTTGTAAACCGGTCGATCACACCCAGATCGAGCGCCTTTTGCAGATTTTCACGATTTCTGCTGCAACCGACGACCTCCTCACATTTTCCCAGGCGTTTTAAGTCTTTCGCCAATGAACCGCCGATCAGGCCGACACCGATGACACATAACTTTTTCATATATTAACAATCTCACCCAGGGCCGCGATACAGCGCTCATTTTCGCTTTGCAGACCGACACTGATACGTAAATGCATGGGTAATCCATACCCGTCTACTGGACGCGTGATCACTCCAGCGCGTAACAACAACCCATGTATTTCCCGGCCGGGCCGGGGTAGTGCGACAGTGATGAAATTGCCGACAGAAGGAATATAATCGAGCCCCATTGCGGCAAAAGCGGACTCATAGAACGCCAGTCCCTGCTGATTTAACTCACAGCTTGCACGCAAGTGCGACGCATCAGCGAGTGCTGCCTGGGCAGCGGCAAGGGCCGGTGTGTTCACATTAAAGGGTTGCCGGACGCGGTTTAACAAATCCGTTATTTGTGGGTGCGCCACCATGTAACCAACCCGTAATCCGGCCAGCCCGAAAGCCTTGGAAAATGTCCGGGTAACGACCAGATTTTCATATTCTTTTATCCAGTTAACGCAATCTGGATACTGCGCTTGCGTTACATACTCAGCATAAGCCTCATCAATGACCACAATGACGTGATTGGGCACCGCCTCAACAAACGCACGCAGCGCCGCTGCCCGGCACCAGGTACCTGTCGGGTTGTTTGGGTTTGCCACAAAAACAACCCGGGTATCAGCAGTGACAGCTGCAGCCATGGCCTCCAGATCATGGCCATAGTCACGTGCCGGTACCGCCACACAAGTTGCACCCACCGCCATCGTCACCAATGGATAAACGGCAAATGCATGCTCGGAAAAGACCACCTCATGGCGATGGTCTGCAAACGCCCGGACCACAAACTCAAGCACGTCGTTGGAACCGTTCCCGAGCGTGATTTGCTCCGCTTCGACCTGATGGCGATCAGCAATCGCCTTTTTGAGCGCAAAACCGCTGCCATCAGGATAACGATTCACTTCGCCAATCGATGTCTGGGCAGCGGCAAGTGCGAGGGGGCTGGGACCCAAAGGATTTTCATTGGATGCCAGTTTAATGATGTCCTCAATACCCAGTTCTCTTTGCAGTTCGCTGACAGGTTTACCAGGTTCATAAGCATGCAGGCCGGACACGCCCGGTGTTGCCAGTGCATAAAAATCACACGTCATTGCCGCTCCTCATTTATTGCCCGGGGAAAGGATCCGAGAATTTTCATAAAATCCGTGCGCTGCTTTAGTTCCTGCAACGCTTCAGCCACCAGCGCCTCGCTCTGATGGCCAACAAAGTCCACATAAAACACATAATTCCAACGCTCCAGACGCGAGGGCCGTGACTCAATACGGGTCATGTTGATCTTGCGTGCAGCGAAGACCTCAATGGCATCAAACAGTCCACCCGGGCGGTTTTTCGCGAAGGAAAAAGTGACAGCGGTCTTGTCATCGCCACTGGCCGGCACCGACTGGCGGCCAATGATCAGAAACCGGGTTGTGTTGCCAGGTTCATCTTCAATATTTTCCTGTACGACAGGGATCGAATAAGCCTGCGCAGCAACTTTGCCGGCGATGGCCGCTGCATCGAGCCGTTGCGACACTCTGCGAACCGCTTCAGCATTGCTGCTCACCGCAACTCGCGCTACCCCCGGAAACTGCTTGTCCAGCCATTTCCGGCACTGGGCCAGGGATTGCTGGTGAGAATAAATCGTACGTACATCCTCGATCGCCGTGCAACTGGAAATGAAACAGTGGTGAATGGGTACTAACACTTCACCGCAAATATTCAACATCGAGTTCAAGAATGTATCCAGGGTGTGGTTGACCACGCCCTCGGTGGAATTTTCCACCGGCACAACACCATAGTCACAATTCCCGGACTCAACCTCTCTAAACACTGCATCGATCGTATCGCTGGGCACAGGCTTGATGCAGTGACCAAAATGGCTTAGCGCGGCCGCCTCGGTAAAGGTCCCTTTGGGTCCCAAAAATGCCACGGCCAGCGGCAATTCCATCGCTCTGCAGGCAGAGATGACTTCACTGAGGATACGCAATACATCCTTTTGTGCTAACGGACCAGGATTGGCGTTCGCCAACTCACGTAATAATTGCGCCTCACGTTCGGGACGATACAACTGGGCATCTACCCCGTGTTGTGCCTGCTTGGCACGTGCAGCTGCCTGCGCAAGACTGGCCCGTTCATTCATCAACCGCAGCATTTCCCGGTCAAGTGCATCGATTTTCGCTCTGACGTCAGCAAGATCGGTGACAATTTCACTCATCAGTCATTCCTAAAAAATGTTCGGATTATTATCTCAGTTGGTCGTGCAGTTGATCGTGACCAACGTTGGGGACGGAGCCGCAGCAAGATCAGTATTGTAAGCACGTATCCGGTGCATCGTAACGGTATATGTCTTTAACTGTGGTGCCGTTCAAAATCATGCATAAATTCAATCAATGCCGTCACACCCTGTTCCGGCATTGCGTTATAGATACTGGCGCGCATCCCACCGACCAGGCGATGCCCTTTAAGGCCCATCAATCCAGCTTGCTCGGCGCGATTTAAAAAATCCGCATCCAACTGAGGATCCGCCAAGGTGAACGTCACATTCATTAACGAGCGGCAGTCCTGAGGAATCGAATTGGCGTAAAAGTTTGATGTATCTATACACGCATACAGTTGACTGGCCTTACGCTGATTTCGAGCAGCGATCTGTGCCACACCACCTTCACCCTCGAGCCATTTAAACACCAGATCAGCCAGGTACCAGGCGAAGGTTGGCGCCGTATTGAGCATTGAGCCGGCTTTGACCTGTGCTGCATAGTTCATTAGCGCAGGCGTCATGGTGCTGGCGCGGCCAAGCAAATCATCGCGCACAATCACCAGGGTCAAACCGGCAATGCCGGCATTTTTCTGTGCCCCTGCAAAAATAAGCCCAAAGCGTTCCATGTCCACAGGCCGGGACAAAAATGAGGACGTCATATCGGCCACCAGCGGCACATCCGCCGACGGCGGTATAAACGCAAACTCAACACCGCTGATGGTTTCATTGGGGGTGTAATACAGGTACGCCGCCCTGTCATCGAGTTGCCAACCCTCACGCGGTGGAATCCGGCTGTAACCACTCGCCTCACCGCTGGCGACGACATTGACCTGGCCGTAACGTCGAGCCTCGGCAATGGCCTTGCCCGACCAAATCCCGGTATCAATATAATCTGCCCGCCCTGCCGAACCCAAAAGGTTTAATGGAACAGCGGAAAACTGCAACTGCGCACCCCCTTGCAGGAACAGGACATGGAAGTTGTCCGGAATCGCCATCAAGCTTCGTAACCGCGCTTCTGAGTCCTGCGCCAACGACATAAACGGTGCAGACCGATGGCTGACCTCCATCACCGAAGCGCCGGTATCACGCCATTCGAGCAGTTCTTTGCGCGCCTGTTCCAATACGGCCTGCGGCAATACGGCAGGCCCGGCATTGAAGTTAAAGGCTCGACTCATGGCTCGCCATTCTCAGCACAGGCATCCTGCGCCGCTGAATCCTCATCAGCATCGGATTGTTCCTCAACAATGCGGCCCACACCGACCAGTCGTTCATTTTCGGCCATGCCGATCAGCGTAACACCCTGGGTGTTGCGACTCAGGACACTGACTTCGCTGACACGAGTGCGAACCAGTTTGCCGGCGTCTGTAATAAGCATCATTTCTTCGTTACCATCCATGAGTAACGCATTAACGACCGCACCATTACGTGCTGAAGTACGGATGGAAATGACGCCCTGGCCGCCCCGGCCTTTGCAGGGATAGTCTGCAACCGGGGTACATTTGCCGTATCCCCGCTCAGTCGCGGTAAGCACCAGACCATCACGGGCGACCAGTAAAGAGATCAGTTGATCCCCAGCAGGCAGACGCATGCCGATCACGCCGCGTGCAGTACGCCCCATAGAACGTACCCTGGATTCAGAAAAGCGCGTCATTTTGCCACCACTGCTGGCCAGCATTATGTCCTGATCACCGTCGGTAATAGCGACGCCGATCAATTGGTCATCGTCCAACAGGTCCAGGGCAATAATCCCGGAGGCGCGTGGCCGTGAGTACTCCACTAAAGGCGTTTTCTTGACGATACCGCGTGCCGTGGCCATAAAAACAAAGCCGGCCTGATCAAACCCTTTCAGCGGCAGTACAGCGCTGATGCGTTCCTCGCTTTCCAGTGGTAGCAAGTTAACAATGGGTTTACCCCGCGCCACACGGCTTGCTTCCGGCAACGCGTAGACTTTCAGCCAATAAACCTTGCCGCAGCTTGAAAAGCATAACAAGGTATCGTGGCTGTTGGCGACAAACAGGTGTTCGACAAAATCCGCTTCTTTGGTGGTTGCAGCAGTTTTCCCCTTGCCGCCCCTTTTCTGTGCAGCATAGACATCCACTGCCTGCCACTTCACATAACCTTCATGGGACAATGTCACGACCACTTCCTGCGGCGTTACCAGATCGGATGGATCAAAACCCAGGTGTTTCTGCAATATTTCCGTGCGCCGTTCATTGGCAAAATTTTCCCGCACTTCAAGTAATTCATCCTCGATCACCTGGCGCAGACGATCCGGGTTGGCAAGAATGTCCAGCAAATCTTTAATCAGTTCCAGAATCTCGACAAACTCATTATGGATTTTATCCTGCTCAAGGCCGGTAAGCCGGTGCAGGCGTAAATCAAGAATGGCCTGTGCCTGAATCTGAGATAGCCGGTATTGGCCATCGACGATACCCAATCCGGCCTGCAGATCATCAGGTCGCGAAGACTGTGCACCTGCCCTTGCCAGCATGTGCTCAACACTGCCTGGCTCCCAGGCACGTTCCATCAGTTCCTGTTTGGCAACAGCGGGACTGGGGGCCTTGCGGATCAGTGCAATCACAGGATCAATGTTGGCCAGGGCGACTGCGAGTCCTTCAAGAATATGGGCCCGGGCCCGGGCTTTGCGCAATTCAAACAGCGTGCGCCGGATCACCACTTCGCGTCGATGGCTAAGAAAGCACTCCAGCAACTGTTGCAGATTCATTAGCCGTGGCTGGCCATCGACCAGCGCCACCATGTTGATACCGAATACCGTCTCCATGGCCGTCTGGCGATAGAGATTGTTCAGTAGCGTATCGGCATTTTCACCGCGCTTCAGATCGATCACCATGCGCATGCCGTCCTTGTCGGACTCGTCACGCAACTCAGAGATCCCCTCGATACGTTTGTCCTTGACCAGTTCGGCGATCTTTTCCAGCAACCGCGCCTTGTTCACCTGGAAAGGCAATTCGGTAACCACTAGGCTCTCACGTACACCGTTGCTGCCACCTTCGGTATGGACCCGGGCGCGCATCTGAATTCGCCCGCGGCCGGTCCGGTAGGCTTCCTGGATGCCGGCAGCACCGTTGATGATAGCGGCGGTGGGAAAATCCGGCCCAGGGACAATCGCCAGTAATTCCTCGAAGCTGATTTCAGTATTGTTTAACAACGCGATACAGGCATCGATAAGTTCACCCAGATTATGCGGTGGAATGTTGGTCGCCATCCCCACCGCAATCCCGCCTGCACCGTTGACCAGCAGGTTCGGAAAACGTGTCGGGAGGACCGCTGGTTCAGATTCCGATTCATCATAATTGGGGACAAAATCGACTGTATCTTTATCCAAATCTGCCAGTAGCTGGTGCGCTATTTTGGCCATGCGTACCTCGGTATAACGCATGGCCGCAGCGGAGTCCCCGTCAACGGAACCGAAATTGCCTTGGCCATCGATGAGCATGGCACGCATGGAAAATGGCTGGGCCATTCGCACCAGTGCATCGTAGGCGGCAGTATCGCCGTGGGGGTGATACTTACCGATGGTATCGCCGACCACGCGGGCAGACTTTTTGTAGGCTTTATTCCAGTCGTTGCCCAGTACACTCATGGCGTACAGTACACGCCGATGGACGGGCTTTAAACCATCCCGGGCATCGGGTAATGCGCGTCCGACGATCACGCTCATGGCGTAATCCAGGTACGACTGCCTCATCTCCTCCTCAATATTGATCGGGAGGATTTCCTTGGCCAGTTCACTCATAAATTATGCTTTTTAAATCAAGTAGTTATAAAATTTGGTTGCGGACAACCAAAGCCAGAAATTCTAACACATTTTTAACTGGAATGCGGCTATCCGATTGACGACATCAAGGCGGCAATCCCCTTGCGATCCGGGTACTCGAGGATCCCTTTTTCCGTCACCAGAACCTGCACCAGAGCGGCCGGGGTAATATCAAAAACAGGATTCCAGGCCCGGGCACCCGGAGCGGCATGTTGCTGGCCGCCAAGACCCAGAAGTTCCGCTTCGCTGCGCTCTTCAATCGGAATATCCATACCGCTTTCACACTGGAGATCAATCGTCGAGGTGGGCGCCACCACCATAAATCCGAGTTGATGGTAGTGTGCTGAGACAGCCAGCGAATAGGTGCCGATTTTATTTGCCACATCGCCGTTGGCGGCCACCCGGTCGGCGCCGACAATGATCCAGCGAATATGACCCTGGCGCAGCGCCCAGGAGGCGGCGCCATCGGCGATCAGGCTGACTGGAATCCCCTCGTTGAGCAATTCCCAGGCGGTCAGCCGGGCGCCCTGCAGCCAGGGCCGGGTCTCATCAGCGTAAACCCGTTTTATTTTCCCCTGGGCAAAGGCGCTGCGAATCACACCCAGTGCAGTACCGTACCCTGAAGTGGCCAGGGCACCGGCATTACAGTGCGTCAGTACGGCACTGTCCGGCTTGATCAAGGCGGCACCCAACTCGCCCATGTGCCGGTTTGCGGCCACATCCTCGGCGTGGATAGCTTTGGCCACAGCGAGGACTGCGGCAGCCGGATCGGGGTTGTCCTGGTCCAGACAGTGACGAATCCGCGCCACCGACCCACTCAGATTCACAGCCGTGGGCCTGGCCGCCAACAACTGTTCCAGGTCGCTGTCTACCGCCTTGCGCCAGTCCTCATTTGCACCGTTATAGTGCCGCGCCACGCTCAGAGCACCAGCATAAGCGGCTGTTACCCCAATGGCCGGTGCCCCTCGCACCACCATGTCACGAATCGCCCTGGCGGCAGCAGGGGCCGTATGCAATTGCACGTATTCAACTTTAGCTGGCAATAACCGCTGATCCAGCAATGCCAGTGTGTCCCCCTCCCAGCGCAGGGTCTCGTAGCGCGTTGCCTGTTCCATTTTCACTCCTTAACCTCAATGGTTTGGGTTCGTTTGTATTTGATCCAGGGTATCATTGACAGCCTTACCCACAGCACGATGATGGCCATGAGCGTATCCATAGCGGAAACTGTCGATGAAATTATCAGCCCCCGTTGGCTGATCCCCGTCGTCCCCCAGGGACTGGTATTGACCGAGCATAGTGTCGCCATCAAAAACGGGCGCATCCTGGCGGTCGTGCCGGATCAGGATTTGGCGCATAAATACCGCAGCGAACGGCACACCAAGTTGACCGGCCACGCCCTCATCCCCGGCCTGGTCAACGCCCATACGCATGCCGCCATGACCGTGCTGCGCGGGTTTGCCGATGACTTGCATCTGGATACCTGGCTCAACGATCATATCTGGCCGGCCGAAGCCCGGCATATGGACCGCGATTTCGTTACCGACGGTAGCCGCCTGGCCATTGCTGAGATGCTTCGCGGTGGCATAACCTGCTTTAATGACATGTACTTTTTTGCCGATCAAACGGCCCACATTGCCATACAAATGGGCATGCGCGCCTGCATCGGGCTGATCGTACTGGATTTCCCTACGGTGTGGGGGCGCGATCCACTTGAATACATGGACAAGGCGGTGCAGATCCATGACAAATTTTTAAGTGAACCGCTGGTCCATACCGCTTTCGCTCCCCATGCCCCATATACCGTCGCCGGGGACGTGCTGCGGCAAATTGGCGTTTATGCCGAAGAGATGGACGTGCAGATTCATATGCACGTCCATGAAACAGATAAAGAGATCGCCGACAGCCTGAGCCAGCATGGCCGACGGCCACTGGCCTACCTGAAGGATTTAGGCCTGCTCTCGAATCGTCTGGCAGCAGTACACTTGACCCACCTCAACGACGAAGATCTGGAGTTATTGGGCACCTACGGCGTCCATGCAGTGCATTGCCCGCAATCCAATCTCAAACTGGGCAGCGGCATCTGCCCGATCAAGGCGGTTCTGGACGCGGGAATCAATCTCGCTATCGGCACCGACGGTGCGGCCAGCAACAACAGTCTGGATATGCTTGCGGAGACTCGTATGGCCGCTTTACTGGCCAAAGGCACCAGCCTTGATGCCACGGTACTGCCTGCTGTGCAGGCATTGTATTGTGCGACTCAAGGTGGCGCGCAAGCTTTGGGACTGGGTAGCGAGATCGGCTCCATCGAGGCAGGAAAGTCGGCGGATCTGGCGGCCATTCACCTTGAACAGATTGCAACCCTGCCGGTCTTCCACCCTATCTCTGCTCTGATCTATGCTGCCAACCGGCACCAGTTTACAGATACCTGGGTTGCCGGGCGTAGAGTACTCGCCGCAGGCGAGTTGCCCGATATTGACAAACAAGCTCTGTGCAATAGCGCACATCATTGGCAAAATCGAATTAACGATGGATACTGAACCATGAATGGCGAAAACAGCTCGGCGAACGTCGATCCCCGTGAAACAGCCCATTTCTCGACGCTGGCAGCGAGCTGGTGGGACCCCGAAGGCGAATCCAGGGCCTTGCACCTCATCAATCCGATACGCCTGTCTTATCTACAGCACAAGATTGGCCTGCAGGGAAAAACCGTTCTCGATGTCGGTTGCGGCGCCGGGCTGCTCAGTGAAGCCATGAATGAGCAAGGTGCCGAGGTTAGCGCCATCGATGCCGGTGAGGCACTGATCCGCGTTGCCCGGTTACATCTGCATGAGTCGGGCCGTGAAGTGAATTATCAGGTGGACACAGCTGAACACTGGTGCGAGATCCATACCGGTGAATACGATTTGCTCACCTGCATGGAACTGATCGAGCATGTTCCTGATCCCGCCAGCCTGATCAACGCCTGTGCCAAAGCAGTGCGACCCGGCGGCCATCTGGTGATGTCGACGTTGAACCGCACCCCCAAAGCCTGGCTGCAGGCAGTGGTCGGGGCTGAGTACCTGCTGGGCCTGTTACCCCGGGGCACCCATGACTACAGGAAATTTATTCGCCCGTCAGAGTTGGCTGGCTGGTGCCGTACGCAGGATTTACAACTGCAGGATTTACGCGGTCTGAATTACAACCCGGTGAGTCGGCAGGTTCACCTGTGCGAATCCGTCGACGTTAATTACCTGGCTGATTTTGTCAAAGGCTGAGGCCATGAGTACAGGCGGCACGCAACTGGTTCTGTTTGACCTGGACGGAACCCTGGCTGACACGTACCCGGATTTGCTTGCGGCGGTACACAACGCGTTCCTCGAACAGGGCCTGCCGGCACCGGATCCAGCGCTCGTCGGTGCGCAGATTTCCCACGGTGGCCGCGCCATGATCAACGCCGCGCTCACAGCCCCTGTCCCGGAAGTTCAATTTAAATTAATACTGGACCGATTTTTACAGCTCTATCGCGAGCAGATCTGTGTCCACACTCGATTATTCCCCGGCATGTCAGAGGTGCTGGCTCAAATCGAGCAACTGGGGATGAAGTGGGGTGTGGTCACCAACAAGCGTTCCTGGCTCACCGAGCCGTTGATCGATCAACTGCACCTGCGCCAACGCCTTGCCTGTCTCGTCAGCGGTGACAGTGCAGCGCGGGCCAAACCGCACCCCGATACGCTGCTAATGGCACTGCAACAATCCACCTGTTGTGCGGGCGAAAGTTTGTATGTTGGTGATGCCCACAACGATGTGCGGGCCGCCCGGGCCGTGGGTATGCGCGCAGTGGTGGCCAATTATGGTTACATCGATGCCAATGAGAACACCCAGGACTGGCAGGCCGATGGCTATATCAACACCCCTCTGGATTTACTGGACTGGCTTGATAAATAATGGCCCGGGACAACGCTTTTTTTTCCTCTCACTAATTATGTTCTAACAACGGAATTGTTATGTCACACATTAAAAAAGTCGCCGTGATCGGTGCCGGCACCATGGGTTCCGGGATCGCCAGCCACCTGAGCAATGCAGGAATTGAAGTCCTGTTATATGACATCGCCGGTCCGGACCCCGCTGCACCGAATGCAATTGCCGCAAGCGCCCTGCAACGGCTGCTGGACAGTTCTCCGCCGGCACTGATGAGTCGTGACAACATAAAACTGATCACTCCTTTGAATCTACGCGATGATCTGTCCCGCCTGGGTGAGGTCGATTGGATTGCCGAGGCCATTGTTGAGCGTATTGATATTAAACGAGCCCTGTACCGGGACATCGATGCGCATCGCAAACCCGCCAGCCTGGTGTCATCGAACACCTCCACATTGCCTCTGGAGTTACTCACCGAGGCGATGCCGGATGCGTTCAAAGCTGACTTTTGTATTACCCATTTCTTCAACCCCGTGCGCTACATGCGACTGCTGGAAATCGTCGCCGGGCCCAAAACCCGCCCCGAGGTTATTTCTGTACTCACTGATTTTTGTGATCGTAAACTCGGCAAAGGTGTGGTGGCCTGTCGAGATACCCCTGGGTTTCTCGGTAACCGGGTCGGTGTGTTTGCCCTACAGGTGGGCATTATCGAAGCCCTGGCCCAGGGCCTGAGTGTTGAGGAAGCCGATGCGGTAATGGGCAGGCCCATGGGGATCCCGAAAACCGGTGTGTTTGGTCTATATGATCTCATTGGCGTAGATCTGATGCTCGATGTTGTGAAAAGCCTGCAGTTACCCCTGCCCCAGGACGATCCATTTCACAAGGTCGCGCCGGGAATTGACATCATTCACAAAATGGTTGCCGATGGTTACACCGGTAACAAAGGCAAAGGTGGTTTTTACCGCCAGCACGAGGGTCGCAAAGAAGCACTGGACTTGATCAGCGGCGAGTACCATCCCGCCCAACGCCCGACCCTGCCCGCTGTGCAGGCCGGCGAACAAAATGGACTGCGGGCACTGGTTGAATACCCAGACCCTTGCGGACGCTTCGCCTGGCGTGTTTTGGCAAGAACGTTGAGCTATGCCGCATCCTTACTGCCCCAGGTTGCCAACAGCCCCGGGCCTGTCGATGAAGCCATGTGCCTGGGTTACAGCTGGAGCCAGGGCCCGTTTCAGCTTATCGATGAACTCGGCGCTGAATATTTTCGCGACCGACTGACTGCCGATGGCTTGCCGGTACCTCCGATACTGGCACAAATCGGCCAGCAGACCTTCTACCGGACTCAGGGCCTGCATGTGCAGGAATTTCATTGCGATGGTGCCTACCGGAATGTGCCAAGGGCTAAGGGCGTGGAACGGTTGTCTGATTTAAAAGCCTGCCGACAGCGTATCGGCGGCAACGCCGCCGGCAGCATCTGGGACATTGGTGAGGGTGTTGCTTGCCTAGAGTTTCATACCAAAGCCAACGCCCTTTCACCCTTGTCCATGCAGGCCATGGCCGAGGCGCTGGAAATAACAGATCGGGATTTTCAGGCGCTGTTGATACACAGTGATGCGCCGCATTTCTCAGTCGGCTTTAATCTGGAGTTTGCCCTGGATACAGCTCGACGCAAGGCCTGGGGCGAGCTGAACACCGCGCTTGATGATTTCCAGGCCACCTGCAAAGCGGCCAAATATGCGTCTTTCCCAGTGGTCGGCGCACCGTCCGGGCTGGCCCTTGGCGGGGGCTTTGAAGTTTTGCTGGGCAGTGACTACGTGCAGGCCCACAGCAACATCACCCTCGGTCTGGTCGAGACCATGGTCGG
>CAZAWX010000030.1:0-22736 GCA_964488985.1 uncultured Ectothiorhodospiraceae bacterium
GATCTTCCGCGTTACCTGAGAGTTCACGATTATTCAGGCTGGCAGGATCAAACGGCGTAGAGCCGGTATATGCCAGCACAGAAATATCCGCATCGTATTTGTACCAACCCACTGAAATTTGTTCTAACGAAATCTGCACATCTTGGAAATCGAACAGAATCATGTCGAAACGGCCGTTATTATCCATGGCGTGCTCAGGATATCCGCCCTCATTTGAATCGCCATGGTTATAATCGGCATTTCGAACACCCAGACCGCCGCCATACTGTGCTATTTTGCCGGGGGCAAGGCTGTTGTTGTAGCCGCCGGCGCTACTGTTGGAGGTGTTGGCCCAGGCTGTCGCCTCGACATAATGAGTATTTGTTTCGTCTTTGAAAGTGCGAGAATCCGCAAATTCGCCATTACAACCGTTCCCATGACTGCTGGAACTCCCGGTGGTGGCGGTGCAATAGGTACTGGTGGTCCACCAATCCACCAAAGCGAAGCTCGCCGGGGCATGGAACACAGCGAGGCTTAAAAATCCCGCAAGTAGACATTTGTATGTTTTTGCTGACACCAGCTTTACCTCATGAAATGTGCAGACTACATCCTGTAGTCAAGTCGGCATATCATCTAAATTAACCTTCCTTTCAGGTAAGCAACATCCGGGCCAAGATTAATAATAGATATTAAAGTCAATAAGTTACACTAAATTCCAGAAATCTGCCCGTGGCTGAATCGTATAATTGTAAAGTTTTCTGACAGTTTTTGTCGTCCTGGAGCTTAAAATTCCAGACAGGTTCCAGAAACTTATTTTACACCACAGTTTTATAGCCCAAAAAAATGGATTAAAAAGTATTCCATGATGAAGGTAGTGTTTATAACCTATTGTTATAAAAGTAAAAAATATTTTTTAGTGCGAGTTCGCGGCAATCTCAGTAGAGGATCCGAACCTGTCGTTGTCCCAAGACAGTCGTCCATACAGATGTGCCGCAAATCTGGTCGCAACGTCTGGATAGGTGGCACGTCAGGTGCCTGGATCGTGGATTTGTCGAAATTCTTTACACTTGAAAGCAATAAAGCTATCTATAACACATTGAATAGTATGGAAATTAATAAAACTGGCACAACCATCCCGACGTTCGTGTCAAGACGGTCGACAACATCCCTCAAGCCCTGAATTCATCGTCTGGATACAGGTCAGTCAGGGTTTTTTAGCCAGCATATTCAGCAGTTCCCGCGCCTGTTCGCGTCCTTGAAATTTTCGTCTGGTTTTAAGTAATTCTCGAAGTTCTTTTCGGGCCTCATCGGTGCGCCCCAGTTTGGCTAAGGCCGTTGCAATATGCAGGCGAATCTCCGCATTGGCGGAAATCCTGGAATGCGCATCCCGCAAATATTTCAACCCTTCCTCCGCTTGTCCGGCACGCACCAGTATCCAGCCCAGTGTGTCACTGATGATCGGGTTTTCAGGTGCCAGTTTGTGCGCCTGTTGGGCCAACGCCAATGCCCCGGGCTTACCGGCTCTGTCCAGCGTGTTGGCCAGGTTATTCAGGGTATAGAAATTGGTTGCGTCTTCGCTGAGCATTCGACGGTATTGTTTTTCTGCGGAAGTAAGTTTCCCGGCCGCAAGCAGCGCGTCTGCAAAAACCTTGCGGGCATTGAGATCTCCAGGATTTGCCGTTACCCAATTACTCAGGCGTTTGCGCGCAGCCGGTTCCTCCCCGGCCAAACTGCTGGCCTGATAGAGTTTGATACTGATGGTCGAGTCTGGTTTTAGCTGTTGTGCCCGACGATAACTTTTCACCGCCTTGGTATATCTCCGTTGTGCTACCTGCACATCGCCGAGCAGTCGATAACCAACGGCTTGTTCAGGAAAATCTTTGATGATGGCGTTAGCATGATCAAATGCCTGCCCCTGTTTGCCTGACTTTCGCAGGGTATCGGTAAGCAAGATGCGACTGGGCAGGTGCATCGGGTTTGATTTGAGGCCTTTGTTGAGGCTGAAAACAGCGTCCACCAAGGCCCGAACAGCAATTTGCAACTGTGCGGTTTTGTACAATTTTGTGGTGTCGAAGCGGGCGATACGGGACATTTTTGTATAGATATTCCGGGCAATATCGGGCCTGTCCAGGGCGATCTGGCTGCGTGCAATCTCCGCTAACAGTTGCAGATCTTCCGGTGCATGGGTTTGTGCTTCCAGGCCAATTTGAAGCGCCTCATCGGCATTGCCCATTTGCTGGTGCAAGGTCATTAATTCGAGCACGACAGGCAAAGATTTCGGGTCTGAATCCAAGGCTTTATGCAGCCAGCGTAGCGCTTCGGGAAAGCGCCTGGTCCGGCGCTCCAGTTTCGCCAGTTCGAGCATTGTGCGCAGACTTTTTGGATGCTTTTCAAGAATGCTCTGGTATTGACCACGAGCCGCTTTAGTATCCCCGGCCATGGTTGTGAGTTGTGCCAGATTGATGAGTGCCGGCATAAAATCGGGCTCCCGGCTGAGGATCTGTTCATAGTTCAGGCGCGCCTCATTGACAAGACCCTTTGATAGTTGCGCGGAGGCGAGAAAATTCAGAACGGTGAGGTTGTTTGGATCGAGTTCATTGAGTTTCTTTGCAATTCGCAGAGCCGCATCAATCCGGCCCCGCTGTAAATACGTGATCGCCAGTTGAATTCCGGCGGATTGATAACTTTTTGGATCCTCGTTAAATAACCCATCGAGTTCTTTAAGTCCGCGTTTTTCGTCACCGCTGCCTAATCGACTCAAGGCCAACCGGGTCTGTACTTCGGGTGAATTGGTCTTCAATCGTGCAGCTTTTTCCAGATATCCGGTGGCGATTGCATGGCGGCCCTTTTGCATCCAGGCCGTTCCCAGCAACAACAGCAACCGACTATCACGAGGCGCAAATTTCAGTGCCGGTTCCAGTATGCGGACGGCTTCGGTAGCACGTCGTTGTCTGATTAAAATACTGGCCAGTAATTTTCTTGGGCCTGCCTGTTTGGGCTGGCGTTCGATATATTTACGTAAAAATGCCTGGGCACGTTCGTAAGACCCTATCTCGTAATTGGCGATTCCTGCCAGTAATTGCAGTTGCGGAGACTGATCAATAATACGGGTACTCATATCGGTCAGCAGTGCTGTGGCCCGGGTCAGGGCCTCGCGCGCCTTGGCGGGTTTGCCACGCATGGAGAGATAAACAGATTCCAGGTAAGCGCCCCGTGGATCCCGGGAAAAATGTTTGTGTAAATAATCAATATCTGCACCTGCCTGATCGATTTTTTTCAGATCTATGAGCAGGCCGGCGCGAGAGACCCGGACTTCCTGGTGATCCGGCTGCAATGACAATGCGTGATTATAGGCTTCCAACGCCAGGTCAAGTTTGCCGCGAGCATGCTCAACCGAGCCTAATATATTCCAGCTTTCAGGATCATCAGGGGCAGTCAAGGTGGCAGATTTAGCACGTGTTTGGGCGATTACAAGATTGCCACTGCGGAAGGCGGTTGATGCCAACCAGACTCTTGGCGAGGGCGCCAGAGGCGCCAGTTCAATGGCTGCTTTAAAACTGTCTTCGGCGTCATCAGCAATGCCAAGTTCAAGACTGGCGCGGCCACGATAGACCAGTAATTGAGATTGAATTGCAGGCGGCAGGCCGGTTTTAGGCACAAGAGCCAATAGTTCTTTGAATTTAAGTTGTTGAAACAGCGCCGCTGCTCGAATGGGCCAGAACAATGCAGGATCTGCCCCCAGGCGGCGAGCATTACTGACGACCGCTTCTGCGGCGACACCATCACCGAGTTTCAAAAAAATACGGGCCAGCAGTATCCGTGCCGAGAGCAAGTCCGGGTTTAAATTGAGCGCCTTCTTAAGTTCCAGCAGGGATGCTTCGAGTTCATCCTGGTTGAACTTCATTACAGCAGTCTCGTAGTGTATCGAGGCCTGTGTCTGGCTCTGCGCAGTAGCGCTGCACATCAAACCGATCACAATAAAGACGGTGGCCGATACCCGGAACAATTGAGATTTCAAAAGTTGTAACCCATTCATACCTGATTGTTTACCTGTTCAAATCTGCGCATTGGTGAGGCATTACGCATGGCCCACGGCGAGAGGTCGCGCGTACTAGTAGTGGTTGAGAATACAAGCATTTCAGTGTTCGGAACATTGCCTTACACATCACCCAGATAGGCATGTTGCACAAGCGGATTATTGCGGATTCGTTGCGGGGTGTCACAGGCAATCGTCCGACCTGAAACCATAACAGTAATTCGATCTGCCAGACTGAATACTGCATCCATGTCGTGCTCAATGAGTACGATGGTCATTTGGCCTTTAAGGTTTTGCAATAAATCCAACATTTCTCCCGCAGCCTCAACTCCGGAGCCTGACATGGGTTCATCCAGGAGTAATAACTGTGGCTGGCCAGCAAGGGACAGAGATAATTCCATGCGGCGTTTTTGGCCATGCGCAAGAGTGTCAACTCGCCGAGCGTAACAATCTTCAAGGCCGGTACGTTGCAATAAAGCGTGTGCCGGTTCCAGCATCGCAGGGTCTTTTGCAACATCATGCCAAAAGTGAAAACTATGGCCCCGGTGCGCTTGTACGGCCAGTATGGCATTTTCCAATACGGTAAATTCTTCAAATAATGAGGTGATTTGGAAAGAACGTGCCAGGCCCAAAAATACGCGTTTGTATTGAGCCATGCGGGTGATGTCCTGGCCATTCCAGCGGATTTGCCCGGACTGCGGCAGCAACTCGCCGCTGAGTTGCTTCACTGCAGTCGTTTTGCCGGCGCCATTTGGACCAATCAGCGCGTGCAGTTCACCTGGAAATATTTGTAAATCAAAGTTATCTGATGCTGCCAGTGCGCCGAAATAATAATTTAATGCCACGGCTTCCAGCAGGGGTTCACCGTGCATCGGAACGATCCCCGCACAAAGCACCATATAATCCGCGCCGTGCAAACAAAACCACCATTATCAGTACTGGGCCCAGGTAGATCATCCAGTGTTCTGTATACGCACTTAGTATTTCCTCCAGTAACAATAATGTTGCCGCACCCAGTACTGGGCCTATTAATGTGCCTATGCCACCTAAAATAACCATCACGAGTAGTTCACCGGAACGTGACCAGTGCATCAGTCCAGGGCTGACAAATTCGGTCTGGTTGGCAATCAATGCACCGGCAATGCCGGCACCCGCTGCGCCAAGTATGAAGCAGGCCAGTTGGTATCTGAATACGGGATAGCCCAGGGCATACAGGCGTTTTTCATTTTGTTTTCCGGCTTTAATCAACAAACCAAAGCGAGAGCGGGTGAGACGCAATCCGAGCACGAGAAACAGAACCAACAGTCCCAGACAGGCGTAGTAAAAAGTGATGTCGTTACTCAGATCCAGTCCAGCCAGAGTATTGCGCTGATCCAGACTCAAACCGTCATCGCCGCCGTACCGCTGCAGTGAAACGAAAACAAAAAACAGCATTTGAGCAAATGCGAGGGTAATCATGATGAAGTGCACGCCCCGGGTACGCAGGCTTAAGGCGCCAACTATTGCCCCTAAAGCTGCGGCAACCAATAGCGCTATCGGCCAGGCCACAAGGGCCTCTGTGGTGCCCGATATTTGTATGGGCCAGGAAATAAAATAACTGTTTTCCTGTGCATGTAAGGCGAGGATCCCAACAGTGTAAGCCCCGACACCGAAAAAAGCGGCGTGTCCAAAACTTATCATACCGCCATAGCCGACCAGCAAGTCCAAACTGGCGGCAGCCAATCCGTAGATCAGTACCCGACTGATAATCGACAGTAGGTAGGGTTCATGGAACAACTGTGCAGCAAGTGGCACTGCGAGTGCGGTGACCAAGAGTGTGATTGTTATGACTGTCGGGCGAGTCGCATACATAAGCTCAGTGTCCCGGGGCGGGAAACAAACCGCGAGGCCGCAAGATCAATACCAATGCCATCAGGACATATATGACCATGGAAGCCAGGCCAGCCCCGTAACTGTCAGCATCTGTTGGTGGTAGTACCAGCATAAACAAGGTGGGTAGGTAGGCGCGCCCGAGTGTATCGACCATCCCCACCAAAACTGCGCCTGCGAACGCACCACGAATGGAACCCACTCCACCGATGACGATAACCACAAAGGTAATGATGAGAATGTTCTCGCCCATGCCCGATTCGACCGCCAAAATCGGTCCGGCCATGAGACCCGCCAGACCGGCAAGCAACGCACCCAGGGCAAAGACTGCCGAGTACAACAAGCGAATGTCGATACCAATAGCGCTGGCCATTTCTCGTTGGCTTGAACCCGCTCGAATCTGCATGCCAAGCCGTGTGTATGTGATCAATAAATACAAAAAAATGGCCACCACTATCCCCACAGCCATAATCGCCAGGCGATAGACTGGGTAGGGGATCCCTGGGATGATTTCAACACTTCCGGCCAGGGCTTCAGGGACATCCATAAACAAGGGTTGCCTGCCCCAGATAACCACGATTAATTCGTTAAAGAACATGACCAGGGCAAATGTTGCCAGCACCTGATCCAGGTGATCCCGTTCGTATAGATGTTGCAGAACCAATCGTTCAACGATTAGCCCAATGATGGCGACAGTGGGTAATGCAACCAGGGCACCCAGAAAAAAATTTCCCGTCCACTGACTGACCGTGGCAGCGATGTAAGCCCCGAGCATGTACATTGAGCCATGTGCCAGGTTGATGAGGCGCATGATGCCGAAAACAAGCGTCAGTCCCGCGGCCATCAAAAACAGCGTGACGCCCAGTTGAGCACCATTGAGAAGCTGTTCAAGAAAAAGCAGCATATTCGTTCGAAGCAGCGCTTGGAAAAAAGTGGTTGGCGCAAATAAGGCGATAGAGTGGAGGGCACCTATCGCGATAAATGCGCTGACATGGCAGCGGTGTGATGATCGAGCGAGCGCTGACGGCTTTACAAATTACATGCCCCAGCATAGGCATCAATGTGATTTGTAAAGACCTTTTTCACGATTTTGTTGGTAAAGCTACCATCCGCTTCCTGAATGACTTTACGCACGTAAATATCCTGTATCGGATGTTGGTTATTACCAAAGCGAAATTTACCTCGAACTGAAGCAAACTTCGCCTGGCGCATCGCCTTTCGCACAGCGCCCATATCATCGACATTTCCACCCGTTGCCCTAAGTGCGCTACCGATGGCATGTGCTGCATCGTAGCCCTGACTGGCATACAGGGTGGGATAACGGCCATAGGCTTTTTTGAAGCCTGACACAAATTGCTTATTTTCGGGGTTGTCTAAATCCCTTGACCACTGCGAGCCATTAATTACGCCAAGTGCGGATTTTCCCACAGCTTTGAGGATACGTTCATCAAAGGAAAATGCCGGGCCAAAAAGAGGGATCTCCTTGGCGAGGCCAGCCTGAGCATATTGCTTGAGGAAGTTTATCCCCATTCCACCAGGTAGAAAGAAATACACAGCGGAGGGTTTTGCGGCCCTCAATGCTGCAAGTTCCGCTGCATAGTCGGATTGCCCCAGCTTGGTGTAGACCTCGCCTGAAATTTTGCCCTTAAAGAATCGTTTAAAGCCGCTGACTGAATCTTTACCGGCAGGGTAATTGGGCGCGAGAACATAGGCATCGCTGTATCCTGCATCACGCACATATTGACCCACGACTTCGGCAAGATTGTCGTTTTGCCAGGAGACATTGAAGTAATTTTTATTACAACCTTTACCGGCCAGCTTTGACGGTCCGGCATTGGGGCTGACATATAAAATATCCTGGCGCACCACCTTCGGCACTACGGCGATAGCAACATTTGAGAACACAATTCCGGTGAGAATCTTAACGCCGTCACGCTTGATAAAGCGTTCCGCAATTTGTTTACCCTTGCCCGGTTTACGGCCGTCATCATCAACCAGCAGCTGTACTTCAACTCCACCTAGTTTTCCGGCTTCCTGGTCAATGGCAAGTTTAAATCCATCACGAATATCCTGGCCGAGGTATCCTGCCTTTGTTGAAAGCGTTGTGATCATACCGATTTTTACCGGTTCTGCATTTACTGTCGTTGCCATCATCAGCAAGGCGGTTATTAGTATGGATGACTTGATTCGCATTGTTTCCTGGCCTCCAGGGTAAAGGGGTTTCGTGAGGTGGTTGCTACTACCGGTTCACACAAAGCCGATTACCGTAGCTGCCGCTGCCGTTATTTAACCAGGCGACAAACCACGCATGCGCTCATTTCGTCGCCGAAGTATCTCGATAATACTGAGCAGGCAAATCGACAAGACAACCATTACTGCGGCAACGGCGAGAATGGTTGGACTGATTTGTTCACGAATACCGGAGAACATGCGTCTGGGAATGGTGTATTCCTGAGCCCGGGCCAGGAACAGCACGACTACGACTTCATCAAAAGATGTGATGAAAGCGAACAGAGCACCGGAAATCATCCCGGGTAATACCAGCGGCACCGTGATTTTGAAAAATGTAGTCAGCCCGTTGGCACCGAGGCTGGCAGATGCGCGAGTCAGGCTATGGTCGAAGCCCACCAGGGTTGCGGTTACGGTGATGACAACGAAGGGAGTTCCAAGGGCCGTGTGCGCCAGAATGACTGGCAGTAAGTGCAACCGGGGTGAAATTTCAGAGATTTGGGCGGGTGTGATGCCGACCACGGTATAAAAGAAATACATCCCGACAGCAGTAATGACCAAGGGCACAATCATTGGTGAGATTAAAATTGCCATCAACAGGGTTCGGCCCGGCAGTTTACTGTTACTAAGCCCCACCGCAGCCACGGTGCCCAGACTGGTTGCCAGCAAGGTAGCCCAGAAGGCAACCCAGACGCTGTTCTGGATCGCCAGATCCCAGACTGCGCTATGTTCGCCGGAAATAAAATCCTCATACCAGCGTAGGGAAAATCCTGGCATTGGGTAGGTGAAGTAGGGTTCTGAATTAAAAGATAACGGCAGAATGACCAATATGGGTGTTATCAGAAAAATCAGGATAGCCCAGACCGTGAGGCGAAACCCGACATGCCATGTTTTGCCCCCAACGGTGGTGTAGGGCGGGAGGCGGCGAATGGAACCCCGCGCCCAATAGATGATGTAGATGCCTAGCAGTACCAAGGCAATATAAATTATAGGTTTCAGCATATCCTCAGCCCAGTTTCATGTTATCGATGCCCACGACCTTGTCGTAAAGCACATAGACGCCCATGACCCAGACCAGCAGAATCCCGCCGAGCGCAGATGCCAGACTCCAGTTGAGCGAACGGTTGGTGTGATCGGCAATAAAGTAGCTGACCAGTTGATCTTTGGGGCCACCGACCAGTGCCGGAGTGATGTAGTAACCCAGCGCGAGGATAAAGACCAACAAAGCCCCGGCACCAATACCAGGCAAGGATTGTGGGAAATATACCCGCCAAAAGGCGTATGCCGGGTTTGCCCCCATAGATCGGGCTGCACGCATGTATGTAGGTGAAATATTCTTCATCACACTGTAAATGGGTAAAATCATGAACGGCAGGAGGATATGTGTCATGGCGACGATGACGCCGAAACGATTGAATATGAGTTGAATCCGTTCGTCGATAATGCCTAGAAAAATAAGGATGTCATTGAGCACCCCTTCAGATTGCAGAACGACAATCCAGGCCGTGGTCCGGACCAGCAAAGAGGTCCAAAAGGGCAGTAGAACCAGAATCATCATTAAATTACTCTGGCGCATAGGCAAATTGGCAAGTAGATAAGCCACCGGATAGCCAAGCAGCAGGCAGAAGAATGTAACTAAAAAGCTGATCCACATGGTGCGAACCCAAACTGAGTCCCAACCGGTCAACAAGTACAGTCTCACACTCTCCGAGACGGGTTTAATTTTGTTCTGCCAGTCGTATCGATAATCCAGGGCTTTTAAGTAAAAGGCCAGGGTAAATGGTGAGGCATCATTTTTTATGGTGGCCCAGTAATCGCGTTTTCCCCAACGCTTGTCGATCTTCATCAACACGGGCTTCCAGTCGGCTGGAATGGCCGACTTTTTAATCATGCGGTGTACTTTACGACCTGTTTTCATCATCAGACTGCGCATGCCACTTTGGTCGTAGTTCAATCGGGTTGCGACCTGACCTAATTTTTTTGATTTATAGGCTCTGTCAGTGTCTTTCGCCAATGCTGCATAGGCGGCCGAGGGCGGCGTATTTTCGACATTGGGATCCCAGTTTTTCAGTGCCTGGGAGGTTTCCGGTAGATGAGCGCTGACCCGATCGTTGTAAACGCTTTGGCCCATGATGTAGCCAATCGGAGCGAGAAAGGTAAATGATATAAATATCAACAAGGGTAGAACCAGGCTGAAAGCACGAATCTTGTTGCGCCGTTCGGCAATGGCGAGTCGTTGTTTCAGGCCTTGTCCATCGGCAACAACATCATCAGCAGTAACACTAGCAGGTTGCGCCATTACGATTTTCCTATCCGGATAGAGTTAGTTGGTACGAAAAAGAAGAAACCTGGAGACAGGCGGAACGCCTGCCTCCAGGTGCGAGCAGTTTTATTTTGCCAGCCAGGTGTTGAACCGGTCGTTGATTTCGTCCTGATTATCTGCCCAGAACTGCCAGTTGTTCTGCAGGGCGTTTTTAAAATTCGCCGGCGCAGTTGGCATATGAGGAACCATTTCAGGCGATAAAAGGGCCTGTGCTGACTTACGCACGGGGCCGTAGGAAATGTAGTTGCTTTGGTCGTAGTTACGAGTGGTATCTGTTGAAAATGCAACAAACTTCAATGCATTGGCGAGGTTCTTGCTGCCCTTGGGTATAACCCAGAGATCCAGATCCCATACCTGTCCATCCCAGACGATAACAAAAGGTTTCTTTTCCTTGACGATGGCATTGAACAGTCGGCCGTTGTAGGCAGTCGTCATCGCGACTTCGCCATCGGCCAGTAACTGTGGTGGCTGGGCGCCTGCTTCCCACCAGACGACTGAACTCTTGATTGAATCGAGTTTTTTGAATGCACGATTAACACCCGCTTCTGTGCCCAGGACTTCATAGACTTTGCTGGCAGGGACGCCATCGGCCATTAGTGCAAACTCGAGATTTGGTTTTGGATTCTTGCGCAAGCCGCGTTTACCTGGAAATTTCTTTACATTAAAGAAATCTGCCATAGTTTTTGGTTTCGCACCTTTGTACTTGGTTGAGTCGTATGCATAAACCGTAGACCAGACAATCTGTCCTACCGCGCACTCGGTCATGGTTCCGGGAATAAAGTCCTTTGCGGCTGGTGTCCCATCAGGAGCTGGCGGCAGGATTGATTTGTCGATAGGTTCGAGTAAACCCTCGTCACAACCACGCACTGCATCTGACAGTTCGACATCGACCAGATCCCAGGTGACATTGCCAGACTCAACCTGGGCTTTTACCTGAGCCATGCCGCCGTTGTAATCCGTGGAGTTGATTTTGATACCGGTCTTTTTGACCCAAGGTTCATGGTAGGCTTTAACCTGGCTGTTGGTATACGAACCACCCCAGGACACTATGGTCAGGGAATCGGCCAGAGCCGGTGTTGATGCGGCGATGCCGAGGGCAATTCCGGCCACGGCGGTGTAGAGATTTTTTCTCATCGTCTTCATTTGCTTTGGTTCTCCAGTGTTTACATAGTAGACAAGTAATGGGTTGTATCGGCGCCACGAATGGCGTGAGACACTGTAACGGTCATTGTTGTATTAACTTCCTCCCGGGTGTGTGCTCAGAACATGAACTGAAAATGGTGTTTTATAAACATTTTCAGTAAACGTCCAAAGCACGACAGTCTTCCGCATGCCAGCCGACCGAAACCGTTTCGCCGACAGCTAATTGATGATGCCCTGCGGAGTTGGGCATTTTGATGATGAAGTCGTCATGGCCAAGCAAAGTGACCCGAGTGCGCACGTGATCACCAAGGTAGATAAGTTCCTCGACTTTGGCATCGACAATATTGCTCATCGAGCCGGCTTCCGGTCGGAACGTAACCCGTTCCGGACGCAATGATAATGTGGTGTCATCGCCCTCGGCATTGACGTTTACCTTCAGTGCCTTGACGACCTTGTCGTCGTTGATACGAACATCACAAATATCGCCATCCATGCCGCAGACCTTGCCGACAAGTTTGTTATTTTCACCGATAAACTGTGCAACAAAAGCGTTTTGTGGTAGTTCATATAAGTCCGTGGGTGCGGCCAACTGCTGGATGACGCCGTCATTGAAGACCGCGATGCGGTTGGACATGGTCAACGCCTCACTTTGATCATGCGTGACGTAAACTACGGTGACCCCCAGGCTTTCATGTATGTGCTTGATCTCATACTGCATCTGTTCACGCAACTGCTTGTCCAGTGCCCCGAGTGGTTCATCCATCAGGACGAGTTTTGGTTCAAAAACCAGCGCTCTGGCAACTGCGATTCGTTGTTGTTGTCCACCAGACAGTTGCCCGGGCCGACGGTTGCCGAACTGCCCAAGTTCCACCATGTCGAGTACTTCGCTTACCCGCTTTTTAATTTGCTCGGCGTTAACCTTGCGCACGATCAACGGAAACGCCAGGTTTTCGCTGACCGTCATATGTGGAAACAGTGCGTAGTTTTGAAACACCATGCCGATCTCCCTTTTATGGGGAGCAACGTGGTTGATAGGGCTACCCGCCAACATGATGTCGCCGTGGGTGGCCGTCTCGAACCCGGCCAGCATCATCAAGCAAGTTGTTTTGCCGGAACCGGACGGGCCCAGCATGGTTAAAAATTCTCCCTCAGCGATGTCCAGGTTAAGGTTCTTAACAACAAGGATTTCGCCGTCATAACTTTTTTGAACATTTACAAAACGGACATAGGCATCATTAGCCGCAGGTGTAGACAATGGTAAACTCCAGATCGGTGATTGTTTCTAATAATAATTATTCTTATGCAGGCGCATTATTGGATCAATATCCATTCAGGTCAAACTTAAATACGCTTATCAAGGCAATTCAGCAGGCCACAAGTATTGTATTTGTTGAAGAAATTTCCAGACGGCAAATGCATTCCCTTACTTGCTGCCCGATGATCTGATGCAAACTAAACCCTAAAATATATATTGCTGCGATGCGTCATTTGTGGGCGGATCAGAACTGCCGGACAATTGCAGCAGTACGGACTACTGGCTGATCAATTTCTTGAGCAATGCCTGTGCATGCTCACGTTCGGAAAAGTTCATTTTAGTGGACAGCAGGTTCTGTAATTCCTGTTTGGCCCGTGCAACATCCCCCACACGATTCAGGCCATAGGCTCGATGATAGCGGATATCGCCGTTGTCAGGCGCTCCGGCAACGGCCTTGTCCAGCAACTGCAACCCATGTTCAGCTTGCCCGTTTTGCAACAACATCCAACCATAGGTGTCGATGATTTCAGGTCGATCCGGCAGTTTGTCATAGGCGCGTTTGGCGTACTCCAGCGCCCGCGCGTCCTTTTTCTGATAGTACAGCCAGGATAGGTTGTTGAGTGCGATGACGTGTCCCGGGAGACGTTTTATGACGGCCTCATAATTGGCAATTGCAGTGTCTTGTTTGTTGTCCTGTTGATCCGCCGAAGCCAACAAAACACGCGTCGCAAGATCATCGGGGTTGTTGTCCAGCCAATCGGTCAGTAATTTTCTGGCAACATTGAGTTGGCCAAGCTGCCGATTGGCGCTGTAGATTTTCGCGAGTAATGAGCCACTGGGATTTTTCTTGAATGCATTTCGATAATGCCCCAGGGCTTCGCTCCAGTTTTTCTGCCGCGCAAGTATATCGCCACGCAGTGCTTCTGCTGCCGGTGCATCTGGAATCAATTTGGAGAGTTTGTCGGCAATTTCACCCGCATTCTGGTTATGACCACTGCTACTTTCAAGTTGCCCGAGGGTCGCCAGGATCAGAGGATTTTTCGGTTCCAGTTCCAGGGCTTTGTGGAGGGAGCCTCGGGCGAGTTCAGTTGCGCCACTGCGTTGTTGGGCAAGGGCAAGGTAAAAGTGGCTCATGGCTGCTTTCGGGACACGATCAACCAAGTGTTGGAGATTGTTTATCGCTTCACGGACCTGATTGTTTGCCAGTTGACTCCTGCCCAATAATAATAATCCAGCTGGATTTTCTGGAGCAATTTCTCGAGCTTCTCTTGCGAGTGCCAATGCGGCTGTTATATCTCTGCTGCGCAGTCGAAAATTACCCAACACCAAGCGTGGCTGGAGAGCTTGGGGATTTTTTTCCCGGGCGCGTTCCAGATACTCCAGGCCTTTGCTGGTCTGGCCCTGAGTCGAGGCCAGGCGTGCTAAACCCAACAAGGCCAGACTGTCATCGGGATGGTTCTTTAAAATAGTTTCAAGCTGGCGTTGCGCTGCCGGCATATCTTTTTTTAGCAGGTCCAGGCGTGCCAGATTCAGCATGGCGGCTCTGGACTTTGGATCCAGTGTAAGTACATGTTGGTAGGCTTTTCGGGCAGCGGGATAATTCTTGTTCACTTCATGCACGGCACCCAGCAGGTTATGCGCAATGGCATTGCCCGGATCTTTTGAGATTAGATTTTTGACGGCCCGCATAGCGGATTTGGTATCGCCTTTTCTTAAATAGCTGAGAATTACCAGGTAATCTGCACGTTCAAATTTGGGATCCTGGGATATCGCCTCTTCCAACTCTTTGATGGCTTTATCCTGCTCACCGGTGGCTAGCTGTGAGATGGCGAGTTGCGTTCGAATGGCGGCAGCCTGCGGTGCCCGGCGTTTGGCTTTTTGCAAATATTCCTTGCCCTTTGCAAATTTGCCCAGTTGCAGATACGCCGTACCGAGCAGGCTCAGTGCCTGAGGGTCATTTGGCTGCGCCTGCTCCACCGGGCCCAGCGTGGCAATCGCTTTGTCAGCTTGATTTTGTTCAAGATAAACAGCCGCCAGTAGTTTACGCCCTGCAGAGCTGGCTGTGGTTTTGGCCACATAGTGTTCGAGGCGATTTCTGGCCTGGTCGAGTTCCCGGCGCTGAAAATGAACTTGCCCAAGCAATAACAGACTCGGGCCATGATCAGGAATGACCTTGAGCACATCGCGCAGGGCACTGATGGCTTGCTCAGGATTGTCTTTCAAACGAGCTTCCACAGCTCGCAGATAAGAGACCTGTGGACCGCCGATTTTTAATTTTTCAAGCGCGGCAATGTGCGTGTGTGCCGCATCCGACTTTTCCTGGGCGAGCAGAGCGCGGGCGGCACCGAGATGGGCCGGCGGTGAGTTCGGCGCAACTTTCAGTGCTTGGAGAAAGGTTTTTTCGGCCACCGCATAGGATTTCATTGAGATTTCCAATTCACCTTTGAGCAGCAGGGTTTGTAGTTCCTGCTTGCCGCTATCCAGGGCTTTGCTGATAAAACCTTGTGCGCTGGTATTGTCACCGGTAAGCATGGCGATACGGGCCAGGCCGCGTTGTGCGGCGGCATCATCGGCCTTTAGTTCCAAGGCCTTGTTATATGCCACTTTTGCCTTGTCAATGTTTTCAAGGCCAAGATAGGCGTTGCCCTCGACTACTTTCCAATCAACTTCATTTTTGCCATCGCTGTTGATAACCGCCAGCGCTTCGGAAAACTTGCCGGTCAAAAGCATAGCCTGCACGATTGACCGTGCCAGTTGCTCATCTTTGAATCCCAGGCTGCGAGCCCGTTGCAATTCTTTTAATGCCTCCAGACCCTGGCCCCGGTTTAGGTAAACCTGGCCCAGCTTGGCCCTGGCATCGGCATTGTTGGGGGCCAGTTGCAAGGCATTTTTGAGTTCGATTACAGCTGATTTAGCATCCTTTTTAGCCAGAAAGGAATCAGCCTTGCGCAGGTGTTCCGCAGCTTTATCTGTGTCATTCCCACAACCGCCAAGCGTCAGGGTAAACGCCAACACGAACGAAATGGTCCGTAACAAAGGTACGTTTGATAGCAGCATTAAAGTTCTCTCAAGTATTGTGACTGCGCAGGCAGGCCATTACTGATGATGCCGGCCCCTGTGAAGCTCAGTTAATGGTAAATGTAGTGTCGCCATTTTCATTAAACATAAACAGGGCAGGCGAATCATCCGAAGTGATTTCGAGCGTCGTTCTGGTGTTGCCATTGCGATCTGACAAATCGATGAAGGGGGTATCATCGAACCGCAATCCCATTGACATCCGCGGCTTACCATTAGCATCGAGTATCTGTAATACCGGCACTCTGGAAAACATGCGGATAAACATGCGGGCTCTGCCGTTATTGTCGAGCAGTTTGAGTTCTTTGGATGCCATCAGTTTCTGTTGCACGATGACGGTCTGATTGAAATAACTGCCCATGGCTGTTCCAATTGCCCCAAGGAGGAAGATCCCGAAGGCGATGATAACGAAGCGATTGCGGCGTTCAAGTTTTGCAACCCGCAGCAGCAAATCACCTACCGAAGTGTCTTCAACGATAAAACCGTCTGGAAATTGTTCTGCAACTTCCTTTTTCTCATCAATTACTGTTGACTCGTCATTCACTACAAAATTTCCCCGAACCTTGATGTGTTCGTCTACAACCGGGAAGTCTGACACGTTTTGCCTCAATTTCAACAAAGTGGCGCCAGACGTATTCCCTGGCAGTCAGCATAACCTGATGTTGAATGGCGCAACTGTGTGTGATGTCCCAGCACGGTGTATCGGCAATCATCGTTCAGTTCTTGAGTGAAACTGCGTAGCGACAACAGTCTCAGATAGCAGTATCTGGCGGAATTACGCACAAAAATGACGCCTTCGGCAGCACCTTGGGCATGGAATAGCACGAGAATTCGCCACTGTGTTCGATAAATTGAACTATCTGGTATGCAAAATACCAGAAACTGGCTAAGGTAAATATTGCGGCACTGTGATGAGCCTGTTGCGACCGGCCACGGTGCCATGTGCCTGAACTGTGACCGGGAAATACACCAGTCACTACATAATCATTAAGGAGAAGGACCTGTGGGACACCCAAAATCAGATATTGAGATTGCCCGGGCAGCGAGCATGCTGCCGATAAAAAACATCGGTGCCAAACTTGGCATACCCGAACAGTCCCTGTTGCCCTATGGTCAAACCAAAGCAAAGCTTTCAGCAGATTTTATCAACTCTCTACAGGACAAGCCCGATGGCAAGCTGATTTTGGTAACTGCAATTACCCCGACACCCGCAGGAGAAGGTAAGACGACCACTTCTGTTGGACTGGGCGATGGGCTTAACAGGATTGGCAAAAAAGCGATCGTCTGCCTGCGTGAACCCAGTCTCGGGCCCTGTTTCGGTATCAAAGGAGGCGCTGCCGGCGGGGGCTATGCCCAGGTTGTACCGATGGAGGATATCAACCTGCACTTTACCGGCGATTTTCACGCGATTGGTGCCGCCAACAATCTACTGGCCGCCATGATTGACAACCACATCCATTGGGGAAATGCCCATGGAATTGATGCCCGGAGAATTTCCTGGCGCCGGGTGGTGGATATGAATGACCGTGCCCTGCGCAGTACCGTTTGCTCGATGGGGGGGATCGGAAACGGGTTTCCGCGCGAAGATGGCTTTGATATTACGGTCGCCTCGGAGATCATGGCGATTTTCTGTTTAGCGACCGACATGCAGGATTTGCAACGTCGCCTGGGAAATATCGTGGTGGGCCAGACTCGGGACCGCAAACCCATCACCGCCAGTCAACTTGATGCCGATGGCGCTATGTCCGTACTTCTCAAAGACGCCTTTATGCCAAATCTGGTGCAAACGCTGGAAAACAATCCGGCCATAATTCATGGTGGACCCTTCGCTAACATCGCCCATGGCTGTAACTCTGTCATTGCGACAAAGTCGGCTTTGAAGATGGCGGATTATGTCGTCACTGAGGCCGGTTTTGGCGCCGACCTCGGGGCAGAGAAGTTTTTTGATATCAAGTGCAGAAAAGCGGGTTTGAATCCTGAAGCGGTGGTGCTGGTTGCGACCGTACGTGCCTTGAAAATGCACGGTGGTGTGGCGAAGGACAATCTGGGTGCGGAAAATGTCCAGGCGGTCAAAGACGGTTGCGACAATCTCAGTCGGCATATCCAGAATTTGAAATCATTCGGCGTCCCGGTCGTTGTGGCGGTAAATCAGTTCAATGCGGACACCCAGGCCGAGATACAGGCTTTGGAAGCAGTTGTCAGTGCTCAAGGTGCCACAGCGTTTGTTTGCAGCCATTGGGCAGACGGTAGCGCCGGTACCGAAGCACTGGCGCAGCATGTGGTTGAGATGCTGGACGCGGGCAGTGCAGATTTTCACACGTTGTACCCCGATGAGATGTCGCTATGGGATAAAGCCGAAGCCATTGCAACGAAACTTTATGGCGCAGATGGGATTGATGCATCCCAGCCGGTCAGGAACCGATTCAAGCAGTTGCAGGATTCAGGGTACGGAAATTTCCCCGTGTGTATGGCTAAAACCCAATACAGCTTTACGACCGATCAGAATGTAAAGGGCGCACCCACCGGGCATACCATCGTCATTCGGGAATTGCGATTGTCCGCAGGCGCCGAATTTGTTGTTGCCGTGTGTGGTGACATCATGACCATGCCGGGGCTGCCAAAGGTACCGGCTGCGGCGCGAATTCGCCTTAATGATTCGGGTGAAGTCGAAGGTTTGTTCTAAGAGATCTTTTAGGAGATCTTTATGCAGGCAAGGCAACGGTGTCTACTCTTTGTGGGCACCGTTGTCGTTCTTTTGCTTCCTCAGGATGTTTTTTGAATTTGGTTTCAGTGCGCCAGTAATTCACACATTGCACATTCGATACCGTTGACAGTTAACGGGTACATGTGCTCGTTCAGTAGTTCCCGGATGATTTGGATTGATGGGGTGTGGTCCCAGCGGGCTTCGGGTTCAGGGTTCAGCCACACGGTGCTCGGATAGTGATCGAGCAGACGCTGCATCCATGCGGCACCTGCCTGCTCATTCCAATGCTCAATACTGCCGCCCGGATAAAGGATCTCATAAGGGCTCATCGTCGCATCGCCGACGAAAATTAATTTGTGATCCGAGCCGTAAGTGCGCATCAGTTCAGTAAGTGCTAAACGCTGCGTGCGTCGCCGCTGGTTATTGTTCCATACCGAGGCATAAATGAAGTTGTGAAAATAGTGATATTCAAGGTGTCTGAATTCAGAACGGGCGGCTGAGAACAACCCTTCACAAACACGCACATGATCGTTCATCGATCCGCCAACATCGAAAAATAACAGTACTTTGATTGCATTGTGGCGCTCAGGGATCATGTGAATATCCAGCAACCCAGCATTTTTTGCAGTGCCCTTGATAGTGCCTTCCAGATCCAGTTCTTCAGCAGCGCCCTGGCGGGCAAATTTGCGTAGCCTGCGCAGGGCCATCTGCAGATTCCTGGTCCCCAGCGCCAGGCGGTCATCCAGATTTTGAAACTCGCGTTTGTCCCAAACCTTGACTGCCCGCCGATGGCGCGATTCATGCTGGCCAATACGCACCCCTTCGGGGTTGTAACCGTAGGCGCCGAAGGGTGAGGTTCCGGCGGTGCCAATCATCTTGCTGCCACCCTGATGGCGTTTGTGTTGCTCAGCAAGGCGTTTGCGCAGAGTTTCCAGCAGTTTTCCCCAACCGCCCAGAGATTCGATTTTACGTTTTTCCGCTTCGCTTAGATGCCGTTCGGCCTGTTTGCGTAACCACTCCTCGGGGATGTCACCGGCAATGGCTTCGAAGAGATTTTCCGCGTCCTGGAAATATTCGGCAAAGGTCTGATCATAACGGTCGTAATGGCGCTCGTCCTTGACCAGGGCGCAGCGCGCGAGGTGGTAAAACGAATCGACACGGTAATCGCAAACCTGTGCTTCGAGTGCGCCGAGCAGACTCAGATATTCGGTGATGGACGCAGGGATCCCATTTTGTCGAAGCTTGAAAAAGAACGGCATCAACATGGGCAGTCAAACAGCCTGGATAACGCGAGTATGTGGCCTGGTCTTTAAACCGTTCTGGTCAGGACATTGAATTATTGGTTGGAACATCTGTTTGCTCCTGCAAGGCGTCAGTTCTGCCTGCGGTTGAGAAACACCAATCGTTCGAACAAGTGGATGTCCTGTTCATTTTTAAGCAAGGCACCGTGCAGTGGTGGAATGATGGATTTGTGGTCGTTCTGGCGCAGAACCTCGACTGGAATATCTTCTGCAAGCAATAGTTTTATCCAATCCAGTAATTCAGAGGTCGTCGGTTTTTTCTTCAACCCGGGAACATCACGGACTTCGAAAAATATACGTAAACTTTCTTCAAGCAGCGATTTTTTTAATCCGGGGTAATGCACATCAACAATCTTTACCATGGTGTCCGTATCAGGAAAACGGATGTAATGGAAGAAACAGCGGCGTAAAAAAGCATCGGGTAACTCTTTTTCATTGTTGCTGGTGATGATGATGATGGGGCGTTGCCGGGCACGGATGACTTGCCCTGTTTCATAGACATAAAACTCCATGCGGTCGAGTTCAAGCAACAAATCATTGGGGAATTCGATGTCTGCTTTGTCAATTTCATCGATTAACAACACCGGGCGTTGCTCATGTTCAAAGGCTTTCCAGAGTTTGCCCGGTAAAATGTAATTCGAAATATCATGAACCCGTTCATCGCCAAGCTGTGAATCGCGCAATCTTGCTACCGCATCGTATTCATACAGTCCTTGCTGGGCGCGGGTGGTGGATTTGATATGCCACTGTAGCAAAGGCGCTGCCAGTGCTTTGGCCACTTCCTGGGCAAGCATGGTTTTACCGGTTCCGGGTTCACCTTTTATCAACAGAGGACGGCCCAGGGTGACAGCAGCATTGACGGCCAGCATTAAATCTTCGGTCGCCACGTAGGCATCGGTGCCTGCAAATCGTTGTTGCTTCATCAGTAACTATTTATGACTATAGGAACGGTGAAGGATAACCTGAATTTCATCCAGGCGCCCGGCCATGGTGGCGGCTGGCCCGTTAACAGGTGGCAATCAGTACGAGGGATACAATGAGTTCATTTGAAAACTACAGCCATACATCAGCGAACTATGATCAAACCCGGGAAGCGGTTGGGTTGGAGGCAATCTGTGGCAGCCTGCTTTGTGCCGGGCTTGATTTACAGCACAGTCATCTTTTAGATGCGGGCTGCGGTACAGGGAGTTATAGCAAAGCGTTGCTGCCCTACGTCGAACGTATGACCGGTGTGGATATGAATGCAGGCATGCTGGCTCAGGCGAAGCTCAAACTGGCGGCCGAAATAGGGCAGGGCAATATGAGATTGATGCAGGACGATTTGACTCAACTGCCTCTTGAAGCTGCGAGTGTGGACGGAGCAATGATGAATCAGGTGTTGCATCATCTGCCCGATACACGGCAGCAAAATTGGCAACTAAGACGAAAATTGTTTGCCGAACTGGCCCGGGTAATACGCCCGGGGGGCGTGTTCGTACTCAATAGTTGTACCCCCGGGCAATTACGCCAGGGCTGGTGGTTTTACTCATTAATTCCAAAGGCGCTGTCACGGATGTGTGATCGGCATTTGCAGCGTGATGAGGTCATTGAATTATTAACGGAAGCTGGCTTTGAATATCGGCGATGTTACGTTCCGGTTGATGCAATTTTGCAGGGCAGGCACTATTTTGATGCGCATGGCCCTGAGCACGAAAATTGGCGCAATGGTGATTCAATCTGGGCGGATGTCTCGGCTCAGGAAATGCAAACTGCTCAACAGCAACTCAAGGACTTACATGCCAGCGGGAAGATACAGGCATTCATTGCCGGACACGATCAACTGCGCCTCGAGGTAGGACAAATCAGCCTGTATTGCGCGATTCGAGCAGGGACTTAAGCGATGATGAATGTGCTTGCGGGCAGGACTGTGAAAGGGATTCTGTTTGACAAGGACGGAACCTTGATTGACTTCGACAAGGCGTGGATACCTGCTGGGATACAGGCCGCAACGCGGCTTTGCGAACTGGCCGGGGCTCCCCTGCAACTACAACCTTTAATGTGCAAGGCGGGTTACCAGCAACACCTGGGTAAGTTGGAGGCTGGATCGTTGTGGGCCTGTGGCACCAGCCGGGAGTTGCTGGCTGGTTGGATTGGTGCGCTTGGCTTGGACGGTGGAGAGGAATTACTGGATGAAAGTCTCGATTTTATGACGGCTGTGGCGCGGCAAAATTCCGTTCCAGTAACAGACTTGGTGACGTTGTTCGCCAGACTAAAGACCCGGGGCTGTAAACTGGGGGTTGCTACCATGGATATCCAGCAGGCGGCTGAAGATGTTCTGGAAAGTTTTGGAATTCATGCACAGCTGGATTTTATCTGCGGTTGCGATAGCGGCTTTGGCCATAAACCAGGTCCGGGGATGGTGCAGGCATATTGTCATGCCTGCGGTCTGTTGGCGGGGGAAATCCTGGTAGTGGGCGATACTCCCCATGATCTACAGATGGGCCGCGCGGCAGGTGCCGGTACAGTGGTAGCGGTCATGAGCGGGGTCGCCAGCCGGGAGATGCTTGAACCCCTTGCCGATACGGTTCTGGAGAGCATTGCGGGATTAACGGATCTGTTGGGTGCGTAGTTCAATCGCAGGCCCTAAGGGCTCTGGGCAAACTAAATTTGACAGGTTCCCAGCAGCTATATAGCGGTGCGAAAATCCTGTTCACACTAGCGTTGCGCAGGGTGAGGGCTGATTGACAAGACCGTGAGCAGCAAGGATGCTGCGACCGAGCCTTGTATGATGGACGTACTTGCGGCGTGTCTTGTGAGTCAGTCCTTACCCTGCGCAATGCGCA
>CAZAWX010000031.1:0-15518 GCA_964488985.1 uncultured Ectothiorhodospiraceae bacterium
TATTTAACCCCGTTTCCTATCTCGATAAAATACATCTCTGCAGAAATGGCAAACACAGCCTTGGGTATATACTGAAATGATATGAAATGATGGCTAACAGTAACCTTTTGTATCTTATACTTAATATGAGCTATCTGAAATGATATGAAACACAGGGAAGGGACGGAACTGATGTTTTGTAGTCAGTAGGTCCCGAGTTCGAATCTTGGTGCCGGCACCATCTAAACATCCGCATTCTAAGAACACGGACTTGCCCTTAGCCCCCTAAAAAGGGGCTTCCTCTTCAAGACACCAACAATGGTGTGCTGCCCTCTCAGCGTCGATTCTTCCTCGTCGCCCACTGCCGCCACAGGCGGTCGATCCATCTGTAGATGAGGTTGTACAAAACTACCAGGATGACCACCACGATAAGCAGGGGCGGATAAAGCCCCGCAATGATGAAAAATGCTGCCGCGACCAGGGCGATAGCGAAGAGGAAGAGGGCCAGGGGGATATTCCGATTGAAGACACCATAGAGTATGGCGATGCTGATTCCGGCAAGCAGGGTGTATGCGTACGGAAGCCACCCAGACCATTTAAGATAGTTACTAAAAATCAGGGGCAGACCAATACCCAAAAGCGCCCCGATGATGAGCATCAACACCATCAACTCGATGTTGCCTTCCCCCGTAGCATTCGTCATTCGGCCTTGGACGCCAAGCATTCGACTCATGATACTCTCTTGGCCTTCTTTATGCGTTGGCGTCATCGCGTATCATGAAGATGACATGTCAGATAACAAATTTCCATAGTGAACAAAGATGACCAGAAATCTGAAACGCCCCCGCTTTGAAGCAACCCTGCTGGCGGCGACCTGTGGGGAAATATAAATTCAGGGGCGCACCGTCAGCGCGGCCGTCCCCAACAAATTACAATAAAATTAGCTTCTGTTTGACTATACTCTCAACGTGTAAATGGTTCTGTTGCAAAATATCAGACTGACGACGAACGAATGGAAACAACAAGCATGAAGCCTCCAAATGGCTCTAACAGGATACTTCAAGCGTTCGCAAGCACATTGAGACTTGAGAGTCATTCGATCACTCGCAGGCCGAACCTGCTTTGGCAGCAATTCTACAACCGCCTCCAATGGGAATCAGGTGCTGTTGCCACAAGCTTGAGATCCGAATATGTAATCCGAACGGCTCCCAATGCAACACCCTGGTTACGGTCACGAAAGCCGGTAAGGGAAAGTCGAGAGTTAGTTCGTATTCTTGGTGGACATAGCGATGGCATCAGCGGAGTGGCATTTACGCCCGACGGACGCCGTCTGGTATCAACTGCCCAGGGTATTGACCAAACGATACGCGTATGGGACGTATGGTCGGGCGCCGAGCTGATGAGGATAAAAACATCCATTTATGACGGGGCAGATGTGGACGTCTCTCCTGACGCAGCATGGATCGTCTCGATAGCAGATGGTACGAGTAGCGATACAAAGACATTACAGATCTGGGACCTGGAAACTGGTGCTCAGTTGGTAAGTGTTGAAGCCGTCTCTCGAGGGCAATGTGTGAAATGCTCTCCAGATGGACACCGGATTACCGTAGGCGGCACCGGAAGACCGAGTGAGAGCGTGAGTATCGATGAGCCTCCTTTAGTCATCAACTCTATTAACGCCTGGGATATTTCCTATTCCCCTGACGCTCGGCATTTTGTATCGGCGAAAAGGAACGCGGTACTGTTTCACGATGTCGAGTCCGGTGAGGTTCTGTCACGCTGGGAGATTAACGCGATGAGTATTGCCTATGCTCCTGGTGGCCGCATTGTTGCGGCAGGATCGTTCGATGGATCATTGCATCTGTGGAGCGTGGAAGAAAGACAAGAGATCGCCCAAATTCAAGGTCATGAAGACGCAGTGAGGTCACTCGCTTTCTCGCCTGATGGAAATAGGATCGTCTCTGCTTCAGACGATGAGAGTGTTCGGCTTTGGGACATTGCTCAACACTCCATGATCGCTGACTTTATGGGACATGATGGCCCGGTGGTTGCGGTGGCTTATTCACCGGATGGAAAGTGGATTGCGTCCGGTGGTGAAGACCGGACTATTCGGCTTTGGAAACCATCTCAGCCGCGAACTGCGCTAAAGAGTCAGCGTGATCACGCGACAGCGATCGGGCTTGTTAACTTTACACCCGACGGGCATCGTGTTGTCACTGCTTCACAGGACGGAGCGATAGGGGTTTGGGATACCGAGACAGGGTTACTCTCCACACGATTACATGGTCATGATCGGGAGGTCCGCCAATTCCGCTTTCTTCCTGACGAAGAAAGGCTTTTCTCAGAATCGATTGATTCATGGCGCCTTTGGGACCTTGCGTCAGGTAAAGAACTTAGTCATGGAGAAAGCGGATACTTATGCACGCTGTCTAGAACCGGGCGACTACTGGCTTCGTGTTCAGAGGGTGGAACAACCATTAGTATCTCTGATACAAGTTCTGGTGAAGAGTGCTCAAGGTTTCAACAGCAAGCCGAAGTCTCGGTTGTTAAATTCTCACCAGATGAACGACTTATTGCTTCAGGTTCAACAGATCATACAATCAGAATCTGGCACGCCGCTTCAGGCCGCCTTTTGCTCTCTCTCGTGGGACACACCGAAACTGTTGGCAGTTTGGCCTTCTCCCCTGACGGATGCAGGTTGGTCTCTGGGGCCGGGAAGGCAGATGATGCTGCTCGAATATGGGAACTTGGTGAGCAAAACCTGGCTGGGCCAATTCCACTTCCAACTTCAGGGAAATCAGCTGGTCCAGATTCCGAATTTTCTTTTTTAAGCGGGCATGGCGGAGCATCTTTTGATGTTCATTGGGTAAGCCAGCACATTGTCTCTCGAGACGCCTGGTACGTGCGGGTGTGGCATGCTGGAACAGGTGAACTATTAGGCCTGATTCGCTACTACCAAACTGAAAATGACCGGCATTTTGAACTCGGTTTCTCCCCAGATGGCGAACGAATCGCGGTCGCCGACGCATTCCGCAACTACCTTTGGAATGGGCAAACTGTATCTGGCGGCACACCAGGCGGGAGTTCAAAAGGGAAGACATTGAAACATGGCGAACAAGACAATGACATTCAGATAGTCTATGGGCGCGGGGACGTCTCGGCAATCGCTGCCGGTCCGGAGAGCTACCCCTACAGGGCACTTGGACGAGGGAACGAGATAGTAATCGAATCTTGTCGAAGTGAGGAAGAGGTATCCTGGTTTCCGGTGAACACTACTCTCATTCGGACTCACCCATGCGGCTCCATTTGGGCAGTCACCACGGGCAGTCAGCTTCGCCTGCTAAGTCTCGAGGGAAAGACTGCGCGTTAACAACCTTAAGGAACAAAGTGCTTAACACCAGAAATGACGCTTTGAAATTGCTTGATGTTCTTGGTGCTCCGGAACATTTGAAAACTCATGCTCACTTGGTGGGTGAAGCAGCTGATTTGATCATAAAAAAATGTGACGATATGGGTTTTCCGATAGACGGGGGCTTCGTAAGAATCGGAGTTGTCATCCATGACGTGGGAAAAATCGTTCACACCAATGAAATGACAGGATCCGGTTCAAAACATGAACCCGGAGGACAAAAAATGCTTTTGCAACAGGGCGTCGATCCAGCTATAGCCCGATGTTGCCTATCACACGCTCGTTGGGCCAGCATGGATTGTTCAATTGAAGAGTTGTTGATTGCACTGGCTGACAAGTTGTGGAAAGGCAAGCGCGCCGAAGAGTTGGAGTTAAAAATTATTGATCAATTTGCGTTAATGATCGGCAAGCAACGATGGGACATTTTTGCAGAACTGGATAGCCACTTTGAAGAAGTAGCAGCAGGTGGTCATGAACGATTGCAACGTAGTGTAAGTGGTTGATAGCGTAGATACCTGGCAGGTAAATTTAAACTCGAGCGGAGCATCGCAAAAGGTCTTCGCAACCCATGAGATGAAGGGGTAAGATGACGGTTCATTCAATTTATTGAATTACTGGAAAGATGGTTTTAATTCTTCCTATGCTCGTTTCCGGTACTCACGCAGGACGTATTGATCGTTCACAGCGATCACTTTCTGTAAACCATTCCTTCCTGTATCAGCCCCCTTGGAAAACCTATGTCTGAAGCCTGGAAAGAAGTCCGCGTATTTATTTCATCGACCTTCAAGGACATGCATGCCGAGCGCGACCACCTGGTTCGTTTTGTCTTTCCGCGTTTGCGCGAGGTACTTCTCAAACGCCGGGTTCATTTCGTCGACGTAGACCTGCGTTGGGGTGTGACGGCTGACCAGGATGCTTTTGCGCTGTGCATGGACGAGATCGAACGTTGCCAGCCACGCTTTATCTGCATGTTGGGAGGCCGCTACGGCTGGGTACCGCCGCCCCGGACTATCGATCGCGCTTTTCTCGATCGCGTTCTTGCCGGCGACACACCTGCAATGAAACTGACCGATGAACAGCGGCAGGTCTTTGATCAACTTTACAGCCTGGACGAGACCGAAGGCGTCTATCGGCTGGGTGAGAAGCCACAGGTGAAGGATGACGTACAGACCTGGAATGACCAGGGCAACCTTGCAGTGCAGATTCTCCAGGTAGCCGGCCTACCCGACGCCAAGCACTCAATCACCGCATCAGAAATACACTTTGGAGCCCTCGGGCGCCTCGACAAACCCACCTATCGATACTTTTATTTTCGCAAGCCCGAAGCGAGCAACTCTATTCCAGTACCCCATGCCAGGGATTATCGCGAGCCCGTTGGCAGCTTCGCCGAGGAGGCTCTTGAAGCCTTAAAGAACCAGGTCAGGAAATCCGAAGGCCTGATGCAAACGGCACCGGGACGTGTGGAAATGGTCGAGCTGCCAACTTACGACTATCCCTGCCGTTGGGACGAGCAGGCAGAGCGCTTGGTCGACCTGGAAGAGTTTGGTGAGCACGTCTACGATGATCTCCTTGCGGGCATCGAAGCCGAGCTGGGGGCCGCGGCATCGGAGGAATTGGATCACTTTGCCAAGGAAAACGAAATCCTCGAAGCCGAAATCGAAAGACATACCGAGCGCTACGTGGTGGGTGAACGGGCGCCAGTATTCGAGGCGCTGACTGAGCACGCCGAAGGCAGTGGTGGAAATCCCTACTTCCTGCTAGCTGGCGATCCGGGTAGTGGTAAATCCGCGCTGCTCGCGAAATTCCTACGTGATTATGTGGGCACCGAACATCGCCCGGCGCATCCGGACCACCTCGTCATTTCGCACTTTGTAGGTGTCAACGCCACCAATCTGCGTGAGGTTCTGCAGCGCATCTGCCACGAAGTTGTTGTCGGTGCGGACCTCAGTGATGAGGTTCCGGCCGATTACGAAGAACTGCGCAAGGCCCTTCCCGAACTTCTTGAAAAGGCAGCCAAGGTACGCAAAGTGGTGTTAGTGCTCGACGCGGTGAACCAGCTGGATCAGGCACACGGGGCCTGGGCGATGACCTGGCTGCCCGACAGCCTGCCCGGAAATGTGCGGGTAATCCTCTCCGCAATCGACCTGAGCGCGGCTCTCGAAGCCTTGCGGCAACGGCGCGAACCGCCGACCGAGGAACCCCTCCATCCCTTGAGCAACGCAGATGCCACCAGCATTATCGACAGCTTCCTTGAGCGTTATCGCAAAAATCTGGACGATGATCAGCGGGCATTGTTCCTGGGTAAAGAGCACGCCGGGAAACCTCTCTATCTTCTCACCGCGCTTGAAGAAGTCCGTACCCTGGGAACCTACGAGGAAATCAGTGACCGGATTGGTGAGTTGCCGGGTGAGGTCCAACCACTTTTCAACTGGATTCTCAAGCGGCTCGAGAAGGATCCCGGATTCCGCGATGCTGAGGGGAAACCGATCGGTCAGGAAATTGTTGGGCCCTACACTTCCTATCTGAGCCTCGGCCGAAATGGCATGGCCCAGTTGGAGCTCGTTGGGCTTGTTGCACCAGGTGGTAACGGAGACGAGCCCGACCCCCAGGGCAACCTGGCAGCCCTGCGCGCCTTACTGTTGCCCTATCTTATGCGACGGGGCAAACTCCTTGATTTTTACCATGGCCAGATTCGGGAGGCAGTCCAGCGGCGCTACCTGACCGGTGAAGTTAAGCGGATCATCGCCCATCGTGCTATTTCTGACTATTTCGAAACCCAGCTCGACCCCGACAGTGACGGAAGTTGCAAAGGCGACTCCCTGCGCAGCCTGAGCGAACTCCCCTTCCACCTCACCGAGGCAATGGAATGGGAAAGGGTCTACAAGACCCTCACCAACTTTACCTTCCTCGAGCGCAAGGTGACCGAGGTCGGGGTTGTCGAGACAACTGACTCCGAGGGTGAGGTTTCCAGGCTTTACACCGGAGTTCTCAAGCTCCAGGATGATTATGATCACGCCCTGGGCAAGATGCCAGCGTCAAGTTCCATCGCGCTCTCCAAGCATCCGGTCTTTCTGACGCCAACCGACTTCGGTGACGGCTATGTCATCCAATGCCCCTTTTGTAATAAGCAGGTACCATTCCAGGAAAAGTGGCTGGACCAAGAGATGCGTTGTCCTGAATTAAATTGTGGAGGCCCTTGGAAGGTGAATCCTTTCAAGTGTGAACGGTCGAGCTGGGCAAAAAAGAAAGGAGAGTAGATGCCTGAATGAAGCAGCCAATAAGAAGCTTAGCCAGCATCTGCTTACCCGTCAGCCAGCTTTGACAAAATTGTGCCAGAACCCGCGTGGAGCACTCAAAAAAACAAGCGCCAAGCTACAACCACAATCACAAGAATTACAATCACAAGGAGCAGAGTCTTTAGCGTCTTGCCACTCTTGAGGAGATTCTTTGCATCCCTGATGTCGGTGGCCGATGCCAGCGGATTCGCCTGATACCGCTCAATCGCCCGCTGCGCATATACTTTATACTTATCATTGCCCCCTGCGCGCAATATTCTGGCGATGTTGTAATGTGCGTTCGCGCATTGATGTCCGCTCTCATCATCTCTGCTATCCATGCCATCCAGGACGGATATGGCTGCTTGGTAGGACTTTACGGCAGCTTGCCATTGACTGGCTTCCTCAGCAATCAAACCAATGTTGATAAGGAATCCACCCTCCAGGCCACGGTCAGATTCGTCCAGCGAGCGGATGATTTTCAGGTAACTCTTAGTTGCCTCTTCCAGCTTGCCCGACAGCCACAACCTCTCTGCCGCAATGGCTCTTTCCTTGAAATTCTCCATTTCTTCCTCCTTTCGCTAAGTTAGCCCTGTTTACTGTTTCTAAGAACATGTACACGGCCGGATACCTCACCGGCTATGAGAGTGCGCCCGTCTGATGTTACGGCGATTGCGGAAATCGAATCGTCTCCGGTAAATGTGGCCTGGAGTTCTCCTTCGACAAGGTCCCAGAGTTCCACTACACCGTCGCCGTGCCCGGAAACGCCCCACAAACCATTGCTGCTGACGGCTAATGCAGAGACAGCGGTCGGGTGACAGATCAACGATACAGATTCTCCCTTGTCAGCGAGGTCCCAAATTCTCAGCCCAGTGTCCGTACCGGTCACAATCTGTCGCGCATCATGCGTGATCGTTACGGGAACTGATGAGTCGGATAATCCTACCATCTGCTGAAACCTCATACCCTTCGAGAATTGCCGCTTCCACCTTGAGGGCTCAAGATTCCAACGGAACAGCACCCCCTCGTTTGTAACGCCAACGCACGTTTGGCCATTGGAGATAATATGTAGCAAACGGACGCCGACAGAGTGGGTATCGATAGTCATCACCTCTACAGCCCGATACGGCTCTAACTCCCAGAGTGTGAGCACCCCATTACTGGCCGTTACAACACGCCGTCCATTCTGAGTCGATGCCACTTTGGAAATGAGGCCCGCACTGCTGCGCAATCTAAACCGCTCCTCGCCACGTTTGAGATCCCATACCCGCACAGAACCTTCGAGATGTGCTGAAAGTGCCCTGGCGCCCGGGAGCATAGCAATAGACCAAACCTGCTTTGCGGCGGGCACATCGGCGAGTATTTTTCGGTCCACTTCAGCTTTCAGATCGAGGTCAAGTTTACCCGACTCGAGATCCCAGATTTTCAGGGTCCCATCATGGGACCCGGTCGCCACCTGTCTCTCATCCGGGGAGACTGCGACACAAGAAACGTTATATGCGTGACGATTCGTGGATGAAGGCGCTTCGCCAGCAAGGTTCCAGACTTTGAGAGTGTGGTCTTCCGATGCAGAGACCGCTCGTCTTCCGTCTCTGGTCACAGCAACATCGTTCACACAGCCCGTGTGCCCGCGGAGGCTGGACGCCAGCCCCTTTGGGGATTTCCAAGCCTTTATGGTAGAGTCGCGAGCCCCGGAGAGAATCAGGTTTCCATCCGGTGTAAAAACGACACAGTTCAACCAGGAGCGGTGCTGATCTAATGACGATCCAAGCAGGTCACTACTCAGTGTCCTGACGATGGTGTGCTCCTGCAGATTCCAGACAATAAGTCTCCCATCTGCGCAGGATGAAGCGGCATATTTGCCGTTTGGGCTGACGGCCACACCACTTACAATATTCGTATGGCCGGTAAAAACATAGTGTTCTGTACCTCTATTGATATCCCACAACCTGACGGTTCCATCGTCAGCAGCTGAGACTATGTACAGTCCGTCCCCAGTCACAGCAGCGGCTCTGACTTCATCACGGTGGCCGGTCAACACCATTCTCTCAATTGCAGTCCAGCGCGACTGAGACCAGTGCTTCAACCGCCATACTCGGAGGGAATGGTCGGCGGAAGCAGTCACGATTGCTCCTCCATCCGGGGTTGTTGTGATATCACGCACCGCTGCCGTGTGACCTTCCAGTAGGCAAACAACCTTCCCGCTCTCGATATCCCACACCCGGGGTGTTGAATCATTGAAGGCGCAAACCAAGAGTTGGGAGTTTGGAATAACAGTGATCGCTCCCACTCGAAGAGTCTCGGTTAGTCCACCTCGGGACTCCTCGCTCTGATCAGACAGTGTCTTCTCAAGCTTGCCATGATTCATCTCCCATACTTTGACCGTCAAGTCAGCTGAAGCCGAGACCACGCGTCGTCCGTCGCAGGTAATTGCCACGGCACCAACATTCTTACTATGGCCGGCCAACGTTCTTTCCAGGGCACCGCCGGAGTTCTCAAGGCTTGGGACAAGCGGTCGCAACCATGGTCGCCTCTCCTTTGACACAGCCTCGTCCAGCAACCGGCGCAACCCCGGTCGATCACGTGGAAGCCGGCCCCAAAACTGGCCGTCGAGTTGGTCGGGATCCCGCTTCAGAACATGATCCGAAAGCTGGATCGCACCCTTGGCGAGGCGTAACGAATCGATCATCTCTTGAGTGACAGTTGTCACGTTGGATTCCGGTGCCTCCGCGGTATTGATTTCATTCTGACTGTTAACCTCACAACGACGGCTGGGCAGTTGCTTTCCCGCAATACTTATTCAGACAGGTCCTTGCCGGTGGCGTCGAAAATCAAGAACATATCGCTCGCAGTGTAACTGAAACCCTGTGAGTTCTCATCGTCGTCACTGCCTGACCGGCCGTCAAGCTTAAACTGCATTGCATCAGCGGAACCCCAACAGTAAGGTTGGAGGCAGAGGCAATGTGCTCCAGTATATTTTGATTTTTGTAACAGCGCGATTACGCATCAACTAATACTCATTATTCTAGGAACCTGACGGGCCAAAGGAGCGTAAGATGGGGCTTGGCTTTGGAGAAGAGGAAGTCTCGTGAGCTACCGGGTGATGATCTCATATTCTTCGGTGGACAAGCCAACCGCAGATGCGGTCTGGTGACAAAATCACAATCGGTATGGAGGATATTTTCGTTCATCGCTGAATCTCCAAACGATGAGCATTGTCTAATATTGCATCAACCTACGCCACCTTCAGAATTAACTCATTGAGGCCTTTGAAAATTCATGTTCAAACCAATTGACTCCAGCAGTAACCAACACAGACTCGTCCGCACATTCTCTGGTCATTCCGATCCCGTCAATGCCTGCGCAATCAGCCCGGACGGCTCTTTTGTGGTGTCAGGCGCCGGAAATGTCATGAAGATATATGACCAGCCGACTGATCACACATTAAAAGTCTGGGATTTTGAAAGCGGTGAGGAATTGCTAACCCTGGCTGGTCATGAAGAAGCAATAAAAGCCTGTGCTATAAGCCGGGATGGCTCTTTGATTATTTCAGTTGGTGAAGATTGCACGGTAGTGTGGGATGCCCGAACCGGGGAAAATCTTAATCGTCTCAAACCTCCAGGCCTTGCCTGCTCAGCATGCACTGAAGACTCAACCATTGTGATCGCAAGTTTCTTCGTTGTGCTGCTGGATTTTCAAACAGGTGATGAGCGGAGCTCAATATTGACTGATGACATACTTCACGATTGTGCAATCAGTTCTGATGGATCTTATATTGTTACCGCCGGGACCGACCAGCACCTGGTCATATGGAGTGCTCAAGATGGTGAACAAATTGCTGCACTCGAGTCCTGGGATGATATAGACCCGAGTGGAGATGTAAAAGCCTGCGCCATAAGCCCGGATGGGTCTTTTATGGTTTCAGGTGGCTCTGATGGTTTTCTCAGGATATGGGACACTGAGTCCATGTCGGAGATGCGTGTTTTTAAAGGGCATAGAGAAGATATCACAGCTTGTGCGATCAGCTTCGATAGTTGCTTGCTTTTGAGCTCAAGCTGGGATGGAACGTTGAAACTATGGAATCCCCGAACTTGCGAGCATCTGCTGACACTGGAGGGCCATGCAGGGTGGGTGAATGGATGTGTCTTCAGCCCATGCGGCAAATATGTTATATCAGCCGGGGATGATATGACGGTAAAAGTCTGGGATATTGCAGATTTAAGATAGGGTGCCAAGCCCGAAACCCGGGTTTTTTTCTAAATTCTGTGCAGGCAGTCTTTGGAAACCTCGTAAGTAATATCAAGGCCACAGCGATTACAAAAAACTATCAGGTCATTTTGCCTGCACCAACCAAGCAACGGTATCCTTTCATCTTCATCAGTGATCACGGAGATCAGGTCTTTTCTTACACCCATCCCCTCAATCGGGTACTCCCAGTGGAATTCGTATATTGATGCCCCATATCCCGATTTTATTTTCCCTGCAATCAATTCTTTCTGAGCCTGGCTCCTAAAACCTTCAGCCCTTTTTACCCTGGGAAAATGTTAAAGAACTTCTGGCCATCGGATGACCGTAGAGAAAGCCAGTAGCAAATAGTCGCCAGCTTTGTCCTGGTTCCAATCAGACACTTATCGCCACGATCTTTACCGCTCAAACCCAGGTCTCTCCATAAATCGACCGTTGGTTGATAGAACAAGGGGGTTTCGGGTACTTCGATTTTCCGGAGCAACACTTCACGGCCAATTTCCTGTACCACAGTAAACCGCTGCTCGAAAGGCAGTTTTGCGTTTTTCAGGTCATTCAGTAATTCAAACAGTTTCGGGGTCATGTGCTTGCAGTCGCTGTCGCTGGATTGCCCGAGATTAGCTCAATCTTCTCCTGGATCAACTTAAGCTCACCCTCTCTTTTCAAATCAACAACAATCAGGGATTTGATTTTATCGCGCTCACTCAGCGCAATTTTTTCAGATTCAAAGGGACAGTCTTCCAGCCAGACAAAGTCAGAATCAAAATCTATCGCTTCCGTCTTCAAAGTCGTCCAGTCAGTCCGTTTTATCCGGGGTAGCTTTTCCAATATTGAATCAGGATAATATTGGGATAGGTACTCCATGGCGTTGTTGCCACCCCCGTGGCAATGCGTTGTCAGCCAGTAACAATCGTAGTTTTGGACCAGATAGGCTAAGAGCTGGTCGCCATGTTCAGGCACTTTCTTATCCTTTGTCAGAAGGACGCCATCAATATCCAGATAAATTTTCACATTCCTGAATGTAACAAATTTCCACGTGTGGTGTTGCTTGAAACGTTGACATCTGGCCGCAACAAAAACATCAATCAGCAGCCTCACCGTCTTTTCCTGTCATCGTCAGTAGATACCCACATACCCCACCGACCAATCTTGCACGATTGTCTTGCCTGTCTTCACAGTTGACGCGCATACTTACACATCAGCCTTGGAAGATACGAGTCTGCCCCAGTATGAAACCAGGTACGGCAAACGTCACCCAGGAGATGGTCAACTCTCTACGACTGACCAGGGACACAATTCGGCTCTCAGACCATATCCTGAGACGAGACCCTAACCAGCTGGCTGGTCTCCGGCTCATGGGACAACACCTTGAGGATATGGAATCCTGATAACGGCCAGACTCTATGCACTCTCGTAGGCCACACAAAGGTGGTCAGGAGTGTCGCGGTACTACCCGGTGGTCGGGTGGTTTCCGGCTCTGATGACCAAACTCTGAGGGTATGGAATCCGGTCAGTGGCGAGACCATAGCGACTCTGAACCTGGAAGCATCGATAGGCACAGTCACGACAACTTCGGATGGCCTGATCGTTACAGGAGACAGGAGTGGCCGAGTCCATTTCCTGCTCCTGGAGGAGCCTGAAAAATCTGACACAAGGATAATTCACTGAAGGACAGGAAAAGTGAGCAAAAGTCCATTGAGTCGGTTTGCAGAAAGGAATTTCAGGAGGTGGAGATAACCGCTAATGGGACTGGACAACTATGCAATGCGTGGCCCGGAAGAGGAGTTGACCGCCGACGATATCGCGGCTTTTAGGGCCGAGGCGCCAAACCTCTGTGGCGGGATAGCGGACAGTGATGAGGGCAGCATTCGAGGCAAGCTCTATTGGAGCCTGGTGATTGAGGTCACTGGCGTGGATCTCTATGACAACTTCATTCCGCCCGATCGGGTCAAGGCGATGTACAAGGCCCTGCGGGACTGCAATCCGGGCGAGGTGGACTGCTACAACCTCAGCTCTGTCGACCTTGAAACCCAGGTTGCAGAACTCTGCAAATTCTTCAAGGTCTGCGCCGAGCGTAATCTGGGAATTGCGAGTTGGTGGTGAGATGGTTGTTCGGCCTCCCCTGAGCGTCCGGTGGTGCAACGGATGACCGTAGCTAATGGCCCACTGATACACATCCTCAAGGGCCACACCGGTGCAGTGACCAGGGTTGCTGTTTCTTCCGAGGGCCTTATCTACTCTGGTTCCGACGACAATACCGTGCGGGTCTGGAATCCGGAGACCTGTAACACGATCTGCAGCCTCATAGGTCACAGCGGCACGATCACAAGCATCGCGGTGCTACCCGACGGCCGGGTGGTAACAGGCGCGACGGACCGAACGCTGCGGATTTGGAACCCGCGCAGCGGCAAGTGCCTGCGCACGCTCGAAGAACAGACTTACGACATTACGAGCATAGCCGTGCTGCCCGACGGCCGGTTGGTCTCGGGTTCGTCTGACTGGAGTGTCCGAATCTGGAATCTGGATAATGGCGAGATCGAGCGTACTTTTTGGGGGCACACCTGGTGGGTTCTGGACATCGCGGTGCTGCCCGATGGGCGGGTGGTCTCTGCTTCACGGGACTACACGTTGCGGATCTGGGATCCCAAGAGTTGTGAGGCTGTACGCACCTTCGAGGGTCACAGCGACAAGGCTCTGAACCAAGCTGTGTTACCCGATGGCCGCTTGGTCTCAGGCTCGTCTGACGGCTCACTCCGAATCCGAGATCCAGATAGCGGTGAAGTATTTCGTACTCTCGAGAGTCCGGGCAACGCGATCGAAAGTGTCGCGGTGTTGCCTGATGGTCGGGTAGCATTCCGCCCGCAAAAAGAGCGCCCCCACGTGTGGGATCTGGACAGCGGTGAAAGCGTATTTTCCCCCCTTGAAGACCTCAGGTGGGATCTTAGTCGCGATGTGATGTTGCCGAACGGCCGGGTGGTCTCCATCTCTGGCAAAATCCTGCGAGTCAGGGATCCAAAAGATGGTAAGCCGCTCCGCTCGCTGGAAGGCCATACTGACTATGTCCGCAGTGTGGCATTGCTGCCCAACGGGCGGGTGGTTTCCGGCTCGAACGACAAGACCCTGAGAATCTGGAATCCGAAATATGGTGACTGTCTTCAAGTTCTGGAAGGTCATACCGGCGCGGTCTCAAGCGTAGCGATACTGCCCGGGGGCAACGTGGTCTCCGGTTCAGCGGATAAGACCCTGCGTATCTGGGATTTGCTTAGCGGGGAGTCCATACTTACCCTAAGGGGCCACACCGGCTCTGTGACCAGTGTTGCAGTGTTACCCGATGGCCGTATCGTCTCCGGGTCGAGGGATGTCACAATACGCGTTTGGGATCCGGACAGTGGAGAAACCATTTCTATCCTGGAAGGCCATACCGACGCGGTCTCAAGCGTCGCAGTACTACCCAACGGTCATTTGGTCTCCGGCTCCGACGACAAGACATTGCGGGTCACGGAACCGGACAGCGGCAAGACTGTACGCAGTCTCGAAGGTCACATGGCGGATGTCTGGGGTCTCGCAGTACTGCCCAATGGCCGCATGGTATCCGGGTCAAACAATGGCACCCTGCGAGTATGGGATTCTGAAAGTGGCGTAGTCTTGCACACTCTCCATAGTCGCAACAACATCATGGTTCGTAATCAACAGTGCGGCAGGAATCGGCAGACTCTGTGTCTCCGGGGATTGCCCGATGGCCGCGTGGTGTTCCGATCCAAAGACGGTACATTGCAGGCCTGGAATCCAGACAATGGTGAGTGTCAGCACACACTGTACGGACACAGTGGCGCGGTCTTCAGAGTCGTGGCACTGCCTGACGGCCGGGTGGTTTCCTGCTCGTTTGACAAGACCCGGCGGGTATGGGATTCAGACAGCGGTGAGACACTCCGCTTACTCGAAGGTGATCCGGAAGGAGTCACCTGTGCCGCAGCATTGCCAGACGGCCGGGTAATCCTGGGTTCGTCTGACAAGACGCTGTGGATACAGGATCCGGAGAAAGGGAAGGCCATGCGTATCCTCATAGGCCACACGAAAGAAATTAAATGCATTGCCGTGCTGCCAGACGGCCGGGTGGTCACAGGCTCGAATGACAAAACCCTGCGAATCTGTAGTTTGGAGAGCGCTTGAGTTCTCTTTCTGTCAGACCAACCCTTGTCCTCTTTGCATCTTCAAAAAGATCAGAGTGGCCATGCAAGACATGTGTGTACTCATGCGAACGCAGTGGCACGATGATGACATATCCATCGGTTGTCTTGCGCACCCGACATGGGAACTCCAGTGAATGAGCCAGGGCGACCTTTACTGGGGATTTTTGTCTCGCCCTGATCATTACCTCATCAAAGTGACGACCCAGGCGGCTGATTGTATGCTCCAGGCCAGTGTGAGCTTATATAAAGTCTGTTTTCAAGCAAAGGGATAACCATGAAGCGCACTCTTTACCGCAACAAATAATATACTTGTACGTGCAATGCAGGTGGCGGTACGGGTGCCTGAAGTCCAAGAAGGAGTACCCGATCGATGGGACTGGACAATTATGCAAGGCGTGGACCGGAAGAGGAATTGACCGG
>CAZAWX010000031.1:15618-22559 GCA_964488985.1 uncultured Ectothiorhodospiraceae bacterium
CCGGTGAGGAAACCAGCGCAGCTGTCTCATGGGCAATATCTATCCAAATCAGGCGTCCAGTCGACGCGTTGATTTGGTATCACTGTGGTCAAGGTTTCGTGGGTCGACAAGGAGCATGTAACCCACGGAACTCTGGCCCCCTTCGTACACAAGACCTTCGTGACCGACTGCGACGCTGATCCGGTCCCCGAAAGAGTTCCATGTGACATGCTGTCCAGGCCCGGGCAGAGGCATCTCGGCCATAATTCTCCTGCTATGGATACCCCAGACAATAAGCCAACCTTTCTCATCAACACTCGCCAGATGAGCACCGTCGGGGGAAACCGCATAGGCGCTCGTACCAATGGCCCGGCATAATTCACCGGTGGTCATCTCCTTTACATTGACAGGGATCAACCAAACCAAAATCCCCTCAGGGCAGTTGGCAAGAAAATACGAACCATCGGGAGAGGTCGAAAGGCTGGATAGGCCTGCTCGCCCGGTTGATGTCAAACCCAACAAACTTTTTTCCTCATAGTCCCAGACATGCAACAGGCCATTCCCGGACGCTGCCACGATAGCACCCGGTTCTGGCAGGAAGCTGAAAGAGGATATCCCTTTCCCATCCAGTGTCGCGAACTCCACCCAGGGCTCCCAGCTCGGCAGTTTCAATATCCGAAGCGATCCATCATCAAAGCAAACTGCCGCGAAATCGGACTTTGCGGAGAACCGGGCCCTCGTTGGGCTTGCATTGGAAGGTCCGAAAATCGTAAGGGTATCGGAGTTCGGACCCAAACCCCACGCCTTAACAGTACCGTCATCGCTCCCGGCCAGAATCCACCGCCCATCGGGAGAAACCGTGCAAAACATGGTGCATTCAGCATCCACTGGGAGACCCGTTAACTCGGTGAGTTTTGCCCCCGTTTCCCAATCCCTAACAATGGGTATGGTGTCATAGGTGGTACCCACAGAGACAAAGTGATTGCCGTCCGGAAAACATGCAAACTGTTTCGGAAATGGGCACCTTGCTTCGAATTGATTTAGCTCCTCACCCTTCCGCCCATCCCAGAGTTTGAACAGCCCATCAGCACCGGATGTCAGAACCGTCTTCCCGTCGGGATGAAACTGACACAACGTGACCGATGCTGCGTGGGATGGGGCCGCATAGTCACCTTCGGCATCTGCTTGCCAGGTACGGATGGCCCCGTCCAGGGATGCCGACACCACGAATCGTCCATCGGGAGCATACGCCACGGACCTGACCTCATTCTGGTGCCCACGAAGAACCGTCAAAAGCTTTCCGTCCGAAGTGTTCCACACGCGAAGAGTGGCATCCAGAGATGCGGTTACAACCCGATTACCTGCCGGTGAGAAGGCGCAATCCACAATCACATCCGCGTGCCCTGAACAGGTAGCGACCTTGGACCCGGTCACCCCATCGAAAAGCACGAGAGAGAAATCGTCCGGTACCGCCAACCGCCTGCCGTCCGCTGAAAAAACCCCGTCGCGAGGGAATTTCATGTTTGAACAAATGGCAGTTGTTTGCAGGCCGAAGACAGTGTGAGGGACTTCGGTGGTCTCGTTCTCATGAGATAATAAAAGGCGCTTCCCGTCCGGAGAAACAACAAAGGGTGATCTAAACCCCGACGTTTGCCGCGCGCTTTCCTGCACGTGCCCCGTCTCGGTATCGATCAGGTGAAACCACCCCCTCGAATCTGCAACGATCAGTTGTTTGCCATCAGGTGTGGGAGCCACAAGGCCCGTTACAGACGCCAGCAGTTTTCCGCTGCGGCTGACCCGGAGTCCGACTTTGCGATTCAATCGATTGAATGTGAGGTAACGCTCTCCAAACGGCAGAAACTTGCAGTCAACTATGTCCCCGCCCTCGGTCTCCCGTGAAACAAGTTCTCCACTTCTCAAGTCCCAAAGGGCCATCTCGCCCTCATCCGACCAGGAGACCAGGCGGGACTCGCAAGGGGACAAGGCCATCCCCCATGCCCCCTCGGCATGAGCCTGTATACGCTCCAGTTCACGGCCACCGGGAAAACTCCAAGCCCTGATGGTGCCGTCACTCCCAGCGGAATAGAGGCGGTTCCCATCAGGTGAAATCTCGCTGGAATAAACCGAGCCACTATGCCCCACAATGGTACGGATGCCAGGTGAGACCGTACTTGGTTTGTTAACCCAGCGTAGCCAGGGGCGGGCACCCTCACGGCAGAGATGATCCATGGCCTTCCCTGCAATAGTCGTCACATCGGGCTGGTTTGCTGCCTGCTGAAGAAGCAGCCAGGGCCGGGCCATGAGCACGTGACTCTCAAACTGGAAGAATCTTTGCCAAGCCGTTAGTTTCTGACGGTTCTGCTTAAGATCCACGTTCTGCTCAGGCGGGGTTACCATTGATTTACCTTGTCACCCCATTGAAACCTCATGGTGTTCAATTGGTTGAGCGGCGATACTTCACCTCAAGCACTCGCTTCGAGTTTGGCATCGCGCATCAGCTCGTGCCAGCCCTGGTTCTCGCGCATCATGAGGTCATCGATCTCGTGTAGCAAGGTGGTGAGTTCAGCGGACGATTCTGCCGCGGCAAAACGCTCGCCGAGACCGGTCAGCATTATGCTCATACCCCGGCTGGTGCGGGCATGCCGTGAATACTCTCGGTGACTGCGGAAACCACCCATGGCAGCGCCAACAGCAGGGAGAATGAGCGCTGCCAGAGTAAGGCCGGTGTCCGTCCAGGTTCCGTGAGCCGCAGTACCGGTAAATAAAGGCGCCGAGTGGATGGCGGCCGCCACCAGCGCAAGAAGAAAAACGATCATTCCGACCCGCTCGAGACGACGGCTCATTCGCGCACAACGTTCTGCGCGAGTGCTGTGATAGCGGATCTGTTCTCCAATCCACGCGTTGATTACTAACGCCTTGAGATCTTTGCGCTGTGCCCGGGCAAAGGGCTCACGACCGGACGTGTACGCCCAAATTTCTTCAAAGCCGGCTATGGGATTTACCTTGTTTTTAACGCCACAGGCAGTAAAGAAAATTGCCGTACGCAGCCTCTCTACGCGGAAGCGCGCTTCCAGCCAATTGCGATGTGAACGACGCCGGTCGGCCCACAAAACTACCAGCAGAATCATTGCCAGGAGCAGAAATTCCACGAAGTAGGCGGCCACGGACACTGCCGGGAAGAGAACGGCAACGGCAACTGCAGAAACAGCCAGTGGCACCAGGCAATAGACCAGGGTGCCGGCGCGCCGGTAGAGACTCTCATTGCGTTTTGCGTTTAGTGATTCCCGCAGGTAAGTAGGCAGGATTTCATCCCGTACAAATGCCTTTGTCTCCTCGTCAAGGCAGTTACCCGGTCGACCGGGCCCGAATAAATCTATATCGCGCTTATCGAGACCCTCGGGTTCCTTGGCGCCAGGTTCTTCGGAGACCGCAGCGTCACTCATTCGTTTGCAACCAGGCGGTAGCCAAGACGCTCAAGCGTGCCAGGAATCGCTTCTACGATGACACGGTCGAGCACCTGGTCATTGGGCAAGGCAGTGGCGAATGGACCAATACCACGACTCTGGCGCAAAGCTTCATTGGTCTCCGGCGCCCACTCGTAGCCTTCCAGCAATCGCATACGTAACCAGATGTCGTGCTCGATCTCGGCCAGGGTATCGGCTTTAGTCGCAAACTCCTCGGCGCCGATGCCAGGCCGCTGGCTGCCGCCAGGTGGTTCAATGGTGAAACCTACCTGTAGGAGCTTTGCCTGGGTAACTCGCGCCGTACGCCGATTGTCTTCCTTTTCGGCCTCGGAAAACTCAGCGTAGGGGCGAAGCCTTGGGTGAGTCTTGGCGACCGAGTCCTTTAACTCGCCATATCGCCAACCTTCCTTTGTCTTTTGGTCGCGCCAGGCCTCGTGGCAGGATTCTGCCAGGGCCTCAACCACCTTGGCTTCGATCTGGCCCTGTTGCACCCAGCCCATGAAATCTTCGGTCACGTGCAGTCGCAACTGGTCGGTGGAAGGTAACTCGGCGACACCAAACCGCTCAGCACCGGTGAGGGCACTCATACTGACGACCGATTCAAGAGAACGGGCACCGTGCAGGAAACGACGGACCCGCAACAGGGCGCGCAGCACGCTGGCACAAATCGCAACTTCACCCGTCTCAGGTTGAATCAGATGCCCCGCCTGGCGCTCGAGTATCGAGCGCAGGATGATGGCGCGCCGGATGAGGTGCGCGGGGTCCGCCTCCGCGGCCCCGGTCTCCCCATCCTCCACTGGTATGGGATTGGGCCCCTTGATATTGACGAATCCGCGCAACCGGCTGACGAAATCAGGGCCCTTGGCCAGGCGGAACTGCGTACACTCTACGGAGTCTTCGCCAGACTGATCAAAAGAATCAAAATCGGAAGAGGTGCCACCGGCAAAGATGAAGATTGCCTTGCCGAACGGATGCGACACACCACCAACGCTGAACTCGGCGTCCTGCATCGGTGCCAGGAAATCCTTGAGCCACCTTAACTCGCCGGAGTCGAACTCGTCCCAGAAGACCAGCGGCACCTGACCCTTGACCGATGCATCACGAACCATGTGGAACGCTGTATGAAGGTCGGCTCGGTCTGCGAACTGCGACAGGTTGAACTCGATTACTGCCTTACCCTTGCCGAAGAGCTCGCCGGCAAGCTGTTTGATGGCGAACGATTTGCCCGCACCCGGCGGACCGAAGACAGCGATCGACAATGGGCGGGAATCCTGCGGGTTCCTCTGATAACTGAGGATGGCGCTGCGCAAAGCGTTGAAGCGCTCGATTTCCTCTCGATCTACCGACAGGAAAAAGCCGTAGCGTGCCTTGGGGGCTGCCTCAAGAGCACTCGGAGCGCCACGCAGGACGATCTCCGCAGCTTTGGCAGCAACGTACTCGAGGCCGGGTCCGGTCAGGTCACTCAAGAGGTCTGAACTGTCGTCAGATTTATCACCGTTTCTACCAAGAAAGCGATGTGGGAAAGCCGAGCGGAACATGCTCGCCGGTTCGCCGGCCTTTGGATGAAAACTGTGACCAATCGGTGCCAGAGAAGCGCCGGCATCAAAGCGGTCGTCAGTCCCTCCCCCGGTCACCTGGTTGCCACGAACACCGGCCAGCCCGCGACCCAGGGCGAGAAACAGCGGATAGTTGGCCGCGCTGAGTTCATGGCGAACCACGGCGGCAGTCAGGATGGATGTGGCCCCAAATACCTCCCCGGGATGTCTGCCCATAAACGTACCCTCAAGCTCTTCGGGGTGGAAGACCAAGCGCTCAAAGATAGCCTGAGGACGCTTGGTTTCATCGCCAAAGTCCGACTCTCCCTTCGCCGGTGGTCCGAATTGTCGCCGGCAACGGCTGAAGCTCGCCGCCCCGGCACCACGAAATTGAAGCACGACCCCTCGCGCCCGACAGAGTTCACGGGCATTCAATCCCGTCTCCATCTCGGTCACGGTTTGCTCGATAAGCTGATCCCAGGAAAAAGCCTGCGATATGGAAGCACTGCTGGCGCGTAGCGCGGCAGCCGGGAGAACAACCGTCAGTCGATCCAGGAAACGTTCAAAAAGCGTCTCCCAGAGCTGGCCCTCAACGAGCGGTAAACCCGTCTTGAGAACTATGCGTTTCGGGTTGCCGTCTTCCCCCAGTGCAGCCGGCCAAAGCTCGGGGAGCGAGCGGAAGCCTAGAGCGAGGTCATCGAGTACCAGGAGGTCCGGTTTTTTATCGTCATCCTTAATTGGGAGTGGTACGGCATTGACTCCGGGTTCCTGACTGCCGAGAAACTCGTCGATTCGCCAGACGCTCTTTCTGCTGTCCGTGACCTGCTGATGGCGCGACCAGATCGAGTAGCTCTGAACTACCTGATACTCGGAGACCTTGGACGGCTCCGCTAATGCGGTATGGGTAAGGATTTTGAGGTCATTTTCCTTGTCGGCGCAAGCCAGTCGCACGAGATCCGCCAGGTACCAGGCGCCACCAGGAGACTGATCGAGCATCGTGTGAGGTACCGCCGTTCTACGGCCAGAGCCGGTACGAGCCTGGCGCACCAGGTTAAAATCCCAGACCAGGTCTCCAGCAACTATAATTTTCATCTTATTTTCTCCTCTCGGCAGACAGGTTGGGTAGGGAGGCCCTCGAAAGTCACCAAGCCCTGTTCTCTCCCTAAAGTAGTGGGCACGTTTGTGCCCGGTTTGCGATTGCCGGTGTGAACCCACGCGATCGCCAGACCCTGGGATCTGGCGCTACGAACGACCGTGCCGGTTCCGCCACGGCCATGCTCCACACGACCGTTCCACAAGGCCAGCAGAACGTTTATGCACTCGAGAATTTTTTGACCGGCAGCCTCGTAGGCATCATTTTTGTTCTTACAAGCAGGAATTTCGAGTGTCTCCTGGGCACGGTCGAGAAGCAGTTGAAACGTCGCGCGGGATTGAGCGTCGGGGAACTCCTCAAGAATCTGCGCTTGAGAAAAAGGCAGGATAACCTTCAGACCAGCGCCCTCACGGGCCAGGATTCTGTCGGCGGCAAGCTGATCAGCACCTTCAGCGAGAGAGGTGACGGCCATTAATGAATGATGAGGGAAAGTCGCCTCGACAGCGTCGAGCGCTTCATCGATTCCGGCCGCTAGCTTATCTACCTCCGCAAGGAAGCGATGTCCCGTAACACCAATGAAGACAGGTTCTGTCCACTCTCTTGGTCCGGATGTCAAAGAGTACAACTCCAATCCTGTCGTGAGCTAAAGAGTACGTCTGGCTGTTCGTCCTCAAAACTATTGGGGTTAATGACAGCCTGGTTTGAAAGACCCTTCATCTCATCGAGTTTAGGTTGTTTGCCCGGTTATCGTAATGGTTTTGTCTTCTCGTGGCTATGTTAGTCTTACGATTCAGGTCCACCCATCACCGCCAAAAAATCGCAGACCTTGCTCGGGGTCCCTTTTTTTGTGTTGAGGGGGACTAACACCGG
>CAZAWX010000032.1:0-22430 GCA_964488985.1 uncultured Ectothiorhodospiraceae bacterium
TTACGGTATTTATATTTACAACAAGCTGGATATGTATCTTAAAGACGGCTACAGCCTGCGCGATGCCTACTACCGGACTCTGAGGCTGACCGGTCGGGCTGTTATTTTTACCGGGTTTACGCTGGCTGCTGGTGTGGGCACCTGGGCCATGTCGGCCCTTCAATTCCAGGCCGATATGGGCATCCTGCTATCGTTTATATTCCTTGCCAACATGGTCGGTGCCATTGTGATTCTGCCGGCATTGGTACGCTGGCTGATGATGCGCAAGCGGGAAACCTTGGTAAGGCCTGTCGCGATGCGGGAATGATAAACTTCCATTGAATGGACTCAATCGGAGACCAATCCCTGTTGCACTAAATTTTAAAACCAGCATGACAGTGATAGTTACCACCTTGGGCTACTTATCATTTACCCGTCCTTGATCAATGTCGGTTTTGTACCTGAAAGCATCTGGAAGAACAGGTCAAACCTGACCATTGTTTGTCAGATTTCATCTGTCGAGTCCGCTCATCAACAAATGCTGGTGTTTTTGCCATTGTTGCTGCACAGCGTGTTTGAACACGGAGCGTAATTTACACTTGGCACGGATTTGTTGAATTCTGGCCAAAACTTGGCTGCTGATGTCACCCCACCACATGCATCTTTCGATTTGGCATCTCGGGGAACAAAAATCCGTCCATGATGATGTTGGGCCACATGAAGTCCATCGGGTGCGGGGTGTAGTCAACACCCACATCGATTACTGCTGGTTTACCCGATTGCATTGCGCGTCCAATTGCGCTTGCCAGTTCTTGCAATCCCGTCACCTTCTCCGCGTAACAGCCGAACCCCTGAGCGACCTTGGCAAAGTCCACAGTGGTCAGTTCTGTGCCGAAACAGGGATTCTCGAGCATTTCCCCGAAGGGTTTGTACATACCCCAGTAACTGTCATTGAAGATGATGATGATGACATTCAGACCGTAGCGCACTGAGGTCTCCAGTTCCTGAATGGTCATACCGAAACCGCCATCTCCGGTCAGGCAAAAAACCGGCCGATTCGGGTGAGCCAGTTTGGCCGCGTTCGCGTACGGCAGACCAAAACCTAAATGCCCCATGCCGGGCAAAAAAAGTGACCTCTCCGGGCTGTCGACCTGGATGTGTGTCAGAGTCCACATCATAGTCTGGCCACCATCGTGAGCGATAATCGCGTTTCTGGGCAGCAACTTGCTAATGGTGTGTGCGACCGCAGATTCACTTAGCAGGCCAGTTCCGCCGACGACCCTGGTTTCGGCCGCACTGGCAAGGTACACTTCTTCACACTCGCGGCGCCGGCGCTGTATAGAGTTTTTCCACTCTGAGTCCTGCCGATATTGCGTATCCGATCCCAACATCTCCACCAGAGCCTCCAGTGTGGATCTTGCATCTCCCACCAAACCGACATCGATGGGTGCAGCTTTGCCGATGCACTCGGCATCTATATCTATCTGGATAATTTTTTGGCCTTTCTGCTTGGGATAATGGGGTGGCTTGTGGATCGGTGTGAAGGTGGAGAACTTACAACCAAATGCGAGTACGAGGTCTGCCTCCTGGCACGCATCAATGGCCACCTGCCCTGACACCAGGCCCGACGAACCTATGTTGTTGTCATTTGCCGGATCAATAACTCCCCGACCGTTGGCTGTGGCCATGGCCAGCATACCGGTAGTTTCCATCAAGGCCCTGAAGGCTTCCACGCCACCGGATCGGGCTACCCCGCCACCTGCAATTAGCAGCGGTTTGTGTGCAGATCTTAGCGCTTCAACAACCTGCAGCAATTCCTGTCTGCATGGGATCGGGCGTTTCAGCTGGTAAGGTGGGATCATTTCCAGGTCGTACTCGCATAGCTGTGTGCCGACGTCACAGGGAATGTCCAGATGAACGGGCCCCGGCCGACCCGAGCGCGCGATGTGCACCGCGCGCTCGACCAACTCAGGTGCGCGTTCAGCATGGTGTATGGAGGCGTTCCACTTGGTGATCGACTTAAACAGGCCCAACTGATCGCCTGATTGCAACTGGTCAATGCTTGGGTCGATGGCGCGTGCCTGGTTCTGACCCGTAATCACCAGGATTGGAATGTTGTCAGCAAAGGCGGCTGCCACCCCAGGTACAATATTGGTTGCCCCCGGGCCGACAGTCGCGAAACATACACCCATTGTTTCGGTGACGCGGGAAATAGACGCTGCCATGTGTCCAGCCGCTTCTTCATGTCGAGTGGTCACATAGGTAAAATCCGGATCCCGTGAAGCTCCATCCATCACCAGGCCGATTTGTGCCGCCGGCAAACCGCAGATGTATTTCACGCCGTGTTTTTTTAATATTGCCAGTAATGCCGCACTGACTGTACATTCCATCTTCAAACCTCCCTATTGAATCTGCCCCGAGAGGAAAGTGGTTTCACTCTACTCTTCACGCGACAATCCAGCTAAGTCAATATATTCAGCCCATGTGGTGTATAACTCGCCCGAGCTCGTGTGTAAAGATACGATTTGTTTTCAACCATTGATTGAATGATATTCAGATTCGTTGGGGGGAAACCCCCATCAATCCAGGCTCACTTCAGCATACCGTTGAATTTCTGAAACTTCATGTCTATCCGAGTCTACAATACAGTGTAGTTGAAATCGTCGTATTTGAAGCGAACCGCGAGTAACAAGTGTGTGCCTGAACCGAAGAACACTCCTGGTAAAAGAAAATCTGAGTACACCATGGGGGTTATCTAGGCAGGGCAAAGGCAATCAAGTAATCACCCAGTTCCGGGCCATATAAAAAATGCCCACCTGCTGCCAATACGACGAATTGACGCCCATCGACTACATAGGTCATGGGCGTGGAATTGCCGTTCACGGGTAGGTCGGTGTGCCACAGTTCTTCGCCTGTATTCAGATCGAAGGCGCGAAACATTTTGTCCATAGTGGATGCAACCAACACTAGGCCACCAGCCGTGACGATAGGGCCACCGGCAACCGGTGTGCCCGTATTCACTGTGAACGGCAACGGAACGGGTGACAATTGATGCATTGAGCCCAACGCCACGTCCCATTTGATGGTTCCAGAGGTGATGTCAATGGCGGTCAGTCCGCCCCAGGGAGGCTTGGTACAGGGGGCACCCAAAGATGAAAATATGAAAGTGGTCTCGGCCTTGTAGGCGGCACCCGATTGCGGAAAAACAAAACCGCTGAGTGAGGGGCTGACAGGTTTTGCCCTGTTTTCGGCTTCATCGGCCGGAACCAGTCGGATCATTGCCGGGATGCGGGTCGAATTAATCACCATCAGCCCGGAACTGGTATCGTAAGCGCCACCACCCCAATTGCCACCTCCCGTCAGACCCGGAAACATGATCGTGCCTTCGATGCTGGGTGGCGTGTAGAGGCCACCCAGTCTGTGCGCCTCGAGCTTCTTTTTACAGTCTGCCCGATCAATGGGTGTGAAACCCCAGGCGTCGTCGACTGATATCCCCTGTCTTGTGAATGGTGGTGGTGCCAGCGGAAAGGGCTGGGTGGGCGATGGTTGTTCTCCGGGAACACCATCTTGCGGCACTGGCCGTTCTTCCACCGGAAACAGCGGTTCGCCGGTTTCGCGATTTAGGACAAACACAAAACCCTGCTTGGTGATCTGTGCCAGTGCCGGTATCTTTACTCCGTCTCGGTTCAGTTCGAACAAAATGGGTTGGGAAGGCAGGTCGAGATCCCACAGGTCATGGTGCGTTGTCTGAAAATGCCAGACGATCTTACCGGTAGTACCGCGCAACGCCACAACAGAATCTGCGTAGCGATTCTGGCCGGGGCGTTGGCCGCCATAATAATCATTGGATGGGCTGCTGGTGGGTAGAAATACCAGATCACGTTCTTCATCTGCTGACATGATGGTCCAGACGTTTGCGGCGCCGATGCTGCTTACGGATGCGCCCCAGGTAGCATGCATCGGATCCTTCGCATCCCTGGGAACCGGGTCAAAAGTCCAGCGATACGCACCTGTTCTGGCGTCGTATGCCCGCACCATGCCACTCGGTCCGTCGGCACGGATTCCATCATAAACAGCGGAACCCAGCACGATGACGCCATTGACCGCTATGGGTGGATTTTGTAACACGACCTCGCTGGAAAACGCCAAGGGCTTGTCGTAGGAGATGGTGACGACTCCATCCTTGCCGAAGCCACTGCATAGTTTGCCGTCTCGTGCATCGATGGCGATCAGACGAAAGTCCATGGTAGTGAATAGTATGCGTGTTTTGCAGGGCGCGCCCGGCGCAGCCGATTCGTCGATCCAGGTCTCCACGCCGCGGCACTTGATGTCAAGCGCTTTAGTATGGAGATCAATTTTGGGGTCAAAAATCCAACGCTCCAAGCCAGTGACCGGATTCAGGGCAATAACCCTTTGAGAGGGAGTGCAAAATACCAGCGATTCCTCTATCAGCACTGGCGTAACCTGGAAAGCTGTCTTGGCGAACTGCTCTCCCAAGTGCACAGCCTCGCCTGTTTGGTAAATCCAGGCCTTTTCCAGTTTGTCCACACTTGAACGGTTAATCTGCGTTGCAGTTGAGAACTTGCTGCCACCCTTGTTGGCTGCGTAGTGGGGCCAGTCCTGGGCCAAGGCGAGGTTAGCGGGTATGGCCGTCATTAACAATACGACACTAAAAACGGTAACGAGCGGAGGCCAACACAGTATCTGTTTTTTTTCAGAACCTGAGCAGGAAGGAACCGACTGGTGGGAATGTCGGCGTTTTTGAGAACCGCATTTACTGATCATCGTTGTTCACCTGCTTATTTGCTGGCGAAGAATTTCAAAAGCGTATCCCCTATCAGTTGTTGTCCTTCCCGTCCTTTGTCAATGACACCATCGAAAAGAAAGAAAGGATGTATGGTGCTTTCAAAACAGCGATAGGTGACCTTTACACCATCTTTTTCCAACCGCCGGGCATATTGTGCACTTTCGTCCCTGCAGGGATCGTAGCCGGCGGAAATTACCAGTGCCGGTGGCAGGCCTCGATAATTGTCTGCGTAGATCGGAGATACCAGTGGATCATGTGCCTCGATATCCGGGTCATTCAAATAGAGTCTTCTGAAGAAAGCAAAGTCCTCAATGGCGATGAAATATTCACCCGTGCCCAACTCTGAGCGCGACGGAAATTCGTCACCATCAGTCATCGTAAGTGCTGGGTAGACCGGGACCTGGTATGCGATTTGTGGACCGCCCCGTTGTTGTGCCAATAAACAGACGCTGACAACCAGCGATCCGCCTGCACTGTCGCCAACCAAGGCAATTCGGGAGGCATCAATACTCAGTTCCCTGGTACTACCGGCCATCCATTCGAGTACGGTGTAGCAATCTTCTAATGCGGCGGGAAACTTGTTTTCCGGTGCCAGCCGGTAGTCGACGGCGACTACGACCATGTTAGTGTATTTGCACAAGTAGCGGCACACGTGGTCATGTGTTTCCAGGTTACCGAGGTAAAAACCGCCACCATGGAAAAACAGTATCGCCGCCTGCGGTCCGCTAGTGTTAGCGGGGTTGGGACGGTAAATGCGCACTGGAACGGGGCCGCCGTGGCTCATGACGTTGCGGTTTTCGATGGCGTGTACATTGACCTTGGAACTTGCCATTGCGGTTGCCATCGCCGTCAGGCCGGTGCGAGAAACCTCAAGCGGAACTTGGTGGGCAGGTTTGAAACCATCCTGTTTCATTTGTTCGAGCAGGGCTTTGGTTTGGTCATCAAGTGGTTCCATTAGGCTCTCCTGTCAGGTTTGCTGGCTGGTAGTTTAAGATTTGGACAGAAACTTTGACTACATGGCGGCGCAGTCCAACACCAATTAAGTTGCGGGTGTGTGCTGTTTCGCCGGAGGCCAACAAACTCAGCTGATAGTTGATGTCATCAGTTTTTGCCGACTGTACCAGCGGGGCACTCCTGGCCCATTCGACAGCGATCTGCTCTGCTGAGAGCCCTGGGGTCTGACTTGTTGATTTGAATAATTTGAGAAGCATTATTCACCAGTAGGTCAGACCCCTGGAAGGGCTCCATGCTATCGCCGATGATATCTGGCCATTGATCTTCATTGGCTACATCGTGTGGTAGCAAAACGCATTCTGTAAGTTTTCGGTTGCGACTTCCGCACTTTCTGCCTCACGAAATTCGGATACGACCATTTTTGCAACCTCAACGGTCAGTAAAACGGCCGGCATAGGAATCGGTGTCCGTGACACCGTTGGCCAATGCCACTCAGTTATCAATCCTGCCTGTACACCGTTTTACATCTATCAATGTCTGTTTGCGAGTTCGGCTAAAACCTGTAACGCAGGCTGAGCCCCCACTCCCGTGGCCGACCCGCATAGTGATTGGTAAAACCGAAATCGGTGAAGTGCAAGCCGCGGGTGATATATTTTTCATCCGTCAGATTGGTAGCGAACAGTGCCACCTGCCAGCGTTCATCATGCGTGTCTAAGACCATGCGCGCGTTCATCAGGAACAAACCGTCTTGTAGGATATCCAGCTCATTTTGCGCATCTTTGAACGTCTTTGATTTGTAGGAACCATCAATGCGCCAGGTAAGGGAACCGAGACTTGCCAATGCATGCCTGTATTCCAGACCCCCGTTGACGGTCCACTTGGGAGCGTCGGGCAGGACGTTGTCTATCGACCAGGGAACCGAGTCCTCAAGCTTATCGTACTTATTGGACTGGTAACCAACACCAAGTTGGGCAAACAGTCCCTCGGACAATCGTGCGGCTGCCTCCAGCTCAAAGCCATGTGCCTTAACTTGCCCGGCATTATCCACCGTCAGAATTACAATGGTTGGATCCGGGTTTGGTGCAAAGCTGGATAGCTGCAAATCTTTGTAATCGTAATAGAAAATGGCGCCGTTTAAAGTCAGGCGTCGGTCCAGCCACTGTGATTTCCAGCCGGCTTCGTAACTGGTGAGAAACTCCGGGTCGTAGGGGAGCAGATACTTGTCATCGAACATGCGTGGGTTCCACCCGCCGCTCTTGAAGCCTTCTGACCGCTGTACGTAAACCATCACTTCATCGTTGACCTTGTAATCCAGCCCGATTTTAGGTGTGAAAGCATCCCAGTTTTCCTGCAGGTTACTTGGCGGTACCACAAAAACTCCGGAAACGGGTCTGGATTCCTGTATGAACCAGCGCTTGTCTTCGTAAGTGTAGCGGAAGCCGATGTTTAGGTTGAGATTTTCGTTGAAGTGGTAGATGCCATGGGCGAAAATGGAATAGCTCTTGGTATTGATCCTCGTGATCGGGATCAGGTCGGTGTCCAGCGCAAGGTTGACGGGGTTGTCCGCACCACCTGCGCAGGGTGCGGGTAGGGGGGCCGGGCAGACCAAGCCCGGAATCAGCGGGATAAATGGTCCTGGAAAGGCCTCCAATGCGTCAAGCAGGCCATGGCCGAAGTGAACAAAGTTCTGATCCTGGCCACGCTCTCTGAAAAAATATGTGCCGGCCAGCCAATCCAGGCGTTCATCGAATGCCAGCCCGGAAAACTGAATTTCCTGTGAAAACTGGTCCTGTGTCTGCTGTTCGTTGGTTTGTGCAAAATCAAATGGTGTATTGTCCAGATCACTGCCAAACTCTAGATCCATTTCACGCCAGGAAGTGACTGATTTCAGATGAATATTTTCAGAAGCTTCCCAATCCACGACGGCTGATGTGCCCCAGACATCGCCCGCATCCTTAACCGGTCCGGTGGCGTACGTTGTGTTCTCATCTGTTGTGATGTAACGCTCGTCAAATACTGAACCTGGTGGCAAGCCGTCGCGGAATGCCAGGAAGGGTGCCGCAACTGCATTAAACAGCTCCCGGAACCCGGACCCCGAGGGGTAAATACTAACCAGATTCGAAATGGGACCGTTCTGATTCCAATGCGTATAATCGGCTGAGAACTGAACGTCCACGTCGGCGTTGGGCATCCAGTCGAGCACGCCCCTAAAAATCTGACGATCTTCATCGCTGAAATCGCGACCATCGAGCAGGCTTTTACCGTAACCGTCACGTTTTTTCACGATAATGGATGCCTTACCATTGAGCACGTTTTCAATAACCGGAAAATTGAGACTGACAGAGCCATCGGTACGATTTAACTCGCCGACGGTAACTTTTGCTTCACCACCAAATTCACCGGTCGGTTTGGCTGTGACCAGGTTGATGGCACCAGCAATCGTGTTTTTACCGTACAAGGTACCCTGGGGACCACGCAGCACCTCGATTCGTTGCAGATCAGTCAAGTCGACCATTCCGCCGAGTGTCCGGCCCATGTAAACACCATCCAGGTATACACCGACACCTGGATCGGTCGGGAAAATAAAGTCAAATTGGCCCACGCCACGGATAAATATGGCTGCGTTGCTGCCACCGCCGTCAGCACGGCCGTTGTTGATTTCCACGTTTGGTGCAAAACGCGACAGGTCTTCAAGCTTACCCAGGGAGCGCATTTCGATGGCATCCGCGGTGAATGCCGTTATGGATATGGATGTTTCCTGCAATGACTGCTCACGTTTCTGTGCAGTGACAATGATTTCTTCCAATTCGGGTTGCTGTGCTGCAACCGTTGGGACAAGACCCACTGAAAAACCGAGTGTTGCCAGAAGCGCGAGGCTGCGAAGTGCGCCTGAACTCCCATTTGATTGTGAAGTGTTCCTGCCAGATTGTTGTTGGTTGACGGTGTTTGTGGCTACTCTCATTGTCTTGTCCCTCGCTAACTTTTTTACAGGCCTGCTTTATGCAACGAACGTTCTAGTTGGAATAATATAGAATGAACGATCGATTTAATCAAGTATGATAGTTTTCCGAACCTCTTTCGGGGTGATGGAATGTTGTGCACTGATACTTGGTTCATGTGGTCACATGTGTTGCGCACCAGTTCCCGGGATGCCGCTGCGAGTCCAGTAGACACGCTGAATTTTGCAGCAAGCGTATCTTAAACTGGTTTGTCTTTTATATGACGATTACTGTAGTTTCTGTACTGGAGGTCCATTGGTTTGAGTGAGTAGCACTCTTGCACGGTGCGCCTGGAATTATTGTCTTGACAGTAACCTTGTAAGTGTATTTTAATAGATAGAACAAACGTTCTATTAGAGTTGGTTCAAAAGATGAGTTGCACCTCCGCAACAGAGTGGACTGAGCAGGGGTTGCTGAACCAAGCTAACCGATGAGGTCAATGTGGTTAAAAAACGTAATACGCGGCGTGATGAACTGATAAAGGTAGCAATCGATCTGTTTGCTGAGAAGGGCTATGCCGGAACTTCAATCCGTGACATTGCTAATACCACCGGTCACAGTGTATCTAATGTCTATCATTATTTTGAGAACAAGGAAGCCCTGTGGCTGGCTATTCTGGAGCATTCTGCCAGAGACTTGCCTGATCAATTGACAAAGGCCGTACAGATTCCCGGAGAACCCATCGTACGTTTCGCGAATATGCTCAATACGCATCTCGAGATGGCTGTAAATCACCGTCGCGAAGCCAAGATTTTCTTTATTGATGAGGAACACCTTTCTGAAAAAGGTATGAAGATAAATCAGAAAGTACAAAGAGAAGTCTTTAATTTGTATAAAGAGCAACTGCTTGTATTGCAGGAAGCGAATGTCATTCAGGGCAGCAATCTGAATATCCTGGCCTTTAACCTTCTGGGTAATATCAACTGGCATCTTCGTTGGCATGACAAGATTAAGGGGATGTCAAAAAAGGAAGTGCAAGATGAAGTCGTTGCTTATATTTTGCGTGGACTGAGCAGTGGCAGGATGGTTGGAAAATAATGACATTGTCGCTTGAATCCCAACCATCAAAGACCTCTTTACTCCCCTTTGCAGAAAACATTTTTTCACCATTGGACAATGGATTTGGACTTATTGGCACATATTGTGAATCTTGCAAAAAGTACTATTTCCCGGGTATTGAACGATGTGCCAATTGCCTTGGATATGCAATTCAAACCATGCTTGGTTCACGTGGAGTGATTTACAGCTTCACTGTCGTCAGGACAAAGCCGCCGTTCGGATTGCCGCAACCCTATGCAGTTGCCCATATCGATTTGGACGGCGTTCCTCTGCGAATCTTTGGTTTGCTGGACCCCCGGCAGGTTGGTGAATTCCGGATTGGGGCATCGGTCTGTCTTGCGGTCGGTCCCATGGGTATCAGTGTTGCAGCACAATCCTGTCTGCGGCCGTTTTTCAGGCAGTTAAATCCACCCGCCGGCTCTTAAGGCTTGTCATGGCTGCAATTTTAGGTATAGGGATAACCCCGTTTGGTAGACACGTAGAGCAAACAATCGTTTCACTGGGTGTCGATGCTGGTCTGGCCGCCTTGCAAGACAGCGCCATTGATCGGCAAAAGATAGGTGCGGGCTTTTTCGCAAACGCTCTTGGGGCAAGAATATTCGGTGACAGTACCATCGGGCAAAATGTTTTCGCCGAACTCGGCATCACACGAATACCCGTGGTCAATACCGAAAATGCCTGCACTTCAGGCTCCACCGCTTTTTACCTGGCGATACATGCAATAGATTCGGGGCAATGCGATGCTGCATTGGTCATTGGCGCCGAAAAAATGTGTGTTACCGGTTTGGGCCTCATCGACTCCGGCAACACCGAAATTGAGACCCAGCTCGGGATGGTCACACCAGCTGGTTTTGCCATGCGGGCGCAAAGGCACATGTACTTGCATGGAACTACACCCGAACAACTTGCTGCAGTGACGGTCAAAAGCCGGCGCCATGCAGCCCTTAACCCCCTGGCGCAGTTCCGTAAGCCGGAATCCATCCCAGAGGTGTTGGCATCACCTATGATTGCCGATCCTTTGACGCGCTCGCAGTGCTGTCCGATTGCCGACGGTGCCGCTGCCGTGGTTTTGGTAAGCGATGGTTACGCCGCAAGGTTCGAACGCGCAATCCGTGTAGATGCCGCGATCCTGACATCGGGTTCTTATGAGAATCAAGGCGACATCACATATTGGGAGACCGATCAACGCACGGCAGCCTTGGCTTATGAAAAAGCGGGAATAGGCCCGGGGGATATCGATCTTGTGGAGTGCCACGATGCCTTCACCATTGCGGAAATCTTGCACTACGAGGCGCTCGGTTTGTGTGAGCCCGGTGAGGGTGGTCGACTGGTGGAATCCGGGGCAACGTCACTTGGCGGCCGCATACCTGTCAATGTGTCCGGTGGTTTGCTCAGTCGTGGCCACCCGGTATCGGCTACCGGTGTAGCTCAATTGGTGGAGATCGTTTCACAACTTCGCCACGAGGCGGGTCCTCGTCAAGTGGAAAACTGCCGAACCGGACTGGCTCACTGTATGGGTGGAGACAGAGCCGGTGACGCCAAGTCATGTACAGTCATCGTGCTATCAAATTAATGGGCTACCCGTTGGAAGATATCCAGAGTGAGAGGGAATCAATTCACCCCGCGGCTTTGGCCTGCCCAGTAAGGGCGGCGTAGGGCTTTCTTATCGGTTTTGCCGGTTGGTGTTTTCGGTATCTCTTTGCGAAACTCGACTGCCTTCGGTGCTTTGACGCTGCCCAATTTGTCTTTGCAGTGTTGTATGACAGCTCCTTCGTTGAGGGACGTGCTGTCTTTAAGTACCACAACCGCTTTGACTGCTTCTCCCCACTTGTCATCGGGGACACCGATTACGGCGCATTCCCTGATGTCAGGCATTGACAGCACTGCGGCTTCCACTTCCACCGAGAAGACATTGAAACCACCAGTGATGATCATATCCTTCTTGCGATCCACAATATAGAAATAGCCGTACTCATCCCGATAACCGATGTCACCTGTATGGTGCCAGCCAAAACTTCGTATCTCTTTCGTGGCGTCTGGGTTGTCAAAGTAACCGGGTGTCACCAGGGCACCGCGAGCTACGATTTCACCATGCTGCCCTGGTGGCAACAGGTTACCGTCGTCATCCATCACGGCGACTCGTACGGGGTAGGTTTCCACACCGCAGCTATGCAGTCGTTCCGGGTGGATGCCGGCACCGGCCGCAGCTATTGTTTTGGGATCGTTCCAGGTCAGGATCACCGGGGACTCGGCCTGCCCGAAAGACTGGCACAAACACGGACCGAAAATTTCCAGGCCTTGTTTCAACTTGTCGGCGGCTACAGGTGCTGAGCTGACCATAAAATATCGAAGGCTGGAGTAGTCGAATTCTTTCAAACGCGGGTGGGCCAACATTGCGTAGAACGCTGTAGGTGGTAAGAACAAGTGTGTGACGCGGTATTTATGAATATTTTGCATCACCTCCAACGCGTCGAAACCGCGCATGATCACATTGGTTGCGCCGAGATTGGTCATCATGACAGCGATGCCACCCGCCGCATGTGTTATCGGAGCAACCATCAGACATACCGGTGGCAAGTCATCGCAATACCAGTGACGTGTTGCAATTTCCGTGGTAGTTCCCCAGGTAGTGTTGTTCATCATGACCGCTTTAGAGCGACCGGTGGTCCCGCCAGTCGGCCACAAAGCCATAATCTGGTCAGGGTTTCCAAACGGATCGGCCCAGTCAGGCACGACAAAACCTTTAGCCTGTTTGATCAACCGATCAAGGGAGGGCTGCTCCTTCGTGTCCTGATCAAGACAGTAAAACTGTTTCAGACTCGGTACGGCATCACGTAGCTTTTCCGCGTCAGCTTTAAATTCGCTGTGGTAAAAAAGCCACTGAACGCCGACGTCGTTAAAGTAGTCAATGTTGTTCTGCAACGCGTTGCGCACATTGGCGGGCACCCAGATGCCGCCAGCGCGCCAAAGGCCAAGCATGCATAAAAATGCCTGAGCGTCGTTGTTAGAGTATATCGCTACGCGGTGGCCAACATCGAAACCAGCGGCCCACAGGCCTGAGGCGAATTCATGTGTGAATGTACGTGCCTGCGAATAGCTGTACTCCAGGTCGCCGGCGATGACCGCGGCTCGCTCCGGTTCGATCTCCGCCCCTTTGTCAAAATAATCTATAACCCTCATCTTGCATCATCTTCCTGTGTTAGATTGTGTCCAGATCATGCAATTGTTTGACCTGACTTGAGGGGACATTATAATCCGAATTGGAACATTTGTTCTAGTCCCTTGGTGCATATCTTCTCGAGCATACTTATTTCGGTGCTTGGTAACAGGGCGAAACAGTTGTTGTTCCGGTGGGGCGACAAAAACAAACCCGTGGACCGGTACACCTTTTCATTGTCGTGCTGATCTCTTTCGTTGAGCCTGGTTCAGAATTGCGGCACTACTTTCCCGACATTGTTGTAACGTGTCTATTGACAGGTTTCGGGCAGCACGTTAAAATATCGAACGATCGTTCTACATCGGGAACAAACCTTTCCAGAAAACCCAGAAGAGCAGGCGGGAAAGTTGAAGTGAGTGCGCAAAAACATACTAAGAGGGATCTGTTGGAGGCGGCCTCACGACTGTTTGAACAGAAGGGTTACGCTGGTGCATCAATTCGGGAAATTGCCAGGGCGTGTGACACCAGCATTTCGAATATCTATCATCATTTTGGCAATAAGGAAGGGCTTTGGCAGGAAATTCGTGACTCTTCAGTGTTGAACCTTCCACAAATACTCCTTGCCGCCAGGGCCGAACACAGAGACCCGGTGAAGGGCTTGAAGCAAATGTTACGCGCCCACCTGGAAGTTGGTGAGGTATTTGGCCGCGAACTGAAGATTTTCTTTATCGGTTACGATCAACTCGATCCCTCTCAAAACTTACCCAATGCACAATTACAAAAAGACATCCTGGAAATTTATATTGACCAGATAAAAGAACTACGCGAACTCGGCTATGTGGATTCACCTTACCCCAAGATCGTGGCGTTCAATATACTGGGTGTGCTGAATTGGAGTCTGCGCTGGTATCGGGAGGATGGAAAGCTGTCAGCCAAGGAAGTCCACAAGGAGATCGTTGCTTTCATTCTGCGTGCCTTGGAAATCGCCGACTGCCCAGAGCAGACCAGGTCGCAAAAAAAAGAACTTAAATAAATGGCAGGTAGTCATATGGGTTATACGATTGACATCGATACGGGCGGAACATTCACGGATTGTTTTGCACATGGACAAGGAAAGATTCGAACCCTGAAGGTGCCTACCACGCCGCACGATCTAACCGTGTGCTTTCTCGATGCCATACGCGCTACAGCAACAGCGTTCGGCGTGAATCTGCACGATTTCATGTATCAGGTGGATATTATCCGTTTTTCAAACACCATAGGCACCAATACAATCATCCAACGTGACGGTTCAAAAGTGGGGTTGCTGGTGACTGCCGGGATGGGACGCATGTCTCCAACCAGTGACGTGGAGCAACGTGCTCCTCTGGTGGCCGACGACATGGTGATTGGTCTGCAGGAAGACACGTCTGAGAGCGGGGAGATCATTCTGAAGCCTGAACCGGGTCACATTCTGTCTTCCGCACAAGCCCTGATTGACCGGGGAGCACAGTGTCTTGTTGTCGCGTTGAACAATTCCGATTGCAACGCTGCAAATGAGCACTTTGTGCGTGCGACCATCAAGCAAGAATACCCACGTGATTACCTGGGCTCGGTACCGGTATTTTTGTCCTCAGATATCAGTCCGCGGCCGGGTGCTGAAGAACGCATTAACTCTGTCGTCCTGAATGGTTACATCCACGCAAAGCTTGTCTTATTACTGTACAAGGCGGGAGAGGATCTGCGCAGGCTCAAGTACCCCAATAACCTTTTCATCGTGCACAATAACGGTAGTGTTGCACGCGTCGCCCGGACCCGTGCAATCAACACTTACAATTCTGGACCGGCGGCCGGTTTGCTTGGTGCCCAAAAAGTTGCTGAATTATATGGTGTGCACAGCCAGATCACCACGGATATGGGTGGAACCTCTTTTGACATCGGATATATCATCGACGGACAGCCAGCCCTGACGCTGGCACCCGATGTGGAAGGTTTCCCCTGCAACCTGCCGATGGTACGTATCCGTGCTTTTGGTGCGGCCGGTGGGTCAATCGCGAGTGTCAGAGACGGTGAGCTTAGTGTTGGTCCACAATCCGCAGGTGCCGTGCCGGGTCCGGCCAGCTTCGATCTCGGCGGTGACCAGCCCACGCTGACTGACGCCAACCTGGTCCTTGGTATTCTCGACTCTGAGTTTTTTCTCGGTGGGTCAATGCAGCTTGATATGGACAAGGCTAGAAAAGCAATCGATGAAAAGGTCGCCCAGCCGCTTGGTGTAAGCGTTGAGCAAGCCGCTAGTCTTATCCGCGACAATGTTGAAAAGGCAATGGGTCGAGAAGTAGCGAAAGTGAAACGGAAGTTTACAGGACCGGACGACCCCCTGATGGTGGCTTATGGCGGAGCCGGCGCAGCCCATGCCTGTAACATAGCGTCCGTTGCGGGTATGCAGCGGATTGTTGTCACACCCTATTCGGCAGTATCATCAGCATTCTCCTCGTCACTGATGGAAGCTGGCCACCAGTATTACCGGCGCATCAACCTGTCCTGCAAACACAAGGACCTTCAGGAAAGGATACTTCAGGCGGTCACCTCCATGCGGGTGGAAGCTGAACGTGACATGCGTGGGGAGCGTTTTGCAATTGCGGACATGCGTGCTGAGGTTCAACTTCTGGTGCAGTTGCAGGGTAGCCCCGAAATTATCCGGCGATTTACACCAGAAAGCATCGAACAGCCCGATACGATTGTACGCCTCATTGAGGCGACCGGAGGAGACAGCAGAGCACTCGTGACCACCGCAGGGCTGTTCAGTAGTGCCGCAATTCCGCACTTTTCTTTTATGGAAAAAGCGCCTGCAGGAAAACAAGTCGGGCAGGCCCGTAAAGGTTGCCGACCGGTTTTCCTTAGCGCGGAGTATGGCTTCCAGGACGTCGACATTTACACGCGTGAAAAAATGGGATATGGGCACGAACTGGCCGGTCCGGTCCTGATCGAGTCAATGCAGACAACCCTGCTCGTGCCACGTGGCTGGCGAATACAAATTGACCAGTACAACAATGCACTACTTGAACAAGCGTGATGCTATGAAAGTACGAATAACTGAATATCTGGATATTGACCTCGATAATGAGAAATGGTGTTGCACACGTTGCAACAAACCGCTGTATAACGCGCACGACAATTACAAGAAAGGTTGCCTTGTGCGTGAAAGGGAAATGGCGGAGGTGCATCCACCGTTGACCAAAGATGCTGAATACAGCTTCAGTTTCCACCCGGATTTCTGCAGGTTGATCGAATTCTATTGTCCCGGTTGTGGGGTAATGATCGAAAATGAGTACCTGCCACCTGGGCATCCAATCACGCATGACATTGAAATCGACGTTGCTGCCTTGAAGGCCAAGCACTGCAGGGACTCAAATGTCTGACGGACGTGACTTGTTTGCTGATTTCCTTGTCGGGAAGAAAATGTCACGACCAGTCTTTGTCCCGTTTTTTGATACTCTGGCAGCAGTGATTTCGGGGGTTTCCTATGACTCCATGATTAGCGACCCGGGTATTTGGCATGGTGCATTGTTGAAAAGCGCCGGGCTATTTGACAGTGATGGTCTGGTTGCGGGATTTGACCCGGTGATCGTGGCCGAATCACTCGGAGCCGGCACTGTCTGGAACGGAGGGCGTCCTGTCATTACCACACCTGCAGAAACATTGCGGGAAAATTTTCTCGAAAGCCAGCATCTGGCGGCCGCACTTGAAACGACCCGGCGTATGGCGTCACCCGCGGGAAGTGACAAGGCGTGCGTGGCGGCGCTGGTTGGCCCGCAAACGCTAGCGCGCCAGGTATTCGGAGGAGATTGTGTGGAAGCGGGAATGCGGTCCCTGAAGCCCTACCTGGCAACAATTGCCAAGGTGCTTCTGAACATCAAGCCAAACTTGCTGATGTTTGTTGAAATGCTGGGGCCGGACGGGGGTCAGGTGTTGCCGCAAGCGGCCCGGGTGTATAACACCTTGCGAAACCTCGCTGTCTATTATGACGTGCCTACAGCCTTATACATTGATGGCCATGAAACCGACACCATCCAGAAGATACTGTCGTTGAAAATGAACGAGTATATCCTCGGCTGCGACATCAACGGAGATGATCCAGAATTGGACTCCGCTCTGGCGCTGACGGCACATACGGCAGGCGTTGGTATCGGTGTCCGATTAGAGAATACAGAGATGGCAAGGGAAATCATCGCGGCGGCCAAAGCGGCCTGCCGCAGCGGGCACAATGTGCTGATTACCAGTCTGGGTTCAGTGGATGATGACATCGATTTGCAATCTGCCAGGTCCATGCTGACCAATGTACTAAATTGAAAATGTTGCAAACGGGAGCCAGGAACAATGTTACGAGTTGGAATTGACGTAGGAGGAACTTTCACCGATTTCGCTGCTCTGTCGGAAGACGGTGAAATCCGCATAGCGAAAACGCCAACAACTCATTATGACCTATCGGTTTGTTTTATGAAGGGTATGCAGCAGCTTGCCCAGGGCGCTGGTGTGGGACTCGAACAGATGCTACCCAATGTGGAATCAATTCGTTATTCGACGACGGTGGGGACCAACGCGCTGATAGAACGTACAGGCCCGAAACTCGGTCTTATCACCACCGCTGGTTTTGAGGACACCATATTCATCGGCCGCTCTCGTAGCTGGGCCGATGGCAGTTCTATGGAAGACAATCGAGATCTTGCCCGCATTCGCAAATCGGACCCGCTGATACCCCATGAAATGGTGGTAGGCGTATCAGCGCGTATGGACTGTTATGGTCATATTATGGCACCTCTGCGCCGGGAGGACATACAAGAGAAACTGCAACTGCTGGTTGATCGTGGTGCTATGGGTTTTGTCGTGTGCTTGTTATGGTCTTTCGTAAACCCCGAACACGAACGATTCATCAAGAGAGTCATCGAGGAGGAATATCCGGAAGATTATCTCGGTTCGATGCCGGTGTTCCTCTCTTCTGACATTTCTCCAAAAGGCGGTGAATATACCCGTAGCATGACGACCATTGTCAATGCCTATATTCACGGCACGATGGCTGAAGAGCTCGGTAAACTGGGTAACCAGCTGCGCAACACGAAATACCTGAAACCACTGGTTTTAGTGCATAACACCGGCGGTACTAAGAAAATGTCGCGCACTCGTGCCATATTGACGCACAACGCCGGACCGGTTGCTGGCTTGCATGGTGCAGCCATCGTGGGTGAGTGCTCAGAGGATGAAAACATCATTTTCACCGACATGGGTGGCACTTCTTTTGACATCGGTCTGATAGCGGACGGTACCATCCGCACTCAGGACTTCATTCCAGTCATCGATCGCTGGCGCACTAATATTCCGGCGATCGAGGTCAAATCTATTGGCGCTGGTGGGGGTTCTATCGCCTGGGTCAATCGCGCTTTTGGCAATCAGCTTGAGGTGGGCCCAAAGTCTGCTGGCTCCATGCCGGGGCCTGCTTGTTATGACCAGGGTGGTCTGGAGCCCACGGTTACTGACGCGGATTTGGTTTTAGGTTTTTACAACCCCGACAACTACCTCGGCGGTGACTTGCAACTAGATCCGGAACTAGCGAAGGACGTCATCGACGACCGGATCGCCGGGTCGCTGCACATTGACACCTTGGAAGCGGCGTACAGGATCCGCAGCCTGGTCGATGCGAAGATGGGGCAGGAGGTGTTTAATGAAGTGGCTTTGAAAGGTCATGACCCGCGGCGTTTCACGGTCTTCTGCGGTGGTGGCGCGGGTGCTGCCCATGCCTGTGGGATAGCACCATACATCGGTGTCAACCGCATCATTGTACCGGCCATTGCATCGGTGTCCGGCGCTTTCGGTGCATCGACCATGCAGATCCGCGAAGTCTGGGACAAATCGAGGACGATCAAGATCTTCGAATGGCGTTCACAGCGTTATTCTGAAGATACGGAGGCGTTCAATGGGGTGGTGACACAATTGCGTGATCTCGCGGTCCGCGACCTCGAGTTGGAAGGCTATGGGGCGGACCGCATTGGTTTCGAACTTGACCTGGAAATGCGCTTTGGCAGTCAGTACAACCTGACCAAGATCCGGGCACCGCAGCTGCACATCAGTACCTCAGAAGATTACCAGAAGTTGGGTGAATTATTTGTGCAGCGCTACGCGGAAACTTATTCGCCGGAGGCCACTTTCCTGTCTGGCGGCATCAACATCGAGACTTTTTTTCTGACGGCCACCGTCAAGGCTGACCCGTTTAAAACGTGTGCAGCAAAAATCGATGGGCGGGAACCGCCTATCGCGGCGCGGCGTGCCAGCAGACCAGTTTTCTGGAACGTAGACGATGATAGGACTGAGACACCCGTATTCGATCTGGCGTTGCTCAACCCGGGCAATGTCATAGGTGGTCCCGCCATCATTGAAGCGCGTGAAACAACTTGTGTAATTGCACCGGGCTGGACATACAGGATGGATGCCCACCGGAACGGTATCCTTGACAAGGTCCTGGCATGAAACGCTTTGAACGGAGTTAAATAATATGAGCGGATTCTCCTACTCACCTGATTTCGAAGTTGTCCAGCGTATGCGGTTGGAGCCGATGACAGATGCCGAGCAATTAGCCCAGGAAAGCATCGCCGATCTTGATTTCGACATCTTCTCGCATAAGATGCAGATGATCGCCCTGGAAGGCAAGGAAACCACCATGAAGCTAGGGGCATCGACCGCTATGCGCTGGGGTGACGTGGCTTTCGGCATTTTCACAGGACAGGGAGATCTTGCTGTTTGTGCTACCGGAATTTACCATCATGCCGTGCTGGGACAGATTCCACTAAAATATTTGATCAAGCATTGGGTGAAGGAACCTTCAGTCGGTGTGAGAGAGGGCGATGCGTTTTTTTATAACGATCCTTTTTACGCTGGTGTCCACAATGCCGACATGGGCCTGGCCATACCGGTCTTCTATGCAGGCCAGCTTGTCTGTTTTGTCGGCGCGGCCGTACACACGGGTGAATGTGGTGGTTCTGAACCGGGGGGCACTTCACCTCTTGCCAAAACCAAGTACGACGAAGGCATGCTGATACCGCCGATAAAAATCGGTGAAAAATTCAAGCTGAAGGAAGATTTGCTCAATATGTTGGCGGCAATGACACGCGACCCGCGCACAATGGTGCTCGACATCAAGGCTCGTCTTGCGGCTGCTCGCACCGCAGAGCGGCGCATTCATGATCTGATAAAAAAGCAGGGCAGAGATTTTTTCATCGGTGCGCTGCGCAGGATATTGACTGCAACCGGTGAAGCGGCAAAAGCACGTGTCATGGGCCTGAATGATGGTGTTTACCGCCAGCCACGTTTCCTGGACAACCTGGGCACCGGGCCTGGTCTGACCAAAATCAACCTGACCGTAACTAAAAAAAACGATCTAATCACGCTGGATCTTTCGGGATCCTCACCCATGGTCATGGGCAAGCCCATTAATTGCTATTTCCAGGGGATCATCGGTCTGATGATGGTATATTGCTGCGGTTGGTTGTTCCACGATTTGCCCGCCAACAATGGTCTGCTTGAAGCCATCGACTGGCGCTTTCCGGATGATTCACTGGTGAATGCCAAGGGTGACGTGTCGACCTCGATGGCTCCGGTAGTGCAGATATGTTTCACCATGGGGATGTTTGAGTGCGGTGCCCGTATGATTTTCAGTGAGATGCCGCGCCACGCCGTGGCGCCCTGGTTCAGTGGATTTGCCATTCCGGTATACGGGGGCATCAACCAGGCCGGAGATCCGGTCTCGGATATCACGCCGGAGATTAACGCTACTGGCACGGGCGCCCGGTCGGATATGGACGGGGTCGACTCGGCAGGCGCCTTCTTTGCTACGATGAGTGACTGTTCCGACGTCGAGGCGACGGAAGCCGACCGCCCATTTCTTTACACTTTCCGCAACTACTTCAACGGCTCCTACGGTCATGGTCGTTATCGTGGCGGGGCCGGTGTCGGCCTGGGACTGATGGTGCATCACGTACCGATGCTCGGTGTGGGCGCTATGGGTGCCGGCGCGCGCTTTCCGATGACGCTTGGACTTTTCGGCGGCTACGCAGTACCGCCGACCTTTGTGCAGTCGGTCCACGACAGTAATTACAGGGAACTCAAATCGACGGGAGAACAGCAGCTGCCGCGAAACCTGGCAGAAGTCTATTCGTCAGAAAACCACGAGCAGGGTAACCGACAGTTGCGTGACATCGCCATGGCTGTGGAGCCCTTCAGTGGAGGAGATACGTTCTATGTACCGGTTGGTGGTGGTGGTGGTTACGGCGATGTGCTGGAAAGGGACCCGGAAGCAGTTATGCAGGACCTGCAAAATAATCTGATGACCCATTGGGCCGCGATGAACATCTATCACGTGGTGTATGAAGCGGAAACCTTGCACCTTGACAAGGATGCGACCGAAACGGCACGGGAGGCAGTGCGAGAACGACGCAAGCAGTTTGGTAAGCCTTATGCAGAATTTGTCAGAGAATGGGAAAAACTGTGTCCACCACCTGAAATTACCACATGTTACGGTCATTACCCAAACATTGGTACGGACGAAGAAGAACATGAACAAGCAAAAATAGCCGCTGGCTTATGAAGGAGATGCAAGATGGCAATTGACGGAATTGACCGATTGGTCCTCGGTGTCAAAGACATGGATATTGCACTGGGATTTTTCAAGAATGTACTCGGTGTTTCGCTGACTGAAGTCGAGGGTGCGGCTCCCGAGGTTGCCGGTTGTCGATTGGCGATTTCGTTTGATAAAAAATTAGAACTGATATCACCCGTCGCCCCGCCACAGGTGGAAACCATACCGCCAGAACCGTTGGAACTAAAACGCAGGCTGGACGCAACCGATGCAGAAGCGATCCTGTATGCTGTCGTCTACAAGGTAAAGAATTATGATGAGTCTGTTGCCAACGCTGCCAAACACGGGGTTCGCACCAAGGGTGATAAGCTTGAGTTTCAAAGGGATAAGCAATTCGGCATATCTAACCTCGCAGAAGTGTCACTGAACGAGGAGGATACGCTTGGTATCAAGATGGCCATTGCCCAATACGATGTTGATTGATTGTGCCGGAACAGAGTGAACTACAGCAGTGAGACATCAGTCGCTGCGTAAACCGACCAATGACAAATTTCTTCCAAGAATTTACACCCCGCTTGCCTTACAAAACGCTATGGTGAATTCACTAATTCCCTGGTCGTTCTAAGATGCCGCAAGATGTGCGCCCCGATTCTCTGCTCATTAAAACCGGATTTTGCAGCTTGAGTTACTGGTGCTCGAATGGATGTTAAGGTCGCGTCCGCGCTACTTAAATTTGAGTTGTTTGACCCTTGATCGGAAACCACCACCCCTTGACCTGGGCCGACAATACAGTTGGATGTGTTCGCACCTAATAAAACGTCAGCCCCACTCGCAGCAAAAGTGGAAGTAAAACTGGCCAGACCGAGATTAGCG
>CAZAWX010000033.1:0-19619 GCA_964488985.1 uncultured Ectothiorhodospiraceae bacterium
GGCTCACGCTCTGGGACCGGGGGCGACAAATTGCCAGTAAACTGTACCGGATTGGGCCGACCCCAGCGAAACTACAGTCACATGAGACAATGAAGGTTGAACACGCAAGACGAACGCGTGTTTTACTAACCTATGAAACTCAGCTACTCACAGGTCGATAAATAACACATGATTAAGCAAAGCGGTTTTACATTGATTGAAGTGGTCATCGCCATGGCCATTATCGGAATACTTGCAGCTATTGCATACCCGAGTTATCTATCCTATGCGCAGCGTTCCAGGCGGACGGATGCCCAAGGCGCGTTGTTAAGTTTTGCGAATGCCATGGAGACGCATTTTGCCGATACCGAAAGTTACTGCGATGCTGGCGGACTCGGGGGTGTGAGTAGTTGCGGAACGGCGACAAATGACACGGGCAGTCCGACCATTCATCCTGCGCAAAGCCCAGTAAATGGCGGCACTGTGTACTATAATCTGACCATCAATTCGGTGACCGCAAATTCGTTTACACTTTACGCTGTGCCGGCAGGAAATCAGGTTGGGGATAAGTGTGGTACGTTGACCTTAACGAACACGGGAGCTAAAAGCATTACCGCCGCTGCGGCAGGTACTGTCGCTACAGATTGCTGGTGATGGCATTTTCGCCAGGTAAAAATAGCGAACTCCACTGTGAAATATTATCTACTGAGCTATCGTCAAGATTGACCCCGACTCGGTATTCTGAATTACCTTCAACCATCCCTGTCCAGGCAACAACTCCACTGGCCTTGAAAATATTACGACGCTCGGGTAGTTCGATTTGCAATTTCAATGCATAACCTACCGGCAATGAAAATTCCAGACTCAGCTGTAATCCGCCCAGGGACAGATCAATTCCAGAGGCTCTGATGGGGGTCCCCAATTTTGTTGAACCTCCCTGACTCCAATCAAATCTGACAACGACGTCCTCATCGGGTGTTACGCGGGGATTGGCACGGCGTTCTCGATGGTTCGGGGGTTGTTCAATGTGCATGTTGTTACTCGCTCCGGCAGAGACCGGTAAATACGCATTTCCCGGCCACGGTTCGTTTGGCTGATATTAGTTTAACGGCAGTCGCAAGCATAGACTTTAAGAGTTTTATCAAGAGCGAAGAATATAATTTTCGCGGCATAATTACGGGGTACAAATCCAGACTAATCTACCAGAGTTGCACTGACTTTACCCAGGATCCCGAGGTCGGCGCACATCTGATCGCCGGGTTTGATGGGCACAGGCTTACCGGCGACGCCAGTGGTGATCATTTGTCCCGCCCTGAGTCCTTCACCGCGCAGGGCATGCTGGTTGGCAATCCAGGCCAGGGCGGTGCGCGGATCGCCAAGAACGTCGGCGCCTCGTCCTTCACTGGCGGTTTTGCCGTTCAAATACAGGCAGGTGGAATGGCGTGCCAAATCCAGATCACGCCAGTCAGCCCCGCTGGCCTGGCCAAGGACGAAATAATGCGCACAGGCATTGTCGGCAATCAATTGCGCAGCGCCCGCGGCAGTGAAATCTTCAAAACGTGAATCTGGAAGTTCCAGGCCCGGATGCAGGTTGGCCACGGCCGCCAGCACCTGCTCGCGCTCATACGGTTCATCTCTGGGGGGTAAGTCCTCACCCAGAACAAAGACAAATTCACATTCGGCGACCCGCATGCGGTTCCCATCGAGGGGGATCTGGGCGTTGTCGTGTTTGATTCGCGAAGCGAACAACCGTCCCGTGAGGGGGCCATCGACGTGGATATGTTGTTGCCCGGCGCTACTGGTGGCCGCAATTTTCCAGCCCACCGTGACATCTCCCAGGCAATCCTGGAGGGCCGCCTGAATCTTTGCTCCACTGGCTTCGTCCCGAGGCCTGCAATCTTCGGGTAATTGCGTAAGTTTGTTTCCGGCCAGCCAATGATCTGCGATCAGGCGGGCTGCTTTTAGTGTTGAGTGTGTCATGTGATTGCGGGTTAACTCTGGTTTTGTTGGGTCATGGGCAATATTCCAAGCTCAATCAGTTTTTGTATCTCTTCATCGCCGAAGCCGTGTTCCTTGAGGAGTTCATGGGTGTCCTGGGCATAAGCGGCGGGTTTGCGGCGCATCTGTCCAGGGGTGCGGGAGAATTTTATCGGCGTTCCAGGGCTTTGGTACCAGTCCTTTGACCAGACCATCTGTCGTTGCCGGGTATGTTCGTGCTCCATGACTTCCCGGGTATTGCGGACCGGGCCAGCCGGCAAGCCGGCTTTGAGCAGTGTGTCGCACAATTCAAACCCATCGGCTTTGGCCAGCAGCGGTTGCAGGGCTTCAGTCAGAGCCTCACGGTTGATGACCCGGTCCTGATTTTTGGCAAAGCGGGGATCATCGGCCAACTCCGGTGCCCCGAGTTCATGGCACAGTCGTTTGAAGGCGCGGTTGTTGCCTGCGCCCAGAAAAATTTCTGTCGTACGGGTCGTGAACTTATCGTAGGGGCTGATGTTGGGGTGCTGGTTGCCGGTCAGGACCGGGATCTTGCCGCCACTGAGAAAGTAGTTTGCGCCATGAGGGTGCATCAGTGATACGGCACAGTCATACAGGGTCATGTCAATGTACTGGCCTTGATTGGAACGGCCGCGTTCAATGATGGCCATAAGGATAGCTACGGCCGTGTACAAACCGGTTCCCATGTCCACCATGGGGATGCCGCAGCGGGTCGGGCCCGATTGTGATGTGCCGTTGACACTGAACCAACCGGTCATGGCCTGAATGATCGCATCGTAACCGGGATAACCGCCATAGGGACCATCGTCGCCGAAGCCGCTGATGCGTGCGTGGATGAGTCTGGGGAAGCGTTTGCTGAGAACCTGGGTGTAGCCGAGCCCCCATTTTTCCATGGTGCCGGGTTTGAAGTTTTCAATCAGCACGTCGGCCCCTTCCAGCAACCGCAGCAGTACATCGCGGCCTTCGGCTTTTGCGAGATCCAGGCCCATGGTGCGTTTGTTACGATTGACGCCAACGAAATACGAAGCAATGTCCTCATGGGACGGTGGTCCCCAGTCCCGGGTTTCGTCGCCCTGGGGCGGTTCAAGTTTGGTGATGTCGGCGCCGTGATCGCCGAGCATCTGGGTACAGAAAGGCCCGCCCAGAACCCGGGTGAGATCGATCACTTTTAATCCGGCCAGGGCACCGAAAGGAGTTTGTTCGTCCATGATGATAAAATATCCCTCAGATCAACTGTGATGATGATAATCCAGTTCGGTAAAGTTGGCTGTGTTCCTGGCAAAAGGACTAAATAGGTGCGCATAAATCCAGATCACTGTAGCCAGTAAGAGGGGAGAAGTCACTGACAAGACCGTGAGCAGCACGGAGGCTGCGACCGAGCCCCCAGGGAGGGGTTTACGGCGTGTCTTGTGAGGGACTTCTCCCCTCTTACTGGCGGGCAGCACCCCACTACGATTTTCTGAAGTAGATTTATGCGCAGCTATCTTAGTGTGATCTGGATTTTCGCACCGCTATTTAGCTCCCCCGATAACGGCTACTGCAGTAGGAATAAACTTCAGACCTGAAAATTTCGTGTTGAGCCCGGTATCCTTGTAACAGGCGAATAATGTGCAGTCGTGCGTTTGTCGGCAGCTTCGCGGTTGATACGTTGCCACATTATTCTGGCGCTAAAAACACGACCGTCAATCTGCGCACAAGAACCTTCTGTAGATCGTCAATAGTTTGTCTGCTCAGGCGTGTTCCAGAAATAACCCATTGAATTGATTGCCATAATTATAGTAGGCACGGTGATTGCAGGGAGTAACGCGGGTAACAACCGTAGCTGCAATAATCACCGGCTGACAACAATGGATTCAAATCAGTATGAGTCAAATCAGTATTAATCCTGCCAACATTGCGCAAACACTGAATGCCCCAGGTGCGGTGGCAGATCGGGTTCAAGGCAATGATTTGAACCTGGATCTGGAAACCGCCAAGGTAGATTTTCAGCAACTCATCAAAAAGTCCATCGACAGTGTCAATCAGCAGCAACAACAGGCCAGTGCCCTGGCACAGAAATTCGAGCTGGGGGATCCGAACGTTGATCTGGTCCGGGTCATGGTGGAAATGCAAAAGGCGCGAGTTTCGTTTGAAGCCACTTCACAGATCAGAAATAAATTTGTCGAGGCCTACAGGGAAATCATGAACATGCAGGTGTGAACCTGCATGAGGGAATAACATGGCAACGGATATCAGCACAATCGCGCAACCGACACGCTTCGCCCAGGCGATCAAGCTGGGCCCCAGCAGCGCGCAGGTCGGTGTGCTGTTGACACTGGCGAGTGCCGTCACACTGGCTGCCGGAGTTTTATTCTGGGCGCTGCGGCCAAGCTACGTGCCACTCGGTGATCGACTCAGTGCGGGCAGCTCAAGTGACATTGTCAGTTATCTGCGCGGTCGCAACCTGCCTTTTGAAGTGGACGAAAACTCAGGCATGATTTTGGTGCCTGACAATAAGTTACAGGAATTGCGCTTGCAGTTGGCCAGTGATGGTCTGGGCAATGGCGCGGATGCGGGCCTTGAAGTGCTGCAAAAAGATCAGAGCATCGGCACCAGTCAGTTCATGGAGCAGGCGCGTTACCAGCATGCACTGGAAACTGAATTGAGTCGCACGGTAGCCAAGTTACGTGGAGTTGCCAGTGCAAGGGTGCATCTGGCGGTCCCCAAACGTACTTCCTTTATCCGTGATCGTGCCAAGCCTTCAGCATCTGTCATGTTGAAAATGACACCAGGGCGGGTGCTGGATGAAGGTCAAATCCAGGGAATTGTGCACCTGGTAGCCTCCAGTGTCCCATACCTGGAGCTGTCCAGAGTTTCGGTGGTAGATCAATGGGGACGCCTGTTGAGTAAAGATAACGACAACTCGGCGCTGGGCGTTTCAACCCGCCAGTTTGAGTTCACCCGAACTATGGAGCAAGCATACAGTGCCCGAATCGAGAGCCTGTTAGCGCCGATCGTGGGCCAGGGCAAAGTACAGGCCAAGGTCAATGCCGTTTTGGATTTCACCCACAAGCAGCGTCGTGATGAAATTTATACCGGTAATCCGCAAAAATTGCGCAGTGAGCAGATTCAGGATCAAAGCACCAGCGGTGCCGGTCTTGGCGGTGGGATCCCGGGAGCCTTGACCAATCAACCACCGGCCGGCGGGAAGGTCACAACGGGGCAAAGTGCAGCTCAACAAAATGCAGCCCCGGCAGCGGAAACCGAAACAGCCAGCAACGGCAATTATAATAAATCCACAACCCGAAATTATGAGCTGAATAAAACCATTAGCAGTACCGAGGATGCTCCAGGACGACTACGCCGCCTGTCTATTGCCGTTATCGTCGATGATCGAACACAAGTTTCAGATAAAGGCGAAGTTACTCAGGTCAGCCGTGATGAAAAAGAGCTGGATAACATCGCTGCGTTAGTGAAAGAAGCTGTGGGCTTTGATGCCAAGCGGGGAGATACCGTGCAGGTTATCAATCGGCGCTTTGAGAAAACCGCGAGTCTTGAGGCTTTGCCAGCACCGGGATTCTGGGAGCAGTCCTGGTTCAGTGTACTGATTAAAAATGTGTTTGCAGCGATTCTGATTGCACTGGTATTGCTGTTGGTCATTCGGCCGGCCTTGCGTTCTCTAACGAACAAGAGTGAAAAAAATGCAAAAAATGCAAAAAATGCCGATAGTAACGCAGCGAAAGCGGTACCTGTAGGTGAACTGGCTCGCCTGGAATCAGTAACAGAAAATGCCGGGGCTCAAAGCGGTGATCCACTTGCAGCACCCCCCAGGGTCTATGGTGATATTTTAAATCTAGCCCGGGAAATGGCTGCAGAAGACCCACGCCGAGTGGCTACGTTGTTGCGCCAATGGGTGGATAACGATGACTGAGGCACATGCGACAATGACGGGTGCACAAAGCGCGGCCTTGCTGTTGATGGCCATTGGTACGGAACCCGCCGCTGAGGTGATTAAGCATATGGATCCACAGCATGTGCAGCGGGTCGGTAGCGCAATGACAGACCTTGGTGATGTAACCCAGAGCAAATTAGGTGGCGTTCTCGATACGTTTATAAACTCCGTGCGGGATGTGTCCTCATTGGGCAGCAACTCAGAGGATTATTTGCGCGGAGTCCTGCATCAGGCTTTGGGTAAGGATAGGGCCGACAGTGTCTTGCCGCGAATTCTCACCGGGCCACAATCCAAAGGGCTTGATTCTTTGCGATGGATGGCGCCTCGTGATATTGCTGGAATTTTGGGGCACGAACACCCGCAAATCATCGCTCTGGCCTTATTGAATCTTGACGCGGATGCGGCCGCGGATGTTCTGGAACTGTTACCAGAAGAGTTGCGTGGTGATGTCATGTTGCGCATTGCAACGCTTGACAACGTACACCCGGCCGCACTCAAAGAACTGGATGAAATCCTCGACTCGCAACTGGGTGGGAATCTTGAGTTGATGGTGCCTGGAATGGGTGGTGTTAAGGCTGCAGCTGGGATCCTCGGCGCCATGCCGAAAGATATGGAAGCCGCATTGATTGAAAAACTTAGCGCAGAAAACCAAGAACTGAAAGAGCAAATACAAGATGAGTTGTTCAATTTTGAATCACTTCTTGATTTGGATGAACGATCCATGCAATCGATTTTGCGCGAAGTTTCTTCGGACCTTCTGGTGTTGGCGCTAAAAGGCGCCAGCAGTGAGATGCGCGAACTGATTTTCAAAAGTATGTCGTCGCGAGCAGCAGAGATGCTGCGTGAAGATTTGGAGGCCAAAGGTCCGGTACGCCTGAGCGAGGTGGAGACCGCGCAAAAAGAAATTCTAGGAATTGTTAACCGAATGGTCGAAGAAGGCCAGATTGTCATGCAAGGTCAGGGAGAGGACTTTGTCTAAAATTATCCGTAGCGCAAATATCATTGATCTCCAGCCCTGGCAGTCTCCCTGCTTGTCATCCGCGGAGGCAATTGCCGCCGATATCGATCCGAGAACATTGCCCGGCTATGAGGAGGGTTTCGAACAAGGTTATCAGGCCGGTCAGGAGCGGGCCCAACAACAAATGCAGACCAGTGTCGATCATTTGCAGCAATTGCTGGAAACCGTACAGACGCCTCTTGCCCAGATAGATGAACAAGTTGAGGTGGAACTGGTACGATTAACCGTAAGTATTGCCGCTCAGGTCATTCGTCGTGAATTACGCACTGATCCGGACCAAATTGCTGCGGTAATTAAAGAGGCGCGGCGGGCTCTCGCGGAAGTCACGGGACAGCTTAAAATTGGTTTGCACCCAGATGATGCAACCCTGGTCAGAAAAATGTTCGGGCAAAATAACGAGCTCGAAGGGATCGTGATTGAGGAAGATATTTCTCTGACGCCAGGCGGCTGTACCTTGTCAACTCAAACGTCCTTTATTGATGCTCGTCTGGAAACCAGGATCGGTAAACTGGCCGCGCAATTGTTTGGCGATGACCGTAACAATCCGCATCATGAACAGGCTGACCAGATGACCGGATCTGTGCAATGAAGGCGCACCGTATCCAGGCCCGGAATGATTGGTTGACAGCGAAGCTGCAACAGCGTCAAAGCCTGCTGCGCAGGCCGGAACTGTCAGTCGACGGGAAATTGACGCGCATGGTTGGACTGACCCTGGAGGCCATCGGTTGCCAGGCGGCGATAGGTTCTCGCTGTCTGGTCAGTGCGCCGGGTGGAGAACAGGTGGAAGCGGAAGTGGTAGGGTTTGCTGATGACCGAACTTACCTGATGCCGGTTGCTGAAATGCGTGGCTTTGTCCCGCATTCGCTTGTCACTCCGACGCTGGGACAGCACCAGGCCATGGTGGGTGAAGCACTTTTGGGTCGTGTTATTGATGGTACCGGGAAACCCCTGGACGACCTTGGCCCGTTGCGGGTACAGCGCAGTCGAACGCTGGCCGGTTCGCCAATTAATCCTCTTTCCCGGGCACCCATTGCGCACTCCCTGGATGTCGGGATCCGGGCAATCAACGGTTTGTTACGCGTTGGCCGGGGGCAACGTCTTGGTTTGTTTGCCGGTAGTGGTGTGGGTAAAAGTACATTGCTGGGGATGATGACGCGCCATACCCGGGCCGATGTAGCCGTCGTTGCGTTGATCGGTGAGCGGGGTCGTGAGGTGAATGACTTTGTGCACAGAACATTGGGACCGATGGGCCTGGAAAAAGCTGTGGTTGTTGCTGCGCCTTCTGATACGTCGCCCGTTGCCCGCCTGCAAGGTGCCATGTTGGCCACTGCGATAGCGGAAGATTTTCGTGATCAGGGCAAAGACGTTTTATTGCTGATGGATTCCCTGACTCGTTTTGCCCAGGCACAACGGGAAATTGCCCTCGCCGTCGGTGAGCCACCGGCCACCAAGGGTTATCCACCTTCAGTGTTTGCAAAATTGCCGGCGCTTGTTGAACGCGCTGGTACGGCGAATCATGGCGGGGGGTCTATTACCGGGTTCTATACGGTATTAACCGAAGGTGATGATCAGCAGGATCCGATTGCCGATGCCGCCCGGGCAATTCTTGATGGACATATTGTGTTATCCAGAGAACTGGCTGAAATGGGGCGCTATCCAGCGATCGATTTGGATGCCTCCGTGAGTCGGTTAATGCCTGATTTGGTGAGTGCCGAGGAGATACGGTGTATCGCGCAGTTTCGGGAACTGAATGCAATCTACCGCCAAAATCATGATTTAGTAAGTCTTGGTGTTTATCAACACGGCAGCGATCCAAAAATAGACGCCGCGGTAGAGTTTCAACCGCATCTGAATGCATTTTTGAATCAGGGAATTCGTGAGGGTGTATCACTCAGCGATAGCACGGCGCAACTGAACGCACTGTTCAGGCAGCCAGAGAAAGTAAACGGCATCATCCACTAAATGAGGTGAACGATGACAAATCAGACACAACTGGAACTGATTCGAAATCTGGCGCAATCGCGCGAACAGGAGTTGGCCGCCGAGGTTGGAGAGATGCGGCGCTTGCAACTTGATGCCCAGTCAGCATTGAATCGTTTGCATGGTTACCTGTCTGATTATACCGTCTCTGGAACAAATGATTTTACGGGTTTTGGGCGCAAAATTACCCAGATGGAAAATGAAAGGCGCTTTGTAAATCGTCTGCAACAGGCTGTTGAGCAGCAACGCTTGCACGTGCAAATGTTTGAAGAAAAGACCCGGGCAAAAGTTGCGGCATGGAATCAGGAGCGCATGCAGCTTGAAGCACTGGATAAGGTCGTTGAGAAGCGGCGTAAAGCAGCAAGACAGATTCATGCTCGACGTGAACAGTCCCAGGACGATGCAATCTCAGGACGCTTGATGGCGCTGAAAATACCGCAGCAAAAACGATTATGAACTCATTACCAGACGCATGAGTCGCTAACAGATTTGCCCCGGAGTAGAATTATGGAGTCTTCAATTCTTGTCATGGATGCTGCTGCAGTTAATCTTCAGGGTCTGCATTCCGGTGATAACGAGGCCGCTGATGATCGACAACAGGGAAAATTTGGTGATGTCCTGGATGATCAGTTACACACACAGGAGGTTCCCGCAAACAACGATCAACCAACTCAGAACCAGGTAGTCGCCCAGTCACAAGCGGTTACCGCTCCCACACAAGCCGGCGAATTATCATTAGACAGTAAACTGGGCGTCAAAGATCCAGACGTTGAATCGACATTGGACACAGAGGCTGTCGCTGAGGTTGGCGCGGTGCAAATAGAGGCCATGAATCTGGATGTCAAAAACCCGATCCCTGGACCCTTAGCGCAGACAGCGTCGACCGGTGAGACTGAACTGTCTGCCCTTGAAAATACACCCGCGCTTGCCACTAGTACAAATCAAGTGCAGTCGTTACCCAAGATGGCAATTGTGGGGCAAGCAAACCCGCAGCGAGGCACGAGTTCACAAGTCATTGCCAACGTGCCGTTGTCAGTGCAAGTGAATGGGGACAAGTTGGCGACAACTGTGACTGATCGCGGTGAGGCAAAGTTGGAACAGGCTGCGGTCAATTCTGCGCCGCACGTGCAAACGAATTTAGATACCAGGGCGCAGACTCAGGCGAAATCGCAGGTGGCTACAACAGACCACATCGCCCAGGCAGCATCGCCTGTCGTGGCACAGGAAATAAACGATCAGGTGCACAAACTTCGGTCTATAGTTGAAAACCCGCCTCTTAATGTGGGACCGTCAGGACGGCATTTAAGTCCTGGCGAAGTCAATGCCAGTGCAGCGAATGCTGGTCCTTTTTTGGGTGGTTCAACTTCGTCGCAATCAGGATTTGGAACTGTATTACAATCCGCTGGACAAGGTGCGGCTTTGCCCCAAATGTTACCGGATCTGGCTCACCCCCTCGGCGACCCACAATGGAATCAGGCTTTCAGCCAGCGTATCGTCTGGGCTCTGGGCCAAGGAATACAGGCAGCTACTTTAGCGTTAAATCCGTCCGAACTTGGCCCCGTGACGGTGCAAATATCGATACACGATGACGAAGCTATACTGCAATTCAACGCCCTGCACGGTCAGGCGCGTGAAGCGATCGCAGGCGCATTGCCCCGCTTGCGTGACATGTTGCAAAGCAGCGGTATCGTGGTGGCACAGGCTGATGTGTCAGGGGATGCTCAAACGCAATCCGGACAGGGTGGGGCGCAACAACAACGTCATGAATTCTCCTCGCAATATTCTCCTGGTAGTGGCGACGAAAGTGATGTTTCTTCAGTTGCCGCAGTGCAGCGATCAACGCAGGGTTTAATCGACACGTTTGTCTGAAGTTGTCTGAAGTTGGTTAGCGGTAGCGGGTGGCTGCCAAGCCACTCACAAATACCTGTCATTGTGCGGCATGAAAGCGCCAGTTTTCTGTCAGTTTGAAAATCAAAATTTTAAGTCTTTGAATTCATGGGTAATTCACCCATGTGAGAGCCTGGCACGTTGCTTGCTTGGTGGTGTGTAGAGAGTGAACCTGACTGTCAGCGTTCGCACTGCATGTCCAAGGGAGTTCAAGTGCAATGATGAAATTCTTAACACCGGGCTTGTTGGTGATCAATCTGATTTTGACGGGTGCAATTCTAGGCCTGGCGTTGACCGGCAATTTGTTGCCGTCTGCACCGGTAGAGCAAACAGCGGCGGAAAAAGAGCTGGAAAAAGTGCCGGAAAAGCCTAAACAATCATTTTATTTCGATATTAAACCTGAGATTACAGTGAATTTTCCGGGGCAAAGCAGGCCGCGTTACATGCAGATGGCATTGACCCTGGTGACATTCGATGAAGCAGCCGTGGCAGCATTGGAAACGCATTTGCCGGTGATTCGCAATGATTTGTTGATGCTGTTTAGCGGCCTTGAAAGTGATGCGTTGATGAGCCGTGAAGGTAAGGCGGATATGCGTAAAAAAGCCCTGGCAACCATCCGCAAGGTTATGTTGGAACGCTACGGCAAAGAAGCCGTGGAAGATGTTTACTTTACCCGGTTCGTAATGCAGTAAATCCGATGAGTGAGGCACCTGACAACAATAAACTTCAGCAAGGTTCAACTGAATCCGGTGATGATTCGGCTGATAGTGTTCTCAGTGAGGAAGAACTGGCTGCACTGCAAGAAAATCAGCTTGAAGATGAGAGAACTCCCGGAACCTGCCTTGCCTATGACTTTCGTAATCCGGCAAGGGTGCTCAATGGCCGTTTACCGGGCATGGATGCGGTTAATGAGTCTTTCACTGTCGCTATGGAAGAAAACCTGAGGCACCTGGCTCACCGGGATGTCGCTGTGCAATCCGGTGAGACAATTCTCAGTCGTCAGATCGACTACCTCAACACTTTACCCCTACCCGCCAGTATTCAAAGCGCACGTCTTTCAAACCAGAATTCCACCATATTTGTCGTTCTTGAGGGTGCTCTGATCTATGCCTGTGTAGATGCCTACTTCGGTGGCCGGGGATGCGAGATGCCGCAGGATTCTGAGCGCGAATTTTCTGCCAGTGAGTGCAGGATAAGTAATGTTTTAACGCAACATGTACTGGATGAATTGAAACAGTCGTGGGCAGCGATGTGCAATCTGGATTTCGCCGAACCGCAGGTGGCGAATCTGAGTACTGCCGGGCACAGTCATGATGGTCAGATTCTGGTTGTATCAAAATTCAAGGTTGAACTTAATCCGGGTGAAGGTGAGTTGCATATCGCCTTGCCTTATGCATTGTTGGATCAGTTGCGGCCGTTGCTTAATGCAGGTCCCAGGGCAAATGAATCGAGTTTGGAATGGAGGCGAAAGTTGCAGCGCAGAGCGCAACAATTAACTGTTGTAACATATAGTCTATTTGAAAATGTCAGTATTTCAGTTGGAGAATTAATGGCATTGCAAGCGGGAGATTTTATTCCTATACCAGAGCAAAACAAGGTCACGGTGTTGGTGGACGAACTACCGCTTTATGCAGCTGAACCAGGAAATTCCAATGGCCAGGCCGCCGCAAAAATATTATCTCGTATTGCCACGGAAATGCATTGAGTGACTTGTTAACGCACTGTCAGTACATCGGAGTCAAGAAATGGATCAAGAAAACAACAACACCGCGGAATCTACTGCCAATACTGTCTCTCCTGCACCCGCAGGCAATGTTGTATTGACTGGTAATTCTGGTTTGGACATTGTGAAAAATATTTTGGTGACGTTGACCATTGAGTTGGGGCGTACCCGTATGAGTCTCAAGGATTTACTTGCACTTGAGCAGGGATCAGTCATTGAACTGGAACGCATGGTAGATGAACCAATGGATGTATTGGTCAATGGGACATTAGTAGCACACGGTGAAGTGGTCGTGATTGATGATACCTTTGGTGTGCGCCTGACGGACGTTGTTGCTGGGGCCGCGGACAAGGCTGCCTGAGGACACTGTGATGTTGTGTCTTGATCCAAAATCATTGCGGCACACGAGTGTTCTGAACGTTTTATGGCTATTGTCCATGGGCCCGACTGTGGTTCAGGCACAAAGTAGACAGGTCAATAACGCACTACAAGGGTTAGCTCCGAGTCCATTGGCATCGTTGCATCTGGGCAACTATTTTCTTGGTATCGTGATTGTTTTCTCCATATTGGCCTTTAGCAGTTGGTATCTGCGCCGCTATCGAACCGGTCGTGGTCGTGGTCCAGTCCGTATTTGTTCGTGTTTGCCCCTGGGGGGCAAGGAACGGATCATGGTCATCGAAGTACAGCAGCAACGTTTGTTAATCGGCGTAAGTGCAGCTGGCATTAATCTCCTGCAAGTTCTTGATGGGAGTGAACAGGACGGGAAAAGCGCGTTACTGGCGGATAACACTACAACAAACGGCCGTGCCGGGAATTGGCTGCAGCAGACGCTAAAATCAGCGGTCGATTCATGAAATCTCGTCGAATATTTCTTTTTGTTTTGTTGGTTTTTCCGGCGCTCACGCAAGCGACACCCAGTATGCCAGCCGTAACGATTGCCACGAACGCAGCGGGGGGACAGAGCTATAGTTTGACGCTGCAAGTGCTGGTGTTGATGACGGTACTGACATTGTTGCCGGCATTTTTACTCATGATGACCTCATTTACCCGTATCGTCATTGTCCTGGCCATTTTGCGTCAGGCTCTCGGCACCGCGCAAACACCTTCAAATCAAATCGTGATTGGTCTGGCTTTGTTTCTCACTTTCTTCATCATGGCCCCTGTATTCCAGCAGACATACAGTACATCTGTGCAGCCATATCTGGAAGAAAAAATAGATGCTGGCGCTGCGATTGAACTGGCAAAAAAGCCATTCCGAAAATTTATGCTCGGACAAATACGTGACTCAGATTTACAATTGTATCTGGATATATCCGGTACTGCCCCTCCTGCCTCGCTTGATGATGTGCCGTTCACAGTGTTGATGCCATCATTTATCACCAGTGAGTTGAAAACAGCATTTCAGATTGGTTTTTTGCTGTTCATTCCATTTTTGATCATTGATTTGGTTGTAGCCAGCGTATTGATGTCAATGGGCATGTTGATGCTTTCGCCCATGATGATTTCATTACCGTTCAAACTAATGTTGTTTGTATTGGTGGATGGGTGGGCGTTAACACTCGGAACGTTAGCGTCAAGTTTCAATATCTGAAGAATGTTTTATTCATAAGCGAATCGGGATATTTACATGACTGCGGACACCGTAATTACGCTTGGTCAATATGCTTTGATTACCATGCTGATGATCGCTGCTCCGCCACTACTGGCAGCTTTGAGCGTCGGTTTGATCATCGGTGTGTTTCAGGCCGCCACCCAGATTAACGAACAAACGTTGAGTTTCATCCCGAAAATAGTTGTACTGATGCTGGTGTTGATTGCAGCAGGCCCTTGGATTCTAAGTACCCTGACGACATACACCGAGCGATTGTTTCATGACATACCCTATCTTATAGGTTAGTACGATGAAGGCATTGCGGACCTTGAGATGAATACGCTTATCCTGAGCATGGGTGATGTCATGAACTGGATGCAAAGTGTGTTGTGGCCATTCGTTCGAATTGCCGGAATGTTTTCAATTGCCCCCATCTTCGGTTCACTGACACTACCCGCAAGGGTTCGTATCAGTGCCGCTCTGGCGATCAGTCTGTTGATTGCACCTGGACTGTCAGTGGCTGCGTACCCTGACCCGTTTTCTGCCCATGGTATTTTAGCAATCGCGGCACAGTTGCTTATTGGTTTAAGTATGGGTTTTGCGCTGCAACTATTGTTTACCGGCCTGTATATGTCTGGAGAAATAATTGCCACCCCCATGGGGTTGAGCATGGCGCAGGTTACCGATCCGGTGAACGGTGTGCAAATTCCGGTACTTGGGCAACTGGTCTTCATGTTGGGCATGTTGTTGTTTTTGAGTATGGATGGACATCTGGCACTGATGCGTTTGTTGCTGGACAGTTTTCAAACATTGCCCATCGATACAGATGTTTTTGCCGTGGGTAACTACTGGCAGATTGTCGTGTGGGGTCGGCACATTTTTATCATTGGCCTGCAGGTAGCGCTACCTGCAGTGACCGCATTGCTGGTGACTAACCTGGCCCTGGGAATCATTACCCGCGCCGCACCACAACTGAACATTTTTGCATTTGGTTTACCTCTCACCATGATCATTGGTCTGAGTATGTTATTGCTGGTATTGCCGGAACTCACACCAGTGGTTCGTGACTACACGGACAATATATTCACGTTTCTTAATGGTTTATTTTTACGCTGATGGCAGAGAACGAAACAGGCCAGGAACGTACTGAACAGCCGACACAAAAGCGGCTGCAGGATACCCGTGACAAGGGTGATTCATTACGCTCAAAAGAATTCAATATCTTCATGATGATGTTGGGTGTCAGTATCGTATTGGCCTTTGTTGGAAACTCTATGGGAGATCAGTTTGTTCAATTTATCCGTAAGTTGATGATGATTGATCGCGGACTTATATTTGATAGCCAGCGCCTGGTGACACACACCCTTGAGGCGGGACGTGAATTTGTCAAGTGGCAATTACCCTTGTTTGCGGCGACGGTCATCACGGCAGTTGCTGGCCCGGCAATGTTGGGAGGTCTTCGTATAGGTTCGGAATCCCTGAATATCAAGTGGCAGCAACTCAACCCAGTCAAAGGGGTGGGCAAGATGTTCTCCATGAACGCCTTGCTGGAATTGGCAAAGACGCTGTTGAAGGTCTTTTGGCTGGGCCTTGTTATCGTTTGGTTGGGGATGAACCTGTCTGAGAGCATCATGCACCTAAGTGCGATGCCTGTCGTCGCGGCGGTACAACAATCCTTGTCGTTGATCGCACTCAGTCTATTTGTGTTGACAGCCGCCCTGTTGCCCATTGCGGCCATTGATCTGCCACATCAAATTTGGCAGTACTTGAAAAAGTTACGCATGACGCGTCAGGAATTACGTGACGAACACAAAGACCTGGAGGGAAAGCCCGAGGTCAAGAGTCGGGTCCGGCAATTACAGCGTGAGATGGCTAACCGGCGCATGATGGAACAGGTCCCCGGCGCGGATGTCATCATTACCAACCCGACTCACTACGCCGTAGCCCTGAAGTATGATCCAGATGGCTCAGGTGCGCCGCGGGTGGTGGCGTTGGGTGTAGATGCTATTGCGGCAAGAATTCGTGAAGTTGCCTGTGCGCATAACGTGCCGTTATTTGCCGCACCGCCACTGGCCCGGGCCATTTATTATTCAACCAAAATTGATCAGAACATCCCTGCAGGGCTGTATGTGGCAGTGGCGCGTGTCCTCGCCTATATCTACCAGTTGCGTGCCAGTAACGGCACAACTTTCAATGTACCGGCAGTGCCTACGGATCTGCCGGTACCCGATGAATATCTACGCCGGGATCGACAATGAACCAACCCTCATTAAGTTCTCTGGCAAGCACCGCATTACGCAATGATCTTGGCGCGCCGCTTTTATTATTAATGGTTCTGGGCATGTTGTTCCTGCCTATCCCTACCTTGGCGCTGGATATTTTGTTTACCTTCAACATCAGCCTTTCCCTCGTTGTCATGCTGGTGGTTGTTTATACATTGCGACCGCTGGATTTTTCAGTTTTCCCGACGGTGTTGTTGATCGCCACTATGTTGCGACTGTCTCTGAACGTGGCATCGACCCGGATTATGCTGGCTAGAGGTCACGAGGGCACTGCCGCCGCCGGTCAGGTGATCGAGGCCTTTGGACAATTTGTGGTCGGTGGAAACTATGCCGTTGGATTGGTCGTCTTTGCGATTCTGGTGGTGATAAATTTTGTCGTGGTGACCAAAGGTGCCGGTCGCGTATCAGAGGTGAGCGCCCGTTTCACATTGGATTCCATGCCGGGTAAGCAGATGGCGATTGATGCAGATTTGAACGCCGGTATGCTGGATCAGGACGAAGCCCGTAAACGCCGGGATGAGGTCACCAGCGAGGCTGATTTTTATGGCTCCATGGATGGTGCCAGCAAGTTTGTTCGTGGCGATGCCATTGCCGGAATATTGATTTTGTTTATCAATATCCTCGGTGGTATTGCGGTAGGTGTTGGCCAGCATGGGATGGATTTTTCAGCCGCCATGCAAACCTACGCCCTGCTGACGATTGGTGATGGACTGGTGGCGCAAATACCGGCGTTGGTGTTGTCCGTGGCGACGGCGATCATTGTGACTCGGGTCTCAACATCCCAGGACATCGGCAATCAGATGACAGAACAACTGTTCAAAGACCCACGGGCATTGCTCATTTCTGGAACTGTGGTGCTGGTGATGGGCCTGATTCCAGGGATGCCGAATTTTGCTTTCCTCGCTGTCGCAGGCTTGTGTTTTTTCAGCGCCTGGCAGCTGCAAAAGCGTACGGTACAAAAGGAGATGCAAGCCGACAGCATCGCGCCAGACAACGTTCCTGAAAGTAAAGCCGATCGGGATTTATGCTGGGAGGATGTTCAGGAAGTTGACATCGTCGGACTGGAGATAGGCTACCGGCTAATCCCTTTAGTCGACAGTAAGGCCAATGGATCACTGATGGGCCGCATCAAAGGGGTGCGCCGCAAGCTGTCTTCTGAGCTTGGTTTCCTCGTGCCCTCCGTGCATATTCGCGACAACCTTGATCTTTCGCAGTCAAGTTACCGGATTAAGATTCTCGGTGTTGCTGAGGGTGAGGCAGAAATTCAAGTCGATCGGGAACTCGCCATCAATCCTGGAGGTGCCAATACGCAACTACAGGGGATCCCTGGTCGTGATCCTGCCTTCGGCATGGAGGCAGTATGGATTCTCCCTGCCCAGCGTGAACATGCCCAGAGCCTGGGCTACACCGTAGTGGATCCGGCCACGGTTGTGGCGACCCATTTAAGCAAAATTCTACGTGAAAATGCTGCCGAACTGCTCGGTTACGAGGAAACTCAGCAACTTCTGGATCGGCTTGCCCAGAGCGCACCTAAACTCGTCGAGGAATTGACGCCCAAATCATTGTCTATGGGAATTGTCAGCAAGGTGCTTAAAAACTTGCTGCGTGAGCAGGTGCCGGTGCGTGATATTCGCACAATTGTTGAGACATTGGCGGCGAAAGCCGCAGAAAGTCAGGAAATTGACGTATTGACGGCCCATGTCCGCCTGTCATTGCGCAAGACCATCATCCAGGAAGTCTTTGGTTACGGGGATGAACTGCCGGTTTTGACCTTCGACGCAAAGTTGGAACAGTTGTTGCTACAAGCTATGGGAGAGGGCAAAGAGGATAGCTTCGCAATGGAACCCGGACTGGCAGAACGCATGCACGGCGCAGTTGTAAAGGTGGTAGCAGAGCAGCAACGCAAGGGTGAGCCAGCGGTGCTGTTGACGGCACCGGTACTGCGCCCATCCATGGCCAAACTCTTTGGCACCAGTATCGAAAATTTACATGTTATCGGCTTTGACGAAATACCCGAAAACAGGCAGGTACGTTTGATTGCCAGCATTGGCAACGAACAGCTGAACGATACGATCGCTCACGCGGCATAAATCGAGAGTTGACTGGAGACAGGCGGAAATGAAAACGCGACGTATACAGGCAAAGGATATGCAAAGCGCATTGCGCGAAGTGCGCCGTACATTGGGCATAGAGGCAGTGATTCTCGGTACCCGTGAGTTGGATGATGGCGTTGAAATTATCGCTGCGACGGGCTTTGCGGGCCTTGGTAACGGGTCTTCGCAAACGCATCAAGGAGATTTTTCGAGTACGTTGCAGGCGGAGCGTCAGATTGAGTTGGAAAGTCGAATCGCACGTTCACGCAAACGCCGCATCAATACCGCAACACAACGTACGCTGGGGCAAATTGATGTGCTCAATATCAGTCAGGATTTGAGTCGACTTGGGTTGAGCTCCGATGTACGTAAGGCGTTGTTACAACAACTTAAACCAGGCACTGAAACGCCATGGCTCAATGCTCCGGCATTACTGGCACAAACCCTGCCCGGTGGTAAATCAAAACTGTTGGAAGAAGGTGGACGGATTGCTTTGCTGGGCTGCACTGGCGTTGGTAAAACGACGACTATCGCCAAACTTTCGGCGCATTTTGCACGACGCCATGGTGCCGACCAGGTCGCGTTGATCAATACGGACTGTTTTCGCATTGGCGCTGCTGAACAATTAAACAGATATGCCAAGTTAATCGGTGTAGAGGTGCATCAACTACAGGATGCACGAAATCTTGGAACATTGCTGAAAAAACTTTATGACAAGCGGCTTGTGTTGATCGACACTGCTGGCAACAGCCACGAAAATTCACAGCTGCTGCAGCAATTGCGGTTGCCAGGAGCTGATTGTGATCCGGTTGAAAGCTATCTGGCCTTGTCTTACAACACTCAGACTGCTGCCCTGGAACGTACTGTGCGCCAATTTGCACGGTTAGACATTAAGGGCGCCATTCTCACCAAGAGTGACGAGGCCGTCAGTATGGGCGCAGCATTGAGTATCGTACTGCGACATCAATTAGCGGTTGCCTTCGTTACCACGGGGTTACGTGTGCCGGCAGATATCCGCATTCAGAGTGCCGGTCAGCTAACCAGGCAAGCCTTTATGCTGATGGCTGCGAGTCCTGAGTATTCAGATAACCAGGCAGATAACCGGGCAGATAACCGGGCCTTTACACAACAACAAGC
>CAZAWX010000033.1:19719-22110 GCA_964488985.1 uncultured Ectothiorhodospiraceae bacterium
GGCAGATAACCGGGCCTTTACACAACAACAAGCGGGGATACTGTAATGATGTCGTATTCCAGCGACGGTGAAGAACCTCTGCGAGGGAACAACCCTGAGCGGGTTCAGGTGATTGCAGTGACGAGTGGTAAAGGAGGGGTTGGTAAGACCAATGTTTCCATTAATCTGGCAGCGGCACTTGCCAAGCGCGGACGTAAGGTGATGATTCTAGACGCGGATCTGGGACTCGCTAATATAGACGTCGCTTTGGGTCTTAAAGCACGGCGTAATCTGAGTCATGTTCTAGAGGGTGAGTGTGATCTGGATGACATTATCATTGAAGGACCAAATCAGTTGCTGGTGGTGCCGGCTGCCTCGGGCGTACGCAAGATGGCACGCCTGGGTACCGCCGAAACAGTAGGCATAATTAATGCCTTCAGTACCTTGAACAGGTCGCTGGATACACTGATTGTGGATACATCTGCAGGTATAAATGACAGCGTAACCAACTTTTCCCGGGCTGCTAATGATGTTCTGGTTGTCGCCTGCGATGAACCCGCTGCCATCACCGATGCTTATGCGTTGATTAAAACCTTGAGTCGGCATCACGATATTGGTGAGTTTCGAATTCTTGCCAATATGGTGCGTTCGGCGGCCCAGGGACGGGATGTGTTCGAGAAGCTGTCCCGGGTCGTGCATCGATTTCTTGATGTGAATCTGATGTATGAAGGTTTTGTCCCCGATGATGAGTACCTGCGCAAAGCGATTCAAAAACAACGTGCGGTCGTTCACGCCTATCCACGTTGTCGATCATCGCTGGCATTTCGGCGTCTGGCGATGCGCAGTAGTGATTGGCCTGTGGCGTCGCGTTCAGCCACAGGGCATGTTGAATTTTTCTTTGAAAGGAATCTAACGGACGCTCAAACGCTGGAGTTTGTGGGATGAACGGTCAAGCCATGTACGCCGAAGTCCAGCGACAGGGGCACGAAGGCGAGGCAATGGTGCAGGATATCGAAGTCTATGCGCCCTTTGTAAAACGTATCGCCTACCATTTACACGCGCGTCTGCCGGCTTCGGTGCAGGTCGAAGATTTGATTCAATCCGGAATGATTGGTTTGCTTGAGGCTTTGGATAACTATGATCCGAGTCATGGTGCGAGTTTCAAGACCTATGCCGGGATCAGGATCCGCGGTGCCATGCTTGATGAAATTCGTATCGGCGACTGGACACCAAGGGCGGTGCGCAGACAAACACGTGAATTAACCCAGGCGATCAAATCGGTTGAAGATCGCAAAGGTGGTGAGGCTACGGGTCGGGAAGTCGCTGCGGAGCTTGGTGTCACAACTGAGGACTATCATCGCATGCTTGCCGAAGCTGCCGGTTCGAGAATTTTCAGTCTTGATGAGATTCCCGGAAGCGGTGAATTTCAGGATCCCACGAGCGCAAGTCAGTCCCCGAATCCGGAAGAAGTTTTTGCAGGCCATGATTTTAAAAAAGCGGTTATGCACGCCATCGGTGGGCTGCCGGAAAGGGAACAGTTGGTGATGGCGCTGTATTACGATGAAGAATTAACCTTGAAAGAAGTGGGCAAGGTGCTGGATTTAAGTGAATCGCGTGTCTGCCAGATTCATGGCCAGGCATTGGTGCGATTGCGCTCACGTTTGGGCGATTGGACGGATATTCTTTGACAGTTCTGTTTGACTGCGGAGGCGGTACTGAAACGGCTGGCCATGGGAAATTACGATGAACACACGAGACACGATAGGCCCAATGACACCACTGACCCCGCCACGGGTATTGAATACCTATAAGGATCGGCGGCGTAAGGCGCGTGATGAGCAACGCCGGAAAGCGGATCAGAGAAACGCACAGCAACAATCGCCTTCAAACCACATTGATGAGTACGTATAGTCATGAATGCACTAAATTTAGTTTTTCCGGATCCGGTCTGGATCTACGCTGCCATTGCTTTAAGTTTTCTGGCTGGCTGTATTTACCGTCTGTGTACAATTCTGGGCAACAATACTCCTTCAGTTGAGCGTTCTGAGCCTGAGTTAAAAGCATTTGGTGAACGCTATGAACAGGAAATGACGCATGTGCGTGAGTTGCATGAAGAATTGATTCATGTGAAAGAGGCCTTTGAGTTACGTGTTGCGGATGCGGCGCAAATTCCAAAGCCGATGCAACTGGGTATCGACCCGTTCAAACTGGCCCGTTCTGGAGCAAGTATTGCTCAGTTGATGCAACGCTGCCGCTTAAGTCGTGCCGAAGCCGAACTGGTATATTCAGTGCACGGTGCCGGTTCCGGCAGGAAAACAGCGATGCCCGCTAAATCCGAGATCCGATCTTCAGGTAAAGCGTTTACGGCCTAAACTGTAATAAAAGCCAGAAACATACGGCCAGGAGCCAGGA
>CAZAWX010000034.1:0-13473 GCA_964488985.1 uncultured Ectothiorhodospiraceae bacterium
TGCAACGTGATTTATTCTTTGCCAGCCCCGTTTATTGTACCGGTCTGGCTGACTAATTAGGTGCGCATAAATCCAGATCACTGCAGCCAGTAAGAGGGGAGAAGTCACTGACAAGACCGTGAGCAGCAGGGAGGCTGCGACCGAGCCCCCAGGGAGGGGTTTACGGCGTGTCTTGTGAGGGACTTCTCCCCTCTTGCTGGCGGGCAACCCACTGCGATTTTCTGAAGTGGATTTATGCGCAGCTATTTAGACCCAGCGGAATACAGCCACGGCAAAGCCGATAGAAATAATCAGGGCCCACCATAATGGCGGGCCGAAAAAACCCAGCCAGGCGAGATGAATAAAGCCGCTCCCGAGCAAACTGACGAACAAACGATCCCCGCGTGTGGTATCCAGACCGAGGATTCCCCGGCGAGGATCACCTCCCGGTTTGAGTTTTTCCCAAAGGGCCATCGCACTGATCGCCAGGGCAATAAAAATAAAGAATGCGGCTGTCGGCCAGGTCCATGCCATCCAGGATAAGCCCATAACGTGCTCCCGACCTTAAACCCTGCCCAGGGCAAAGCCCTTGGCAATATAGTGGCGGACGAAATAAATCACAAAAGCCCCCGGGATAATGGTCAGTGTTCCAGCCGCGGACAGTAATCCCAATTCATACCCCGCAGTACTCGCAGTACGTGTCATGGTTGCGGCAATAGGTTTCGCTTCAACAGAGGTCAGTGTTTTAGCCAGTAACAACTCAACCCATGAATACATGAAACTGAAAAATGCCGCCACACCAATCCCAGCTGCAATGGTCGGTATAAATATTCGGATGAAAAACCGACCAAAGGAATATCCATCCAGGTAAGCCGTCTCATCGAGTTCTTTCGGGACCCCTGACATAAACCCTTCCAGTATCCACACTGCCAGGGGAATGCTGAACAAACAATGCGCAAGAGCTACAGCAAAGGGTGTATCAAATAAGCCCACTGCGGAGTACAGCTGAAAGAACGGCAGGGCAAATACTGCCGGAGGGGCCATACGATTGGTCAATAACCAGAAAAATAAATGTTTGTCACCAAGAAAATGGTAGCGTGAAAAGGCATAGGCAGCAGGCAACGCAGCAGTCACCGAGATCACTGTATTCATCACTACATAGGTAATTGAATTTATATAACCGTTGTACCAAGTCGGGTCAGTAAAAATCTTGATGTAATTCTCAAACGTGAATTCCTGCGGCCATAGAGTAAAACTACCGAGAATTTCATTGGTTGTCTTAAATGACATATTTAACAACCAGTAGATTGGCAGCATCACAAACACTATGTATAGAGTCGGCACAAACCAGGCTGGCAATTTAAATCCCGCGGATGCTGTTTTATTTTTTGCAAGTGAATTCATTATCATTAAGTCTCGTTGCGCATCATCACTGAATAAAAAATCCAGGACAGTAACAAAACCACCAGAAAATAGATCAGTGACATCGCTGCGGCAGGGCCGAGATCAAACTGGCCGAGCGCAATTTTGACTAAGTCAATTGACAAAAACGTGGTGGTGTTGCCAGGCCCACCGCCAGTCAGAACAAATGGTTCCGTATAGATCATGAAGCTGTCCATAAAGCGCAACAACACTGCGATTGTGAGTACCCGTTTCATTTTTGGTAGCTGTATATAACGCAGCACAGCCCATGAATTCGCACCGTCGATACGGGCAGCCTGATAATATGCATCCGGAATGGCTGACAACCCTGCGTATGCCAACAAAACGACCAAAGAAGTCCAGTGCCAGACATCCATTAAAACCGTTGTAAACCAGGCAGCAACCGGTTGGCGGGTAAAATTGTAATCGATCCCAAGGGCGTTGATTGCATGGCCCAAAAGGCCAGTTTCGGGGAGTGCGAATATATTCCACATGGCACCTACCACGTTCCATGGAATCAACAGCGGCAATGCCATCAGCACCAGACACACTGATACCCAGGGTCCTTTTCTCGGCATGCTTAGAGCAACCGCTATGCCAAGTGGAATCTCAATGACCAAAATAGTCCCGGTAAAGGCTAATTGGCGTAAAAAAGCAGCGTGAAAACGTTCTGATCTAAGAACTTTCTCAAACCAGGTTACCCCCTCCCAAAAGAAAACATTGTCACCAAAAGTTTCCTGAACTGAGTAATTGACAACGGTCATCAAAGGAATCAGCGCATTAAAGGCGACCAGTAAAATAACGGGGAGAACGAACCACCAGGCCTTGCTGTTGTGTACTTTGTTCATATCAGGTTACAGCCCAACCATTCTGGTACACACGGGTGTGCATCTGGTTAAAAGAGATGCGCGGATTATCCGTTGGGATAGGTGCATCTTCCGTGACTATCATCTTAATGGTGTGCTTTAGATAACGAGTCTCTACCACCCGGTATCTGCCCAGATCATCAACCTTTGCTATTTCCACGGCTAAACCCTCATTTGAAAATTGCACAAATTCGGGCCGCACCCCTATTTCAAGTTTTTCAGTTGTGGTTACCAGGTCAAGATCTGAGGAGGTCTGTACAGGAAATGATTCGAACTCGACCTGGCTGTTTTTGATTTGACAGGGGAGAATATTCATACCTGGAGATCCTATAAAATGCCCGACAAAGGTATGCTTTGGACATTGAAACAACTCGGCAGGAGTACCAATTTGCACTACTGATCCTTCATGCATCACCACCACCTGATCGGCAAACGTCAACGCCTCGGTTTGATCATGGGTTACATAGATCATCGTTACCCCGATGCGTTGGTGTAGTTCTTTCAGCTTTGAACGTAATTGCCATTTCATGTGGGGGTCAATTACAGTCAATGGTTCATCAAACATAATCACGTTGACGTCTTCACGAACCAAGCCTCTGCCAAGGGAAATTTTCTGCTTGCCGTCCGCACTCAAGCCTGCAGCACGTTGTTGTAATACCGTACCGAGATCCAGCAAGGCTGCGACTGCATTGACCCGCTCTGTGATGCGGGATTCATTCATGCCACGATTTCGTAATGGAAAGGCCAGATTGTCAAAGACGCTCATGGTGTCGTAAACCACAGGGAATTGAAATACCTGGGCAATATCCCGATCCTGGGTCTGGGCATGGGTAACATCGCGTTTATCAAACAGGATTTTACCCTCGGTTGGCATTATCAAGCCTGATATTATATTCAGCAATGTTGTTTTACCGCAGCCAGATGGTCCCAACAATGCGTATGCACCTCCATCAGACCAGTCAATATCAATTTCACGCAGGGCATAGTCCTGAGGACTCTTTGGTTCCGGAGTATAACTATGCTTAATACCTTGTAAGGAAATCTTTGCCATCTTAAATCAGCTTAACCGTTGACCTTCAGTGGAAAAATACAGACATCGATCCAAATTAATCGATAACTGAATCATATCGCCGATTGCCAAAGAGTGAACCCCGTGAGATTGAGAAACCCAATGCAGATCATCAATATCGACATGGACCATACTTTCTGAGCCATTAATTTCAGCGATGTGCACTTTGGCCATGACCGTTACTCCCGGGGTTGATTGCGAACCCAGAGTCAAATGATGTGGCCGCAGGCCCACATAGTAATCACCATCGCTCAGCGTACAATAGCGCTTCGGAGTCGGCCATTGAATGCTTTGTGACAAATGAAAATTACCTGCTCTTTTTTTGATCTTGGCAAGATTCATGGGGGGATCTGAAAAAATTTGGGCGCTTAATGTGGTGTTGGGGTGACGATAAATTTCCGGAGTCACTCCGTATTGCGTCACCCTGCCCTCATGAATCGTTGCGGTGTGGCCTCCCAACATCAACGCTTCAGGAGGTTCACTGGTTGCATAAACGACAGTTGCACCACTATCTTTGAACAGTCTCGGTAATTCATCGCGCAATTCCTCGCGCAGTTTATAGTCAAGATTGGCCAGTGGTTCATCTAACAATACCAGCGGTGCCTGCTTGACCAATGCTCGGGCCAATGCTGTACGTTGCTGCTGACCACCCGACAATTCACCAGGCAGACGCTGCAACAGTGCTGTCAACTGCAACAATTCGGCCATGGCCTGAACTTTTTCCCTGATCGCCCTGGTGGTCAGGCCGGCAACACGTAACGGTGAGGCAATATTGTCAAATACCGTGTAGTTCGGGTAGTTAATGAACGCCTGATAGACCATAGCCACAGCGCGCTTTTGTACCGGCACACCCGTAACATCCTGGCCATCAAACAACACACGGCCTTCCGTAGGTAGCTCAAGGCCAGCCATAAGACGCATGAGCGTTGTTTTACCAGCCAGGGTTGTACCCAAGAGGATATTGAACCCGCCTTTTTCCAGGCACAAATCCGTGTTGTAAATATACGTTTCGGCACCAACACGCTTGCTGATATTATGTAATTCAATGGACATGACTTAGGGCCTGTTGTTCTTTCATATTCGCCACTGCTGATGGCTTTTATTTCGTCCAGCAAGACGGAACAAACGCGATGCAGTCATCCTGCATATGCGACTGACAATGCCGTTGGGTGGAAAAATAGTTCCAGTCCTTGGGGTTGCGCCTAAAAATGCGTCACTCTGTGTTGCTCGTCGCTCATTTGGAATAACCAAACTACGCTCCTCACGCATTGATGATCACTCTTTAAGGCACAACAGTAACGAATATGAAAGATCAACAGGCCCTGGGGATTGGTGCCGTCAGTGGCGCCGATACGCAGCGCAGGTTCACTGCCACTGCGTATCGACTTTCCATCGCTTACTTACGCAAGATGATCAGCCTTTGTTCCACCGCTTGATCAACTCGTTATAGTCAATGGTTTCGCCTTTTGGCTTCTCATTGGCAAGTTTCGCCTTCGGCGAACCAGGCTTATTCAGCCAGTAAGAAGGATCACGTTTTTTATTCAAACGTGGCCCACACCCGCCATATGTTTTAGCTTTCTCATCAGCCACCTGCATACGGGCCATGGTGGTGTCCATTTCTTCCGCGAGACGATCCATCGCCTGCTGTGGTGTAAAGGTACCTGAGTTCACATCACCAATTTGCTGCCACCAGATTTGCGCCAGCTTAGGATAATCCGGCACATTGATTCCGGTCGGTGACCAACGCACCCTATCCGGTGAGCGGTAAAATTCAACCAATCCCCCCAGCTTCGGAGCGCGTTTTGTGAAAGATTCATCATGAATATCACTGTCGCGAATAATGGTCAGCCCTACATGGCTCTTACGCAGGGAGACCGTTTTGGCCACCGTGAACTGTGCATAGAGCCACGCTGCTTTTCGCCGTTTCAAGGGCGTGGATTTGAACAATGTCCAGGATCCAGCATCCTGATAACCCAGCTTCTGCCCATCCTCCCAATAAGGACCATGGGGCGACGGCGCCATACGCCATAACGGCTTGCCATTGTTATCCACGGTGTTATTGCCCGAGCTTTTCGGTGCCACCATCGAAGCGGTAAACGCGGTGTACCAAAAAATCTGTTGCGCTACGTTACCCTGGGATAAGGCGGGTAATGATTGGTAAAAATCATAGCTTGCGGCCCCGGGAGGTGCGTACTTACGCAACCACTCATCCCATTTACGAATTGCATAGACAGCCGCAGGGCTATTAGCACCACCACCACGGGAAACAGATGCGCCCACAGGGTTGCAAGTGCCCTTTTCCATGCGGATCCCCCACTCATCAACAGGAATACCGTTTGGCAGCCCCTTGCTCCCCTCACCGGCCATGGACAACCAGGCATCGGTCATACGCCAGCCAAGATCCGGAGCACGTTTGCCATAATCCATATGCCCGTATACCCGCACGCCATCAATTTCCTTGACATCATTGGTGAAGAATTCAGCAATATCTTCGTAGGCAGACCAGTTTACCGGCACCCCTAAGTCATATCCGTACTTGGCTTTGAAACGCTTTTTTAAATCCGGACGCGAGAACCAGTCCTGGCGAAACCAGTACAAATTGGCGAACTGCTGATCGGGTAACTGATAGATTTTGCCATCCGGCCCAGTGGTGAAAGAAATACCGATGAAGTCTTTGATATCCAGCATTGGATCGGTGACATCCTTGCCTTCACCCGCCATCCAGTCGGTCAGGTTAACCGCCAGTTGCAAACGAGAATGTGTTCCGATCAAATCCGAGTCATTGATGTAGGCATCATAAAGATTTCGCCGGGTCTGCATTTGCGTCTGAACCGCTTGCACGACCTCACCCTCACCCAGCACCTGGTGGTTTACCTTGATTCCGGTAATTTCCTCGAAGGCTTTGGTCAGAACCTTGGACTCGTACTCGTGTGTCGGAATAGTTTCCGATAACACATTAATCTCCATGCCTTTAAATGGCTTGGCCGCCTTAATGAACCATGCCAATTCCTTCATCTGTTCGGCTTTTGACAAGGTTGAGGGCTGAAACTCTTTATTGACCCATTTTTCAGCCTCCGCCTTTCCCGCCAGGGCAGGGTGCTGAAATACAAGTGCTGCGACAGCGGCCGTAACCGCAAATTTTATTTTCATTGTTCCTCCTCCGGATTATTATCAGCGACTGTAATGCCGTCACCGACAGCTATCCTAGAGGCTTGGTCACCCTAAAACAAGGCTACAGGGTACATCTGCCTTGCGGTTAAAGCCGTGCCGCCGGAAACTCGATGATGGCGACCAAGCCGGGGGCAGCATCCCCAAGTCGTATCACTGCACTGTGCAGTTTTGCCACTGCGGCCACCAGACTGAGTCCAAGACCATTTCCCGGGGTACTGCGTGAGCCCTCCAAGCGCACAAACCGTTGCAATACCCGTTCGTGATCAGTGCTGGAGATTCCCGGCCCGGAATCACGAATTTCAACCTTGGAACCGGTGATATCACCGGTCAGTTTGACGATGATTTGCGTCTTTTCAGGGGAATATTTTATAGCGTTATCGAGTAGATTGGCGAAAGCCTGAAACAACAAGTCCCGATCGCCATGGATGTGCTGAACTTGATTTACAGTGACCTTTAACTGCTGATCACGATCCTCGGCAACGGGTTCATACAACTCCACCGCATCACGCACAACTGCGCTAAGATCAACATCGGTAAATGCCGCCCGCCGCGCGCCCGCCTCAATACGGGCAATCCGCAACAGGGCATTGAAGGTCATGAGCATACCGTCCGCTTCGGCCAGGGCCTGTTGGGCTTGTTCGTACAGAGCGTTGTCATGCCGGCTGCTTTCGGTGCTAAGACTTTCAAGCCGGTTACGCAGGCGATTGAGGGGCGTTTTTAAATCATGGGCAATATTATCTGAAACATGCCGGACCCCTTCCATCAACAGCTGAATTTGATCAAGCATGTTATTGAGATTTTCGGCCAATTGATCGAAATCATCTGAGGTGCCACGAGTCGGGATTCGTTGTGACAGGTCACCACGCATGATATCGCGACTGGTGGCATTGATTGATTCAATCCTGCGCACAGTGCTGTGGGTCATCATGATCCCACCCCCCAATGCCAGCAATGCAGTGATCAGAACACCGGTAACGAGTGTACGTTTTATCAGTTCCTGGGTCGTACGCAGCTCATACATATCGCGACCAACCAACAGGTGAAAACCACCTTCCAAAACAAAGCTGCGGGCCCGTGCATGATGCTTTTGTTTCGGCGCACCGATTTGCTCTAAAGGAAATTCCACCCAGTCTTCTTTTTTTACCGTGGAGGCAGGCCAGCCGTCGAGATTACCCGACACGCGGCGAAAAGCAGGATCGGTCAACAGGTAGATGGTGCTGCTATACGGGTTGCGTTTCAACCGGTCATTGATTGAATGAACCAGCCCGGTAAGGCTGGCAAGTTGATATCGCTCAGCCAGGCCTGTGATCTCTGCACGGATCGTCGCGTCGGTCTGCTGCTCCATATAGGCCGCAGTGGACCAGTAGATAAATCCCAACAAGACCCCTACAGACAGAGAGAAGAGAAACACATAGATGAGGGTCAGTCTGAAGGTGGCGCTGCGTAAAAGTCCCGCACCGCCGGAAGGCGGTGCGTAAGTCTCAATAGAGGCCGGTGTTTTGGGCTGTATTGATGTATCGGCAGCCTCTGGGGGTAATTTCAAATTTCAGTTGCAAGGCAATAACCCGCACCTCGTATGGTATGAATCAAAGGGATTTCAAAGTCCTTGTCCACTTTTGCCCGCAAGCGGCTGATGTGGACATCAATGACGTTGGTCTGAGGATCAAAATGGTATTCCCAGACGCCCTCCAACAGCATGGTACGGGTCACCACCTGGCCAGCATGGCGCATCAAAAATTCAAGCAGTTTGAATTCACGAGGCTGCAAACGAATGGTCTTGCCTGACCGTGAAACATGCCGTTTGAGCAGATCCAATTTTAAATCGGCAACCTCTAAAGCGGTGGCTGGAAGTTCTGACTCCCGGCGTCGAGTGAGAGCCTCGAGCCTCGCATTGAGTTCAACAAAGGCAAATGGTTTTACCAGATAATCATCGCCACCGGCCTGCAAACCCGCAACCCGATCATCGACCTCACCGAGAGCACTCAGCACCAATACCGGTATCGACTTCGACGCAGCACGCATGGCCTGGATAATCGCCAGTCCATCCATACCCGGCAACATCCGATCAATGATGGCGATATCGTGGCTACCTTCGAGTGCCTGATGCAAGCCATCGGTACCATCAGCAGCACTATCTACGACATGCCCGGATTCGCGTAATCCTTTGCACAGGTAGTGCAGCGTTTGTTCATCATCTTCAATGACCAGTATTTTCATTATCGTTTGCCCTGCAAATTGAGCTGATACGGAGGCAGCTAATACGGAGGCATCAGCCGCAGAATTATCGCATTTTTCCAGCATTTTGATAGCGTAATTCATCACACTATCCTTGTTCCAGGGGGACCGCAATAAATCGTTCGTTGCCTTGTCGGCTAAGCAATAGCACGATCTGTTTACGTTTACTTTGTGCCGTCTTACGCACTTGCTCCAGTACCTGCTCCGGTTTTATTACCGGGACGTTGTTCACCCTTAGAATAACATCACCTGAACGCAATCCTCGATTCGCCGCCGGGCTGCCAGAAGCGACTTTGGCAATCACAACACCCTTTAAATCCTCACCAAGACCAAGTTGCCTGCGGGTTTGCTCATCAAGCTCCCCCAACATAAGTCCCAGATGGGGGCCCTTGGCATCATTTTCAATTCCATTGCTGTTGCTGCTCAATACATCTTCACCCGGCAGACGGCCCACCGTCATGCTCAGATGCTTTGACGCCCGGTTACGCCAGATTTGTACATCGACTGTTTTACCTGTTTTGGTCGCCGCAACAATTCGTGGCAAGTCACGCATTTTGCTGATTCTTTCACCATCAAAAGCCATGATGACATCCCCTACCTCGAAACCGGCTTTTTGTGCAGGGCTGTCTTTCGTCACTTTAGACACCAAAGCACCGGCGGGTTTGGCAAGTCCGAAACTACCTGCTAAATCCTTGCTGACGGTTTGGATCCCAACCCCCATCCAGCCACGTTGTACCTGGCCATTGTCGCGTAAAGATTTAACCACTCCGGCCACCAAATCAGAGGGAATGGCAAAACCAATTCCAACACTGCCACCGGAAGGGGAGAAGATAGCGGTATTGACACCAATGACTTTGCCGGTGCCATCGAACAGCGGACCGCCACTGTTACCGCGGTTTATCGGCGCATCAACCTGCAGGTAATCATCATAGGGTCCGGATTGAATATCACGTCCCCGGGCGGAGACGATGCCAGCGGTGACAGTCCCACCGAGGCCAAAGGGATTGCCAACAGCCACAACCCAATCGCCTACCCGGGTTTTGTCTGAATCACCAAACTCGACATACGCAAGCGGCTTGTCGCTTGCAACTTTAAGCAGGGCCAAGTCCGAGGTCTTGTCCTTGCCAACAACTTTCGCATCCAATTGTGTGCCATCGGAAAGAATCACTTTAATCTGCTCTGAATCTTTGATTACATGATTATTGGTCACGACAAAACCTTCAGAACTTATAATAAAACCTGATCCTGCACCGGTCATTACCGGGCCTTCACCGCCGCCTTTTTGATGTGGGTATTGCTGTTGAAAGAATCGCCGGAACTGCTGATCCATTGGCGAGCCCTGAGGAAACGGTGTCCGCATCTGATAGGAGCTTTTCTGCAGGTGTGATTTGGTGGTGATATTGACCACTGCCGGTTTCACTCGTGCGACCAAATCGGCAAAACTCTTGCCGGGGCCATAATGCTGCACGCTACCTGCTGCGATTGCCGGATTTGTTGCCGCAGCCAGGCTCGCGACCGGCATGGATAAGCCAAGTGCACTGATAGCACCCGCAAGAAACAGATTGCGCGGTTTAAATATTGTGTTCATAACGGTACCTCTGGTGTTCACTAAATCGAAGACGCCTACTGCGCCAGACATATGGTGGCGTTAACATTAGATCCAGCCGGCTTAACTGCCGGTGTCCAGCGCGTTAATCATCGGTAACCTGAAGGAGATTCGAAACGATGTCCGCAGTGCAATTTCCAGTCGAAATTTCTGCCCCTGATATCAGTGCCTACCAACATGGCAACACGGGAATTGACTACATCCACACCTTTGACAGCGGCCGTGCCGGCCCTCACGTCATGCTCAGTGCCATCGTTCATGGCAATGAATTGTGTGGCGCCATTGTTCTCGACTGGCTGTTGCGCGAAGAAATCCGCCCCCGGCTTGGCCAACTGACATTCGCGTTTATGAATGTGGCCGCCTTTGCACGTTTTGATGCACAACGACCTTCAGAATCGCGTTTTGTTGACGAGGACTTCAACCGCCTTTGGTCTGGTGCAACGCTGGACAGCGAACGGGGCAGTAGCGAATGGCGCCGTGCTCGCGAGGTACGCCCACTCGTCGATACAGTCGATGTGTTATTCGATATCCACTCCATGCAGCAGGGCGAAATCCCTCTCGCCCTGTGTGGACCTTTGGACAAGGGCCGGCGACTCGCCCTGACTCTGGGCAGTCCACAACATGTGATCGCCGATGCCGGCCACACTGCCGGCAAACGAATGCGTGACTATGGGGCCTTCACTGATCCGCGCAGCGCAAAAAATTCTTTACTGGTAGAATGTGGCCAGCACTGGCAAAGCAACACTGTCGATGTCGCCAAAGATCTTTGTGTACGTTTTTTGAGACAGCACGATATGCTTGATCCCGACTTTGTTCAGGCCCATTTGCAACCTCAGTTCAATACAACTCAAAAAGTGATAGAGGTCACCGGACCGGTTACCATCAAAACGGATAAATTTCGTTTTACCCAAAACTACCAAGGACTCGATGTCGTTGCCAAAGCCAATACCGTGATCGGTTATGACGGTGATGAGGCCATTCGTACGCCTTATGACGACTGTGTCCTCATTATGCCATCATTGCGAAAACGCCAGGGTGAATCAGCCGTTCGCCTGGGGCGCGTTGTCGATGCAGCCGGGGTAAACTGACCCTGGATATTATTGACCAGCAAGATAGACCAAACTCTCATCTGTAATTTTAAGGAGCACACCATGAGTATCAAACAAGGCGATAACGTTCCCCAGGTTTCTTTCACCCACATGACGGCTGATGGACCCAAGCCCATCAGCAGTGACGAGGTTTTCAAGGGCAAAAAAGTGGTGCTGTTTGCCTTGCCCGGAGCCTTTACCCCAACCTGTTCAGCATCCCATTTACCCGGTTTTGTCGTCAATGCGGATAAACTCAAAGCCGCCGGAATCGATACCATCGCCTGCCTGTCCGTCAATGACGCTTTCGTCATGGATGCCTGGGGCAAAGCACAAAATGCAGAAGAAATTCTTATGCTGGCCGATGGCAGTGCCGAGTTTACCAGGGCCATGGGCCTGGAGTTCGATCTAACCGATCGCGGCATGGGCGTACGTTCACAGCGCTACGCCATGCTGGTCAATGATGGCGTTATCCAGAATTTAAACGTCGAAGCAGGTGGACAATTCGACGTTTCAAGCGCCGAAACCATGCTTGGTTTGCTCTGAGCCGATGACCCAGCCGACGCAGGGGCCAGGCACCGCCTCTGATCTGTGTTTTCTCACGCTCAGGGAACTGAATCGCGCCTATGACAACGGTGATCTGACGCCCCTGGAGGTGACCGAGGCGGTGCTGGATCGGATCGATGCCGAAAACAGTACCTGGAATGCGTTCTGCCTGGTGGATCAGCAAGCCGCCCGCCAGGCGGCCCACGAATCAACCCAACGCTGGCGCTCCGGTGCTGCTCTCGGACCCCTTGATGGGATCCCCTGTACGGTCAAAGATCTGGTGATCGTCAAGGGCTGGCCAACCCTTCGTGGCTCTCGCACAACCAACCCCGCCGGACCCTGGCTCGAAGACGCCCCCGCCGTTGCCCGCCTGCGTGAGGCGGGGGCAGTGTTGCTCGGCAAAACCACCACCCCTGAATTCGGGTCCAAAGGTGTTACTGAGAGCCTGCTCACCGGAATTACCCGCAATGCCCGGGACCCGCAACGTACCAGTGGTGGCAGCAGTGGTGGCGCCGCAGTCGCAGCGGCCCGGGGCTATGGCGTATTGCATATTGGCACTGATGCTGCCGGTTCGGTGCGCATTCCGGCGGCCTACAACGGCGTATTTTCCCTCAAACCGACCTATGGCCGAGTCCCGGCCTATCCTTTAAGCCCCCTTGGCACTTTGTCCCATCTCGGACCGATTACCCGTACCGTGACCGATGCCGCCTACATGCTCAGCGCCATTGCCCGCTTCGACGATCGGGACTGGTATGCATTGCCCGATCTGGATCTGCGCTATGAATCACAGCTCGAAACCTCCTTACGAGGTGTGAAGATCGCCTACTCCGCAGACCTTGGCTATGCCAAAGTAGATGCCGAAGTCGCTACAGCCTGCCTGAACGCCGCCCAGCGCTTTGAGGAACTCGGTGCCAGTGTGGAACAGATTGCAGGGCCACTTGAGGAGGACCCCGTTTGGATCACCGATCGCATCTGGTTTGCCGCATTCCTTAACATCACCCGGGAAATGGACGCTGGCACCATCGCCCAACTCGACCCCATGCTCCAGGGCATGCTGGACAGGGCCCGCGCACTGAGTACCGCACAGCTACTCGCAGCCCACAACGCCCGGGAAATCGTCGCACTGCAACTTTGCCATGTACATCGAAACTATGATCTGCTGCTGACGCCCAGCATGCCCCAGACCGCATTCAAAACTGGACAATTCAATCCCTGGGGCAGCGATCAGCCGGAAGACTGGATCCGATGGTCTTCCTTCACTTATCCCTTCAACCAGTCTCAACAACCCGCTGCGACCTGTCCCTGCGGGCTGGATTCAAATGGCCTGCCGATTGGCCTGCAGATAGTCGGGCCCAAATACGCGGATTTAAAGGTCATGCAGGCAGCGTATGCTTTTGAAACCCTGACAAATAGAACCACGAGTGGTCCACTGACAACTAGCGCAATGGGTGTCAGGTCATCTGATATCTCAGCCGCAACACCGGGCGCTCATCA
>CAZAWX010000034.1:13573-22063 GCA_964488985.1 uncultured Ectothiorhodospiraceae bacterium
GCGCAATGGGTGTCAGGTCATCTGATATCTCAGCCGCAACACCGGGCGCTCATCAATGAAAACATGGAAAGACACAATGCCCCAATCCAGCGAAACTAACCGCCGCTTTGTCCTCGCACAACGACCCAGGGGGGAACCGGACCCCACTACCCTGCGCCTGGAAAATACAGATGTGCCAACTCCACAGGCAGGTCAAATGCTGTTGCGCACGGAATACCTGTCACTGGATCCCTATATGCGCGGGCGCATGAGCGATGCGCCCTCTTACGCCGCGCCGGTCGAAATCGATGCGGTGATGGTCGGCGCAACCGTTGCCCAGGTCGTGGCCTCAAACCTGGACGGCTTTGAAACCGGCGACTGGGTACTGAGTTATAGCGGTTGGCAGGATTATGCGCTGTCCAATGGCAAGGGCGTGACCTCACTGGGCCGTAATCCCAAACACCCCTCCTGGACCCTTGGCATCCTTGGCATGCCCGGTTTTACCGCCTGGGCGGGCCTGCGGGAAATTGGCGCACCGAAGGCAGGGGAAACTCTGGTCGTTGCCGCTGCAACAGGTCCGGTCGGAGCAACTGTTGGACAAATCGGCAAACTCATGGGTTGCCGTGTGGTCGCTATCGCGGGTGGAGCGGAAAAATGTGCCTACGCAGTCAAGACCCTTGGCTTTGATGCCTGTATCGATCACAAATCCGCGGACTTTGCGCTGCAGTTGAAAACTGCCGTACCCGGCGGCATTGATATTTACTTTGAAAATGTCGGCGGCAAGGTGTTTGATGCCGTGCTGCCATTGTTGAATCCTCAGGCGCGGGTGCCAGTGTGTGGACTCGTCTCGCAATATAACGCCACCGGCCTGCCCGCTGGACCTGACAGGGTAACCTTGCTCATGGGACTGTTACTGCGCAGACGAATCACCATGCGCGGCTTCATCATCTTTGAAGACTTCGCTGATCTTTATCCACAGTTCGCCAAAGAAATGGCGGCCTGGGTTGAAGCTGGAAAGATCCACTACCGTGAAGACATCATTGATGGCCTGGAACAGGCGCCACAAGCCTTCATTGGTTTATTGAACGGGGAAAACTTCGGCAAGCGCGTCATCCGTGTCGGTTCTTCATAAACGCCGATCTATCCGTGACAGTGGAGGCATAAACGTGACAAAGATCGGGCTCGGGCACACCAAAGTGTAAATGTCCGGGTTGAGTGCTCGGGCATTGAGCAAAATACCCATAAAAAAAGGCAGCCGCAGCTGCCTTTTCTCATACTGCTTACTGCCGCTTCAGGCGCCTTTATCCAACTCCGCCTGGAGCGCGGGTAAAGCATCGAACAGATCCGCCACCAAGCCATAATCAGCCACCTGGAAGATGGGGGCCTCTTCGTCTTTGTTGATGGCGACGATGACCTTGCTGTCCTTCATGCCGGCCAGATGCTGAATCGCCCCGGAAATCCCGACTGCAACATACAGATCCGGTGCCACGACCTTGCCTGTTTGCCCAACCTGAAAATCATTCGGCACATAACCGGCATCGACCGCAGCCCGGGAAGCGCCGATAGCGGCATGCCAATGATCGGCAATCCCTTCCAGGAGCTTGAAGTTTTCGCCGTTTTGCATCCCGCGCCCACCCGAGATGACGATCTTGGCGCTGGCCAGTTCAGGGCGTTCTGAAACGCTCAGTTCCTGTCCTTTAAATGCCGACAGGCCCGGATCAGCTGCACTGGCAAGGGCTTCAATGGCGGCGCCGCCACCTTCTCCAGCGGACTCGAAGGACGTTGCCCGCACACTCACGAGTTTAATCGCATCCGTGGCCTGCACCGTAGCGATGGCGTTGCCCGCGTAGATAGGCCGCTCAAAGGTATCCGCCGAAATCACTGCGGTAATTTCCGTCACCAGTGAAACATCAAGCAACGCGGCAACCCGGGGCAACAGATTCTTACCAGACTTGGTTGCCGCCGCCACAACATGGCTGTAGTCGGCTGCGACACTGGCCACCAGCGCTGCCGTTGGTTCGGTCAACTGATGTTCGTACAAGTCGTCATCTGCCACCCGGACTTTACTGACGCCCTGAATGGCGGCTGCCGCTGCGGCAATATCTGCACAGTTTTTACCGGCCACCAACACCTGGACATCATCACCCATCTGTCCGGCAGCATTAACGGTATGAGCAACGGCGGGGCTGAGACTGCCGTCGTGATGTTCTGCAATCACCAATATGCTCATTTAAATCACCTTTGCTTCGTTTTTAAGTTTATCCAGCAGTTCGGCCACATCCGCGACGTTCACACCGGCCTTGCGAGTTTCCGGTTCGACCACTTTGAGAATTTTTACCCGGGGCGTGATATCGACGCCCAGTTCTTCCGGCGTCAGCGTGTCGAGAGGCTTTTTCTTGGCCTTCATGATATTGGGCAGTGATGCAAAGCGCGGCTCATTAAGGCGCAGATCCGTGGTAATAATGGCCGGCATTTTCAGATCCACGATCTCAAGGCCGCCATCGACTTCCCGGGTCACCTGAATACGCCCGTCCGTCGGCTCCAGCCTGTAAGCAAAGGTTCCCTGAGCCCAACCCAGCAGTCCGGCCAGCATCTGCCCTGTCTGGGCATGATCACCGTCAATACCCTGTTTGCCGAGAATCACCAGTCCGGGTTCCTCACGTTCGGCCAATACTTTTAACAGTTTGGCAACGCCTAACGGCTCCGGTTCCGCGTCGGTGAGCACCAGGATGCCGCGATCGGCCCCCATTGCCAGAGCGGTACGGATGGTTTCCTGACACTGCTGAACACCTATTGAGACGGCAACCACCTCGCTGGCAGCCCCTGCTTCACGCAGGCGCAGGGCCTCTTCGACGGCAATTTCGTCGAATGGGTTCATCGACATTTTTACATTGACGGTCTCGACACCACTTTGATCCGGCTTGACCCGGACCTTGACGTTGTAATCGATAACCCGCTTCACCGGGACCATAACTTTCATGAGCTTATCCTGAGATTTGGACCATAAAAAAGGACGCGAAGATTACGCCCTCAGACATTACCGTGCAATTCGATTCTACCGGGATTGAATACACCGATTATGGGGCCTTGCCGACATCCATTACCTGATCTACGACAATACTGGTATAAAGTGTCTTTCGAAAATCAGACATTGATACAATTATGACCCCTTTTGCCATCGCTGGAATCCAGATGCATGTAAGTGCACTGGAGGAAAACGTCACTGCCATGGGCCATCGCCTGGATATCCTCATGGCCCGCTTCCCCTGGGTACAAATGGTTCTGTTCAGCGAACTCGCCAGTTGCGGCCCGCTGCCCCGCTTTGCCCAGTCCCTGCCGGGACCGGCTCAGGAAGCCTTTCAGGAAATGGCCCGGCGCCACGGCGTCTGGCTCATCCCCGGGTCGCTGTTTGAACGTGCCCCGGATGAGAAAATTTACAACACGGCCCTGGTCATCGATCCCCAGGGCAATGTGGTTTCTCGATACCGGAAAATGTTTCCGTTCCGGCCCTACGAGCAAGATGTGTCTGCCGGTAGCGAATTTTGCGTCTTCGACGTTCCGGATGTTGGCCGTTTCGGCTTATCCATCTGCTATGACATCTGGTTTCCGGAAACGACTCGCACCTTGACCTCCATGGGGGTCGAGGTACTGCTGCATCCGGTCCTGACCGGCACGGTTGATCGCGATATCGAACTTGCCATCGCCCGGGCCACGGCGGCCCAGTTCCAGTGTTATATCTTTGATATCAACGGCCTCGGGCCTGGGGGCGTGGGGCGTTCATGCATCATTGATCCGAGTGCCACGGTGCTCTATCAGGCCGCCGGTCAGGAAGAAATGATGCCCATTGAGGTGGATTTGGGCCAGGTTCGACGCCAACGCGAAACGGGCTTGCGTGGCTTAGGCCAGGTGCTGAAAAGTTTCAGGGATCGCGAAGTACATCTCAACGTCTATGATCCGGCCTCAGGCCAGGACGCTTACCTGCATACTCTCGGCCCTTTGCGCATGCCGACACGCGGTTCCCTGGCCGGACTCAAACCTGGACTCGAAGGCGTTCCCCCAGTACCGACAGAACCTGCACATGTCCGGCCGGCCGAACCACCACCAGCGATAACACCAAGCAAACGCGACAAGCGATTCAAGTTGTTTAAATAATTTACTGTACCGGGCACCGCACCAGAACACCTCACGGGAGCACTACATGTCAGGATCAAATGTCGGCGAACATTCGTTAGGAGATTACTACAGCGCCGTTCAATTACGTTTTGATCGCTGGAGTTCGCTGCATGAGACCACCAAACAGCTCTTACAACAACATCACCTGGGCAAAGACACCGCCCGGTTAATCAAGAAATCAGGGGCATTGCTCGATACGCTGGCGCCCATCGAAATGTACTGGGCCTTTCCCGGATTGGCCAGTTTCGAACACCTGCGGCACCTGTTGACACAAAATGCCTGTGAAGAACTGGCTTTTTCCACCCGGCGGATATTTCGTGCCCTGTTTAGTGGCGCCTACCGGCGCCGCAACATTCCCCTTATTCGCGAGCGCGAAGAGAGCGAAGATGATGAGGAGGACAACCCGGAAAGCCTCCAGGACAGGACCCGGGAGCAACCTTACTTTGAAGTGTTGATCGTCGATGATCTTCTCGAAGCCCAGGTCAAATGGCTGCGCCAATCCCTGCATCGAATGCGACGATCAGAAGATAAGTTCATCTATGAGTCATTTGTCGTCCCCAGTGTTGAAGATGCGCTGATCACGATTTTATTCAACCACAATATACAAACCGTAGTGGTGCGCCCGGGTCTGTCTTTAAAATCAGTTAACAGCCTGGATATCCTGAAAAATTATCTGCTACGCCTTGGCGATGAAAATGTCGATGCCCTGGAATCAGAAGAATACGGCGTTGGTCTTTGCCGGCTGATTGGTAAATTGCGTCCGGAAATCGATATCTTTCTGGTCACCAATCAATCGGTAGAAGACATTGCCGGGCGAGATTTAGGACGTTGTCGACGGGTATTTTATAACCAGGAAGATTTCACCGAATTACATCTGAATATTCTGCGCGGTGTCGGTGAACGCTATAAAACGCCCTTCTTTACTGCCCTTAAAGAATATTCCCGGCAACCGACCGGGGTCTTCCACGCCTTGCCCATCAGCCGTGGTAAATCCATCACTCGTTCCCACTGGATCCAGGATATGGGCCAATTCTATGGTGCAAATATTTTTATGGCTGAAACCTCCGCCACCTCTGGTGGTCTCGACAGTCTGCTTGAACCTCATGGGCCGATCAAACGTGCCCAGGAACTTGCCTCAAGAGCCTTCGGATCCAAACGCACCTACTTCGCCACTAACGGCACTTCAACGTGTAACAAGATCGTGGTCCAGGCGCTGGTACGACCCGGTGATATCGTGTTGGTGGACCGGGACTGCCATAAATCGCATCACTACGGCATGGTGTTAAGTGGCGCCCAGGTTATTTATCTGGACAGTTATCCCTTACACGAATTCTCCATGTACGGCGCAGTGCCCTTGCGAACCATTAAATCCACCCTGCTGGATCTGAAAAAAGCCGGCAAACTGGATCGGGTGCGGATGTTGCTGCTCACCAATTGCACCTTCGACGGCATCGTTTATAACGTCGAACGGTTCATGGAGGAATGCCTGGCCATCAAGCCCGATCTGGTCTTTTTGTGGGACGAAGCCTGGTTTGCTTTTGCCCGCTTTGGCCCTACTTACCGCCAGCGCACAGCCATGAATGCCGCGGATGCACTGCGAGCCAAATTCAAGGATCCGGATTATCATCGCGAATACGTCCAACAGGTCGAGCATTTGCGTGGCGGCGATGACGCACAATGGCTCGATACTCGCCTGCTGGCCAATCCCGATCTGGCCCGGGTGCGGGTCTACGCCACTCAGTCCACCCATAAAACGCTTACCGCCCTGCGCCAGGGCTCGATGATTCATATTCACGATCAGGATTACAAAGCCGAAGTGGAACCCTCTTTCCACGAGGCTTATATGACACATACCTCGACGTCGCCGAATTATCAGATCATTGCCTCCCTGGACCTTGGTCGACGCCAGGTGGAACTGGAAGGATTCGAATTCATTCAAAAGCAGGTTGAGGCGGCAATGTCCATGCGTCGCGCAATTGCGACGCATCCCTTACTCAATAAATATTTCAAGGTACTCACCGCAGGCGATCTGATCCCGGAACTGTACCGGGCCTCAAAACTCGCGTCCTATTTTGACTCTGAATTTGGCTGGAATGAAATCTGGCAGGCCTGGGCTCAGGATGAATTCACCCTGGATGCAACCCGCATCACATTATTGGTCGGCAACACCGGCTGTGATGGTGATACCTTCAAAACTAAAGTACTGATGGATAAATACGGGATTCAGGTCAACAAAACGTCACGCAATACCGTACTTTTCATGACCAATATTGGCACCACGCGATCCTCGGTTGCTTATCTGATCGAAGTATTGGTGAAAATTGCCATGGAGATCGATGAACGCCACGAGGACTCCAGCCCGGTAGAACGCCGCGTCTTCGACAAAAAAGTAAAATCACTACTGCATGAACAGCCTCCGTTGCCGGATTTCAGCCATTTCCATGCAGCCTTTCGCAGCGATGCCAAAGGGGCAACACCGGAAGGCGATATCCGATCGGCATTTTTTCTCGCCTACGAGGAATCCAACTGTGAATATTTCCCTATCGAAGACCGATCCATTGAACAGGCAATCGACTCCGGCCGCGAGATCGTCTCCTCCGCCTTTATCATCCCCTACCCACCCGGATTCCCTATTCTGGTTCCAGGGCAGGTGGTCTCAACGGCGATCCTCGACTTCATGCGGGCGCTGGATGTATCAGAAATCCACGGCTATCGCGCCGATATTGGCTTACGCGTATTTACTGAAGCGGCCATAGCCACACAGCAATAACCAAAAACAAATTCTGCCCATTTTCAGGAGAACATCAACATGGCGAGAAGAAGGCTCAAAAATATTTCGGAAATCCGCCGCTATTTTCATCGCAATGATTCGCCGATTTATTTTATCAGCGCCACCAATTTCAACCTTTTGGGCCTGGATGAATGGTGCAAAAATTTTAAGTTCATCAATTACATCGATTGCTATGACGGTCGTCACCCAAACACGATGGTGCCGCAGGAAATTCCCCATGCTGAATTTCAATCCATCGAAGATATCAATAACTATTTGTTGCAGCACAAACAGGTCATCGACTATCTCGGTGCCCGGGGAGATAAACCCAAGTTTGTATTTTTAATGTTCGATGAGCAGACCGAGGAAATCGCCGCAGAACTCGGCGCCGAAATCTGGTTTCCAAAAGCCTCTTTACGCGAACGGGCTGACAACAAAATTGAAACCGTACGCATCGGCAACAAAGCCGGTGTGCCCAGCGTGCCAAATCTGCTCGCTGAGATCACAGATTACAAGCAACTCGAAACCCTTGCCACCGAGGCCGACCTTGGCCATGACTGGGTGCTGCAATCGGCTTTTGGCGATTCGGGTCACACCACATTTTTCATCCAGACAGAGGATGACTTCCGCCGCCATGAGTCCGAGATCATCGGCGAAGGCGAAATCAAGGTGATGAAGCGGATCGACTGCAGAGGGTCCGCCATCGAGGCCTGTGCCACCAAACATGGCACCATTGTCGGACCGTTAATGACTGAACTGGTCGGATTCAAGGAGTTGACACCTTACCGGGGTGGCTGGTGCGGCAACGAAATTCTCTCCAATTCCTTCCCTAAAAAAATTCGCGACAAAGCCCGCGAATACACCTTTGCCTTCGGCGAACAATTACGCAAAGAAGGCTACCGAGGCTACTTTGAACTGGATTTCCTCATCGACAAGCATAGTAACGATATTTATCTTGGCGAATTGAACCCACGCATCACCGGCGCCAGTTCCATGACCAATCATGCCGCTTTCGCCCATGCCGATGCACCCCTGTTTATCTTCCACCTGTTGGAATTTTCCGGCACCCCCTTCAGTCTTGACATCGAGGAATTGAACAAACGCTGGTCCAACGCCGCCAACATCGATTCCTGGTCACAGATGGTCATCAAGCACACCGACGATACCGTAGACATCCTCACTGGCGCCCCGGAAACCGGCATTTACCAACTCACTGATGATGGCGAAGTGGTATTCAACCGCTTTGATTACCACCGCCGTGCCGTGGAAAGCGAACAGGAAGCGTTCTTCCTGCGCATTCTAAAGCCGGGGGATTACCGCTACGAAGGCGCTGATCTGGGAATACTCGTGACCCGTGGCCGTTCCATGACCTCAAGGTTTAATCTGACACTTCGTGCCAAACAATGGATCAACGGCATCAAATCACAATTCACAGCCCAGGCACTACCCGCCGCCGAGGCCGTGCCGACACACAGCGAACCTGCTTTTAAAATTTTGTAACCGAAGCAAGGGCTGATCGCCTGGGCGTAAATGCAGATCACTGCAGACTGAAGGTGGGGGAAACGACC
>CAZAWX010000035.1:0-1290 GCA_964488985.1 uncultured Ectothiorhodospiraceae bacterium
GTGAGCAGCAGGGATGCTGCGACCGAGCCTCCAGGGATGGATTCACGGCGTGTCCGGTCAGGAGGCCAGGCACCACTCCATTCACTACATCAGATGCGGGTCGGTCAGAGCCCTTACCGAACTGTAAATATTTCCGGCTGTTTCCCTGCACCGCGTAATTCGTGCCGCCCAAGGCTTTGCAGCGGCACCTTCGCATGGCGGGCAAATTGCTCCGATATCAGCAGTTTATGCTGTAACGATTTGCACAGCCCCTCGACGCGGGCCGCTTCATTGGCAGCAGAACCGATCACCGTAAACTCAAGACGGTTGGCAGTGCCGATATTGCCGTAGGTCACCTCACCCAGATGCAGTCCGATTCCATAATCAATGACACTCCTGCCCTGCTGCACACGACGGGTATTTTCCTCAGTAATCCGCCTGCCCGCATCCTCGGCGGCAGCCAGTGCGTTGGCACAAGCCTGTGCAGTGGCATCATCAAGATGTGATTGAATCGGGAAAATAGCGAGCGCGGCGTCACCGATAAAACGTAACACCTCACCACCATGATCCAACACAGGCCCGGCCAGACAATCGAAATAATCATTCAGCAACGCCAGGAATTCTTCCCGCGATAATTGCTCCGATAGTGCCGTGGAATCGCGCAAGTCACAAAACCAGATCACCGCATGAATGTTCTTGCCGTCACCGCGGCGGATCTGTCCATCCAGAACCTGGCCACCGGTTTGTTTACCCAGATACGTCTCCAGCAACGTTCTGGAACGACTGCGCGTTGCATGAACTTCAATCAGACGACTGAACAAAGGTAAGATTTCATACAGATAACCGAGTTGCTGTGCGCTGAAGCCTCCCGCTTGATTTGAAGCCAAAGACAGGACATTAATCTGACCATCAGAAAACAATATCGGCATGGCCACATAGTCAGTAGCACCCGCCTCGTGTAAGTCACGGACAATGGGGTAATCGAGTAGCGGGTTGGGGATATCCAGACGCCTGCGCAATCCCCCTGCACCTTCCAGAATCGGCAAGATTGGGCTGTTGAGAAACGCCTCTGAACTGATCACTTCATGCCCGATCGAACGTTCATCAATACTGCCCTGACCTTCCTGCCAGGTCCATGCGGTGGAAAATAGTTGCGGATGCAAGGTGCGCAGACTTAACCAGAAACGCCACACCGGGATGTCAGCTTTAAGCAAGGCGCGCTGAAACCGCTCGATCAGATCCCGGGTGTTCACCGCACCGGCCGCTTCGCTCAGCAACCATCCGGTCAATGGGTTATCCGCACTTACAGAT
>CAZAWX010000035.1:1390-15677 GCA_964488985.1 uncultured Ectothiorhodospiraceae bacterium
ACCGGCCGCTTCGCTCAGCAACCATCCGGTCAATGGGTTATCCGCACTTACAGATGTACTGCGTACCTCGTCAGTTGCGGTATCACCGTGCTCGAAAATCGTTTCCACACGGTTTTGATAAAAGGCGATATGACCACAAATTTCCCGCGCATCTGCAAAAGGCCTGGGATAACTCCAGGCAATATTGTCCACCCTCTCACCACCACTCTTGCCATTGAGGCTGAAATAACTGGCCTCACCACGAAAGGGGCAATAGCTGTGATGATCCGTCGCTTCGAGAAGATCCATGCGTACATCGGCGCGGGGAAAATAAAATGCCGCGGGCAAATTCCCTTCATTGATTTGCACGACCCTGTTGCTGTCGGCCAAGGTCATGCCATTGACAGCGACGGTGATCCGGCCAGGGTAGCCCTGGAATTGAATATCTTCAGCAGTGTTCGTGGCAGGCATATTTTGCGCTCTCCCTGTAGGCATTGGTGGACCAGGCAGCAAACGCCCAGACCTACAATGGGGCCAACGTCACCAGGCTTCAAGTTTGGCACGGCTGTGCTGAGTCGATCTTGCCGCTACAATCTATAGTCCGTTTGTATTTGCAGTCATCACCATGTGCCTTATTTTTATCGCGCTTCGCAGCACTAGCCAATTTCCTCTGCTGGTTGCCGCCAATCGTGACGAGTACCACACTCGTGCGACCCGGCCCGCTGAATTCTGGGATGAAGCACCCGACATTCTTGCCGGCCGTGATCTGGAGGCGGGAGGGACCTGGCTGGGCATCAATCGCAACGGACGGTTTGCGGCACTGACAAACTATCGTGAAGGGCTGCCAGCCAATCCCAACGCGCCATCCCGGGGCTTGCTGGTGAGTCATTTTCTACGCAGCCAGGACAGTGCAATAGGCTACCTGGAGGATTTGGCATTGACCGGATCTGAGTATAACGGCTTCAGCCTGTTGGCTTACGATGGCAACGCACTGGCAAGTTACTGCAATCGCGAAGGACCACCGCAAACCGTGTCAGACGGTATCCACGGACTCAGTAACAGGGTTCTGGATACGCCCTGGCCAAAAGTCACTGCAGGAAAATCAGCACTGCAAAAACAGCTTCTGGCCGGTCCTCCTGATGAAGCAGATTTATTTGCACTCCTCACTGATACCGAAATTGCTGCACAGGGCACATTACCCGATACCGGAATTGGCCGGGAGCGGGAACGGCTTTTGTCGCCGCGTTTCATCCTCGGGCCAGAGTACGGGACCCGTTGTTCCACACTTCTGAGCATTGATCGCCAGGGCCATGCACGATTTAACGAGCGCAGTTATGATGCCGGGGCTAATTGCACGGCGCAGGTACGCTACGATTTTGACATCGAACCGGGCCGCCGTGCGGTAACAACCTGACCCTACGTGGCCTGACCCTATGTGGAGAGACACATGAACCAGAGCGAAGATTGTATTTTCTGCAAAATAATTGCCGGGGATATCCCTTGTTTCAAGATTTGCGAGGATGATGAGACGCTGGCCTTCCTGGACATCAACCCAACCCACGAGGGGCACACACTGGTCATCCCGAAGCGTCATGCCGCAGATTTGTTTGCCATTGATGACACCTCCCTGGCGGTGACGGTCAAAACTGTGCGACGGGTGGCAAAAGCGCTTGAGGCAACCCTGCCACTGCAGGGCTTGAATCTGCTGCAATGTAATGGTGAAGCTGCCGCACAGAGTGTGTTTCATTTTCACATGCACCTGATCCCCCGGGATCTTGATGATAATTTAAAAATGAACTGGGAGATTGTGCCCGGTGACATGCAGGCACTGGAGGCCATGGCCGCACGAATTCGCGCCAACCTTGTCTGAGACCGACTGGGTCCAACATCAACACCAAGAGGAGTTTAGCAGATGAGTGAGGCTAGATTTACCGGTATCAAGGCCTGTGTCTTTGATGCCTATGGAACCTTGTTCGACGTGCATTCCGCTGTCGGGCGTCACCGCGATCGTCTCGGTGCCAAGGCAGATGCCGTTTCCGATACCTGGCGCACCAAACAGCTTCAATACACCTGGCTGCGCAGCCTGATGGGAAAATATATTCCCTTCTGGCAGGTCACCCAGGATGCCCTGGATTTTGCCATGCAGGCCCATGGCGTCGAGGATGCGCAATTGCGCCAGAGCCTGTGTGATGCCTATCTGAGTCTGGATTGTTATGCCGAGGTGCCACAGGTGCTCAAGACCTTACGCGAGGCGGGTTTACAAACCGCTGTCCTCAGTAACGGCTCCCCGGACATGCTTGATGCAGCGGTAAGCAGCTCGGGGCTCGATACCCTGCTCGATGCCAGCCTCTCGGTTGACACCATTGGCATTTATAAACCGGACATGCGGGTCTACCAGATTGCCTGTGACCACTTTGGTCTCAAACCGGCGCAAATCAGCTTTCAGTCTTCAAATGCCTGGGATGCCTATGCCGCCGCCAGCTTCGGCTTCCAGGTGGCCTGGTGTAACCGCTTCGGCCAGGCCCGTGAACGGCTACCCGACAGCCCCGGTGCAGAAATGAAGTCGCTGGCGGAACTGCCGGCCATTGTGATCGCAAATTAACAAGGGAACGAAATGGAAATTCAAGGACACAGCGCCATTGTCACCGGCGCAGCATCGGGGATGGGTGCAGCTACAGCCCGTTATCTGACCGAACAAGGCGCGAAAGTCGCCTTGCTGGACATGAATATCGACGCGGCAAAGAAACTGGCCGATGAACTCGGCGGCATCGCCCTGGAGTGCAATGTGGCCGATGCCCAAAGCGCCGGGCAGGCGGTGGCAAAAGCCCGCGAGGCCCATGGTGCGGCGCGGTTTCTAGTCAACTGTGCCGGCATTGCTCCGGCCGGACGGGTCGTCGGCCGCGAAGGGCCATTGGATCTGGAAGAATTCAAGCGGGTGATCGATGTCAATCTGGTCGGCAGTTTCAATCTGTTGCGCCTGGCCGCTGCCGATATGACGCAGTTGGATGCGGTCAACGACACGGGTGAACGCGGCGTTATTGTCAGTACCGCCTCGGTCGCCGCCTTCGAAGGTCAAATCGGGCAATGCGCCTATAGCGCGTCCAAAGGCGGCGTCATCGCCTTGATGTTGCCCGCCGCCCGGGAACTGGCCCGCTTCGGGATACGGGTCATGACCATTGCCCCCGGGCTGATGGCCACACCGATGCTGCTGGGATTCAGCCAGGAGGTGCAGGACAGCCTCGCCGCGCAGGTACCGTTTCCACAACGATTTGGCCACGCCCGTGAATATGCGGAACTGGTCGGCCACATTATCGGCAATGCCATGCTCAATGCCGATGTCATCCGCCTCGATGGCGCCATTCGTTTGCAGCCTAAATAGCCCCCTCCCGGCAGCGCAAGGCCGGAGGTCAAGTTTTGCCGCCAGCGGCCGTTGATCACTATGTACAGATTTAAATCTAACTACTGTGCCTTCTGGTCCCCGCCACCGGAAGGTGTGCGGGTGCCTGACAACCATGGCCTTACAAGCGACCGATATCCTGCCTCCGGGACACCGCCTGCACTGGTATGAAATCCAGTCGTTGCTGGGCTATGGTGGATTTGGTATCACCTATCTCAGCCGTGACACCAACCTCAACCAATCCGTCGCCATAAAGGAGTTTTTCCCGCAAAGCTATGTCAGGCGCGGGGACAACTTCCATGTTGTACCCGGTGCAGGAATCAACGCCAACTATTATCACTGGGGCCTGGAGCGGTTTCTCGACGAGGCACGCACCCTGGCGCGTTTTAGACACGCCAATATTGTCCGCGTTCTGAGTGTCTTCGAAGGTTTCGGCACCGCCTATATGATCATGGAACTCGAGCGCGGCCATAGCCTGGGCGACGCCATTCGCCAGGGGCAGATGGGTGGTGACAATACCGTGTTGGACGTCTGTATTCCCATCATGGATGGTCTGCAGCTGATCCATCAGGCCGGATTTATTCACCGGGATATAAAGCCGGGGAATATTTTACTTCGCGAGGATAACGCGCCGGTGCTGATTGACTTTGGCTCCGCCCGCCAGCCACATCCGAACGCGCAGGACAATCTCACCGCCATTGTCTCCCGGGGCTATGCCCCATTCGAACAATACGATGCCGGTAACGAGGAAAAACAAGGCTCCTGGAGCGATATTTATGGACTGGCGGCAACGCTCTATCACACAGTCACACGTGCCGCGCCGGTCGATGCCATGACCCGGGCCATGGCCTTGCTCAACGATGACCCCGATCCGCTGATCCCGGCCAGTCAGCGCGCTGAGGGCCTTTATTCTCCTCAATTACTCGCGGCGATCGATGCGGGATTGATTGTGCGGGCCAGTGAACGACCGCAGAACATCCGTCAATGGCGGACTTTATTTCCCGAACACCAATTCGAAAATCAGCACTACCCACGGGTTCGCACCGAAGCGCTGAATATTCCATCACGACGTAAAACCGGTGAGAAGCACCGCCACACGGCCACGCAGCAACTGCGAGCCGCTGCGGCCACCCCAACTGCAACAAACGGAGATACGACGCAAAAAAACCCCCATGGCCCCAGCAAACTTGCTGCTGCATGCCGTAGCTGGAGTTTTCTCGTCGTGGATGACAATTTATCCGATCGCAGTTTCGCTGCCCGGGTACTTTCCAAACTCGGCGCCAGTCGGGTCATGACCGCCACGAGTGCACAACAGGCCATGGAGTGTCTGCAGACGGAGGAACTGCCGGACATCATTCTTTGTGATTTGATCATGCCGGAAACCGATGGCATCCAGTTTTTACGCCAGTTAGCTGCTGCCGGTATTAAATCCGGACTCATCCTGGCCGGCGATGATGACAGCCGCCTGCTGACAGCCGCCGAAGGGATTGCCCGCAACCATCATCTGCATGTATTGGGATCCATAAATAAACCACTTAACCCACATCATCTGGAACGTCTCTTGTTGCACATGCATACCTACCGGGAACGCACCGCCCGGGAGCGTGCAGCTGTGAATATCAGCGATGAGGAGCTAAAAGAGATGGTGTTATCTGGAGACAGATCCAAACTGGTCTATCTGCCCAAGATTGCCTTGAGCGATCAGCGCCTGCTTGGCGCTGAAGCGCTCAGTCGCTGGACGGGAGTATCCGGTAGCCGGGCGATTTTACAAACGATCGCCCGCATCGAAGCCATGGGCCTGGACGAGCAGTTCAGCCAGCATGTCTTCAGCCAGGCTTTAGCCCAGGCCGGTGCCTGGCGGGCTGAAGGGTTGCAGGCTGGCATCTCCATCAATGTCTATGCCGGTATGCTCAACCAGACGCAATTACCCGATACCATCGTCGCCATGGCCCAGAGCGAGGGACTGAATCCTGCCAACGTGATGCTGGAAGTCAATGAGGTCCGCTTTGAAGATGAGTGTGCAGCACCTCTTGAGGTCCTCACCCGCCTGCGGTTACGCAAAATGGGCCTGTCACTGGACGATTTTGGCACCGGCACCTCCACTTTCGAACGCTTGCGGCAACTGCCCGTCAGCGAAATCAAGGTCGACAGAAGCATTGTCAGTTCGGCGCTAAATGATCCAACCTCCAGGGCAATTCTTGAATCCAGTGTGGCCCTTGCCAAACGACTTGATCTACAGGTGGTCGCCGAAGGCGTAGAGGATGAACGCACCCTGGAACTGGTCAGCCGGATTGGTTGTCACGCAGCCCAGGGTTACCTCATCTCACCCCCTGTTGAAGGCGATGAACTGGCCGACTGGGCCAGTGACTGGCAAGCCGGTCACAACGTGCAAACCACAGCTCCCACGGTCACGAATGTATCGAAGGCTCTTGATTGAGGGCGACTTGTAGCTGAGAATGAGCGACCTATCTGCTCACTGGAACACCATGCCGCCACCTTCAGTATCCGCCGCCACGAATTCGTCGAAGGATCTGGACACCTTTCCAAAATTACTCGACGATCTGGCCTCACGCCTGGGTGACAAACATGCCATCCGGGAGAAAGAATACGGTATCTGGCAGGCATGGAGCTGGTCGCAGTACCGTCAGCAAATACACGATCTGGCCAGTGGCCTTGCCGCACTCGGCTTTCAACGTGAAGACAAACTGGCCATCATTGGCGACAATCGGCCCACACTCTACGGCGCCATCTGCGCAGCCCAATGCCTGGGTGGAATTCCGGTGCCGATGTATCAGGATTCAGTCGCGGAAGAACTGCAATTCGTCATTGAACATGCGGAAGTACGCTTCGCTGTGGTCGAAAATCAGGAACAGGCTGATAAACTGCTGGAAATCAAAGATCGCTGTCCAAAGCTTGAATCTATTATCTACGACGAACCAAGGGGCATGCGTCACTACGATTTTGCATACCTGCACAGCTATAGCGATGTGCAGGCCAAGGGCCGTGAGTTCGCGGCCTCCAAGCCCAACTACCTGCGTGAAGAAATTAACAAGGGTAAGGGCACTGACACCAGTATTATCCTCTATACCTCAGGTACAACAGGACGACCCAAAGGCGTCATCCTCAGTAATGACAATGTATTGATTACGGCCCGTAACACCGCTGAGGCAGATGGCCTGTGCGCTGATGATGAAGTGATTGCCTACCTGCCGATGGCCTGGGTCGGCGACAATATATTTTCCGTTGGCCAGGCCTTCACCACCGGCTTTTGCGTCAGTTGCCCGGAAAGCGCGGAAACCGTCATGCATGACATGGCGGAAATTGGTCCGAGTTTTTATTTCGCCCCGCCACGGGTGTTCGAAAACATGCTCACCAACGTCATGATCCGCATGGAAGATGCCAGCGCCATCAAGCAAAAGATTTTCCACTATTTCATGCACCACGCACATGAGGTAGGTTCAGACATACTCGATGGCAAACAGGTTTCGTTCAGCAATAAAGTACTTTACTGGCTGGGTAATATTGTTATCTACGGTCCGTTGAAAAACACCCTGGGTTTATCAAAAATCCGCATTGCCTATACCGCCGGTGAAGCCATCGGCCCGGAAATTTTCGATTTCTACCGCTCTCTGGGAATCAATATCAAACAACTCTACGGTCAGACTGAGGCATCTGTTTTCATCACCATGCAGGCAGATGGTGAAGTCAAACCCGACACCGTCGGCAAACCAGCCCCTGGGGTCGAAATTCAAATCGCCGACAACGGTGAGGTCATGTACCGCAGTCCCGGGGTCTTTGAGTGCTATTATAAAAATCCTGAAGCCACCGCCAGCACCAAAACAGAAGAAGGTTGGGTGCACACAGGGGATGCCGGTTATTTTGACGATGATGGCGACCTGAAAATTATTGACCGTGCCAAAGATGTCGGCAAACTCAATGATGGCAGCATGTTCGCGCCCAAATTTCTTGAAAACAAACTGAAATTTTTTCCCAACATCCGCGAAGCTGTGGTTTTCGGCCACGAACGTGATTTTGCCACCGCCTTTATCAACATTGACCTTGAAGCGGTCGGCAACTGGGCTGAACGGCACAACATCGCCTATGCCAGTTACCAGGATCTGACCGCACACCCCGAGGTATTGAAAATTATTCAGGCGTGTCTGGAAAAGGTAAACGCGGATCTGGCCGGAGATCGACATTTGTCCGGTTCCCAGTTACACCGGTTTTTAATTCTGCATAAAGAACTTGATGCCGATGATGGCGAACTCACCCGTACCCGCAAGGTGCGGCGAAACATCATCGCCGAACGTTATGGCGTCTTGATTGAGGCGTTATACACGGGCAAAACCGAGTGCCACGCCGATATTCAAGTCACCTATGAAGATGGGCGCACCGGAACCATCAGTGGCGATCTGAAAATTCTGGAATTAAAAACGTTCACCCCCATGGCAAAGGCAAGCTGAAGGTACGAATTTGAGTCCACGGCGTAACATCGGTGAGGTCCTCCTGGACGTCAATAATATCAGTCTGTCTTTTGGTGGCGTCCACGCCATTCAGAATGTCAGTTTTGATGTCAAAAAAGGAGAAGTCCGGGCAATCATCGGACCTAATGGTGCCGGGAAAAGTTCGATGCTCAATTGCATCAATGGCTTTTATCACCCCCAACAAGGTGTCATTACCTACAAAGGCACTGCGCGCAAGCGCATGCGTCCGCATGTTGCCGCCTCCCAGGGGATTGCACGCACGTTTCAGAACATCGCTTTGTTCAGCGGCATGTCGACACTCGACAACATCATGACCGGGCGCAATCTGCGCATGAAAACCAACTTTCTACTCCAGGCACTGTACTTCGGTCCTGCCCGCAAAGAGGAAATGGAACACCGGTTGGCCGCAGAAAAAGTGATCGATTTCCTTGAGATCGAATCGATCCGCAAAAGTACAGTCGGACAACTTCCCTACGGCTTGCAAAAAAGGGTTGAACTGGGCCGGGCCCTGGCCGCTGAACCGGATTTGCTGTTGCTGGACGAGCCTATGGCGGGTATGAACAGCGAGGAAAAAGAGGACATGTGTCGCTTTATTCTCGATGTGAATGATGAATTCGGCACCACCATCGTCCTTATCGAGCACGACATGGGTGTGGTCATGGATATATCTGACCGGGTCCTGGTGCTGGACTATGGCAAGAGCATTGCGGACGGAACACCGGCTGAAGTTCGGGCCAACCAGAGTGTCATTGAGGCGTATCTGGGCGTCGATCACGGCTGACAATCTATATGGATATTCTCACCGCTTTTTTTGTTGCCCCCTTTCTCGATATCGCGGGTTCGCCGGTATTTTTTGCCGAAGTCGTGATCTCCGGCATGTTGACCGGTGTCCTGTATTCACTCGTGGCATTAGGGTTTGTACTGATTTTCAAAGCTTCCGGGGTGTTCAATTATGCCCAGGGGGCCTTGGTATTGTTCGCCGCCCTCACCCTGGTGGGTTTGATGGAACACGGTGCCCCGGTGTGGTTGGCGATTATCCTCACCATTATCATCATGACGGCGCTGGCCTATGTCATCGAACGCTTCATGCTCAGACCACTGGTGAACCAGGAACTCATCACCCTGTTCATGGCCACCATCGGCCTCAATTTTGTCCTGGAAGGCCTTGGCCAGATTCTCTGGGGCAGTAACGTCAAAGCACTGAACATCGGCATTCCGGACAATCCATTTGAAATCATGGTCGGCAAAGAATCCATCCTGCTCAATACTTTTGATATCTATGCCGCCGTGATCGGCGCGGTGCTGGTTATTTCCCTTGCCGTGTTTTTCCACAAAACCACCATCGGCAGAGCCTTACGCGCCGTGGCCGATGATCATCAGGCGGCCATGTCGGTCGGGATCCCCCTGCGGACCATCTGGATCATCGTCTGGTCGGTGGCAGGCCTGGTGGCGTTGGTGGCGGGGATTATGTGGGGGTCGAAAAGCGGTGTGCAGTTTTCTTTGTCCCTGATTGCACTGAAGGCCCTGCCGGTACTGATCCTCGGGGGGTTTACCTCAATTCCAGGCGCCATTATCGGCGGCCTGATTATCGGGGTTGGCGAAAAAGTTGCCGAAGTTTACTGGGGCCCGTTATTCGGCGGCGCCATTGAAAACTGGTTCGCCTACATGCTGGCCCTGGTCTTCCTGCTGTTCCGGCCCCAGGGGTTGTTCGGCGAAAAAATTATCGAGCGGGTATAAAAAATGTTTTATCGTGAAACCGGGCAATACAAAACCCGCTATCAAGACGACCAGGCGGTCTTCACCATCGCCCAGGATCGTTACTTTGTTTACGCTGTCATTGCGTTTGCTTACCTGGTAGTACCTTTCTGGGCTAATGAATACTGGTACGAAGCGGTTTTAATTCCTTTCCTGGTCTTCGCCATGGCGACCATCGGCCTTAATCTGTTGCTCGGCTATGCCGGCCAGTTGAGCCTTGGTACCGGAGGCTTCATGGCCGTCGGCGGCTATTCCGCCTTCAAGTTGATCACCGCATTTCCCGATTTGAACGTCATCGTGGCATTTATGCTTGCCGGTCTAATCACGGCCGTGGTGGGCATTATTTTCGGCATCCCGTCGCTGCGTATCAAAGGCTTCTATCTGGCGGTTGCGACTCTGGCAGCGCAATTTTTTCTAACCTGGCTGTTTAACAAAGTCGGCTGGTTCTACAACGATAATCCCTCCGGAACATTGACCGCGCCGCCCCGGGAAATGTTCGGCTATACCATCACCAGCGCCCACGCCACGCCCCAGACACGCTATATCGTGGCACTGATCCTGGTGACTGTTTTTGCCATCATTGCCAAAAATCTGATCCGCGGGCGTATTGGCCGCTCATGGATGGCCATTCGCGACATGGACATCGCCGCGGAGATTATCGGCTTCAAACCCTATACGACCAAGTTGCTGGCCTTCGGCATTTCCTCATTTTACTGCGGCCTGGCCGGTGCCATGTTGCTGTTTTTATGGCTCGGCAGCGTCGAGACCGAGGCCTACAATATTAATGTCTCCTTCCAAGTGTTATTCATGGTCATTATCGGCGGACTTGGCAGTATGCTGGGATCGTTTCTGGGTGCCGCCTTCATCACGCTGATGCCGGTGTTCCTGGTCAATGCTCCGCAACTGGTCGGCCTGGAAATGCCCACCGACACCCAGACCGAACTGGAAGTCATTATCTTCGGCGGGCTCATTATCTTTTTCCTGATTGTAGAGCCTCATGGACTGGCGCGTCTGTGGCAAATAGCGAAGGAAAAGCTACGGCGTTGGCCATTTCCTTATTGATTATTGCATGTGTAGTGGTAGGTCGTGTTGGCTCGGCATGGTAGAGTTAGGCGGCGAGAAGACAAATATTTAAGGCTAAAACTGTCAGGAGGAATACTATGAACATCAAAAAACTAGCCCTCGCGGGGCTGGGTGCGGCAGCGGGATTAAGTATGCTGTTATCCGGCCAGGCGATGGCCCAGAACGAACAATTCATCCCCATGCTCGTTTACCGCACCGGCCCTTATGCACCCAGCGGCATACCGGTAGCCAACGGCTTTCGGGACTATTACACCCTTATCAACAAACGCGACGGCGGCGTCAACGGCGTCAAACTCACGTTCGAAGAGTGCGAGACCGCCTATAACACCAAGCGCGGTGTTGAGTGTTACGAAAAACTGAAAAACAAAGGCCCCACCGGCGCCACTTTGTTCAACCCATACAGCACCGGCATCACCTACCAGTTGATTCCGAAAACATCCGTGGATCATGTTCCGATTCTGTCCATGGGCTATGGCCGTACCGCCGCGGCGGATGGGCGGATTTTTCCTTACGTCTTCAACTTCCCGACAACGTACTGGAGCCAGGCCTCAGCGCTGGTCAAGTATGCCGGTCAACAGGAAGGTGGGATGGACAAGCTCAAGGGGAAAAAACTGGTCCTCGTCTATCACAACAGTGCTTACGGCAAGGAACCGATTCCTACCCTCAAAGTGTTGGCGAAAAAATTCGGTTATGACTTGAAATTGCTCGCCGTGGATCATCCGGGCCAGGAACAAAAAGCAACCTGGTTGCAGATTCGCCGCTATAAACCCGACTGGATCTTCATGTGGGGTTGGGGCGTGATGAACTCCGTGGCCGTCAAAGAAGCCGCTTCCATCCGCTATCCCATGGATCATTTCATCGGTGGTTGGTGGTCCGGTTCGGAAGCCGACGTCATTCCGGGAGGCCAGGGTGCCATCGGTTATAAATCAGCAACCTTCCATGGCGCTGGCGCCCGCTGGCAGGTGCATAAAGACATTATCAAATATGTTTACGGTGGCGATAACAAAAAAGCCTGGCAGAACAGCATCGGCCAAGTACTCTATAACCGTGCCCTGGTGAATGCCATGTTTACCGTCGAAGCCATCCGCACCGCCCAGGCCATGCACGGTAAAAAACCAATGACCGGTGCACAAATCCGGGACGGGCTTGAAAACCTCAACGTCACCGCAGCGCAACTCGACAAGCTGGGCATGAAAGGCTTTACCAACCCGGTGAAAGTCACCTGTGCCGACCATGAATCCAGTGGTCCAGTCATGATTCAGCAGTGGGACGGTAAGCAGTGGAAATTCGTCAGCGACTGGATCAAACCCATGCGTGAAGTGGTACGTCCATTGGTTGAAAAAGCCGCTGGGGCCTATGCATCCGAGAATCGGATTACTGCGCGTACGTGCTCCTGATCACGCTTTTTAGTTAATCAACAACAGGACAGGAAATAACATCGATGTCAAACAATGGTCAGATCCTGACTGTCAATAACATCGAGGTGATCTATAACCACGTTATCCTGGTGTTGAAAGGCGTTTCACTTGAGGTTCCCGAGGGGGGCATTGTTGCCCTCCTCGGGGCCAATGGCGCCGGAAAATCAACCACTCTGAAGGCCATCTCCAACCTGTTACGCTCCGAGCGTGGCGATGTCACCAAAGGCAGCATCGAGTTCAAAGGGCAACGTGTCGATAAACTGAACCCAACCGAACTGGTACGTCTGGGCTGTATTCAGGTCATGGAAGGGCGCCACTGTTTTGAACATTTAACCATTGAAGAAAACCTCATGACCGGCAGTTACACACGCACCGACGGCAGAGCCGCGGTAGCCGAAGCACTGGAGAAGGTCTATCACTATTTCCCCCGTCTGCGAGAGCGCCGCAAATCACAAGCCGGCTACACCTCCGGCGGTGAGCAACAAATGTGCGCCATCGGCCGTGCCTTAATGGCCAAACCCTCTACCATTTTGCTGGACGAACCCTCCATGGGTCTGGCACCGCAACTGGTAGAAGAAATATTCGAGATCGTTAAAGCGCTTAACGAAAATGAAGGCGTGGCTTTCCTGCTCGCCGAGCAGAACACCAATATCGCTTTGCGCTACGCGCGTTACGGCTACATTCTCGAAACCGGGCGTGTGGTCATGGACGGCGATGCCAAAAGCCTGGCTGAAAATGAAGATGTTAAAGAGTTCTATCTGGGCATGGCGGGTGGTGAACGCAAAAGCTTCCGCGACACAAAAAACTACCGCCGGCGTAAACGCTGGCTCGCTTAGGCGCTATCTATCATGTCCAAGTATTACGATGCGCTGGAGCAGCGCGATCCCGCCGAACGGGAAACACAATTGCTCCAGGCACTAAGCCGTCAGATCGGCAATGCCAAAGAAAATTCTGCTTATTACGCCCAATTATTAAAAGAAGTTGACCCTGCACAGGTCAATGCCCGGGAAGCACTGGCGCAGTTACCTGTTACCCGTAAATCTGATCTGCATGAGATCCAATCATCGCCAGCGCCTTTTGGCGGACTCACCACCAAGCCGCTTGCTGAACTGGCCCGGGTGTTCGCCTCACCGGGGCCGATCTTCGAACCTGAAAGTCATGGCACGGACTATTGGCGGCTGGCCCGTGCGCTCCATGCAGCCGGGGCACGAAAAGGAGAACTGGTACATAACACCTTCTCCTATCATTTCTCCCCCGCCGGTTCGATGCTGGAAACTGCGGCCCATGCGCTGGGCTGCCCGGTGTTTCCGGCAGGCGTGGGACAAACAGAGTTACAGGTTGGCGCCATCACCCGTCTTCGCCCCACGGTGTATGTCGGGACCCCCTCGTTTTTAAATATCATTCTCGACAAGGCCGATGAAATGGGGGCGGATGTTTCGAGTATCGACAAGGCCCTGGTCTCCGGTGAAGCACTACCGGCCTCGTTGCGCGAACAGTTCAAAGCCCGTGGCATACAGGTCAAACAGGCGATTGCGACAGCTGATCTGGGGCTTGTCGCTTATGAATCTGAGGCCATGCAAGGCATGATTCTGGACGAAGGGGTACTGCTGGAATTAGTTCGTCCGGGAACCGGCGATTTGGTGGCAGAAAGTGAGGTCGGCGAAATCGTCGTTACAACACTCAACCCCATCTATCCGTTGATCAGATTTGCAACGGGGGATATGACTGCCATCGAGCCAGGCATGAGCCCCTGTGGCCGGACCAATGTACGTATCAAAGGCTGGCTGGGGCGTGCCGATCAAACGACCAAGGTTCGTGGCATGTTTGTGCACCCGGCCATGGTCAACACGATCTGTAAACGCCATCCACAGATCAGCAAAGCTCGCTTGATCGTGGGCAACGATCAGAATCGTGACAGCATGAACCTGCACTGTGAGACTGGAGAACCAGAGTCCGGACTTGAGGCCGCCATTGCCACCTCCATTCGTGAGGTGACCAAGCTGAGAGGTGAGGTGACATTTGTTGCAGTTGGCACACTGGCCAACGACGGCAAGGTTATTGATGATGTCCGCAGCTACGATTGAGGGTCAAGATATTCTCAGCCGCCGTTGACCCCTGAGCCTGAACTTGAGCCTGAACTTGAGCCTGAATTTGAATCGGCACCACCTGAT
>CAZAWX010000035.1:15777-21935 GCA_964488985.1 uncultured Ectothiorhodospiraceae bacterium
TGAGCCTGAACTTGAGCCTGAACTTGAGCCTGAATTTGAATCGGCACCACCTGATGGGCGGCTTTGCGCGCCGTTTCCAGTCCAGCAAAATCAAACAGCTCTCTGTCAGCCAGTTGTGACGGACTGACGTGCTGCAGGGCACGGAACATAACATCACTACGTCCGGGTTGCTCCAGATCCCAGTCCCGCAACATGGCCTTGATTTGCTGGCGCTGCAAATTGGCCTGTGAGCCGCACAAATCACAGGGAATAATCGGAAATTCGCGAGCCCGGGCATAACGTTCCAGATCCCGTTCCAGACAATAGGCCAGGGGTCGAATAACGATGTTGCGCCGGTCTTCGCTCAGCAGTTTAGGCGGCATCGCCTTAATGCGGCCGCCGTGAAACAAATTAAGAAAAAAAGTTTCAATGATGTCATCACGGTGATGGCCGAGTGCGATTTTATCAATGCCCTGTTCTGCTGCGTATTGATACAGGGCTCCGCGGCGCAACCGTGAACACAATCCACACGTTGTCTTACCCACCGGGATCACTCTCTGCACCACGCTGTAGGTATCCTGCTCTAATATTCGATATTCAACCCCGCGGCTTTCAAGGTAACGGGGCAAAACATCGGCAGGGAATCCAGGCTGTTTCTGGTCCAGATTGACCGCCAGCAATTCGAACCTCACCGGCGCAATACGTTGGGCCAGGAGCAATAGATCCAGCAGCGCATGCGAGTCTTTACCTCCGGACAGGCAGACCATGACACGCTCACCGGCCGCAATCATATTAAAGTCAGCAATGGCACGGCCCATTTGATTACGCAGCCGTGTCTGCAGTTTGCGCGCCGTATTGGACAGGCGATCGGGATACTTCATTTTTTCTTCATCATCAGCAGATAGAGCGTCGGTTGATCGGGCAGTCCCGTTTTCGGCAGCTTGTGTTTTACCTGAAACTTGCGCAGCGCCTTGGCGGTGGCTTCCCCATAGGCACCATCAATCTGACCTGGGTTATAACCTGCCTGTTTGAGCTCATGTTGCGCCAGGCGCAAAGATTCCTGGTAAATGTATAATATTTTTTCACCTGACTTAATTTTCACCATCGGCGACTGTGCGGGTAGCTTCTGGCTTTTATACGCAGCACGATAGCGGGCCACGGCTGTAGCGAACCGTGCTTCGGGGTTAGCCGTGCAAAATTTCATCAATATCAACGACACGGTATTGATATTCTGCCAGCCAAGCTCATCAAAGGTCGCCGGAGTCACTTCATTGACGGCTGAATAATAACCCGCGATCCAACTCACATAGCCGTTGATTTGAGCCACATCTTTGGCCTTGACCTTGGCCACAAAATCGCTGCAGGTGCGGGCACCAATGCCTTTAATGGCAAAACTTCCATCGCTGCTGTTTGCCATGGCGGGAGCTGCGATGATAAACAATGTGAAGGCGGTTACTATGTGGCGAAGATTCATTTAACTTTCCCGTATTGGTGATTATTCTGGGGTGATTATTCTGGGGCGATTATCCTGGGGTAATTATCCTGGATCGGTCGGCAGTATACAGGAACGAGTCGCTTTTCAAGGTGATAATGACGACCAGCACGCCGGCTATCGGCGCATTAACCCCAGGTTCGCCAACATGAAGCCATCTCTCAACGACATTGAAGCCGCCATCCGCGCCGTCAACCTGGCACCCCGGGGGGCTTTTTATTGTACTGCGACGGACAACGTTCCGGCCATTGACGCACAGACTCCTGCTCGGAGTCTGATATTGATCGGCACCATCGGCTCAACCAACTGGCCCGCCTTTGCTGCTGCCCGAACCCAACAACCCGATGCACTAAACCCACTGGATAACTACAGCAAACGACACATCACCGCGTTAGCCCGACAACTCGATGCCAGTGCATTATTTCCGTTCACTGGCCCACCCTGGCTGCCCTTTCAACGCTGGGCGCAACGCGCAGAACCGGTTCACACCTCGGCCCTCGGCCCGCTCATCCATCCACAATACGGACTTTGGCATGCCTATCGTGGCGCCCTGAGTTTTGCCCGGAAGATTCCAGGCATCATAGCGCCGCCTCATGGTCTGAGCCCGTGCGAGTCCTGCGCGGAAAAACCCTGTCTGCATACCTGCCCGGTATCAGCCTTCAGTAGCGGCGGTTATAACGTACCCGTCTGTGTCGATCATCTCGGCAGCGATTCCGGGCAGCCCTGTATGTCAACCGGTTGCCTGGCCCGCCAAGCCTGTCCCCACGGTAAGCCCTATCGGTATCTATCTGACCATGCGCAGTTCCACATGCAGGCATTCTTTGCAACACAATCAAGCTGAACACTGACGTCACGCACTGCAGGGCTGGCACTGGCACAACCCGCGGCGACTCAATTACAATGGCGGGCCTCCTCACGCTACTCCAACACAGGACAATTCCACATGGACGCACAAGCAATCAGCCGTTTCCCGGTTCCGGAACTGGAGGATATGCCTGAAGATATTCGCACTCGAATAGTGGACGTTCAGGAAAAAGCCGGCTTCGTTCCCAATGTATTTCTGGTTCTGGCTCATCGTCCGGATGAGTTCCGTGCCTTCTTCGCCTACTATGACAGCCTGATGATGAAAGAAGGCACTCTGAGCAAAGCGGACAAAGAGATGATCGTGGTCGCGACCAGCGCCCGTAACCACTGCCTGTATTGCGTTGTCGCCCATGGCGCTTTACTTAGAATCTATTCCAAGCAACCTTTGCTGGCCGATCAGGTTGCCGTTAACTACACCCGTGCACCCTTGTCGGCAGCACAACGCGCCATGCTCGATTTCGCCGTGAAAATCACCACGGACTCGAATAGTGTCGATGACGAGGATTTTAACCGCTTGCACAACATGGGATTTGATGATGAGGCCATTTGGGATATTGGCGCCATTAGCGCATTTTTTGGTCTCTCCAACCGCATGGCGAATCTGACCGAGATGCGTCCAAATGATGAGTTTTACACCATGGGACGCAACCTATGAGCACTGCAAAAGACAAAGATTCACGCCATGGCTATTACTTCGAGGATCTCGAAGTTGGTATGCAGGCAGAGTTCGCCAAGACCGTCAGTGAAGCCGATATCCTGATCTTCGCCGGCGTCAGTGGCGATACCAACCCCCTGCATCTGGATGCGGAGTTCGCCAAAGAGCAGTATTTCGGTGAACGTGTTGCCCATGGCATGCTCGGTGCCGGCATGATTTCAGCCGTTATCGGCACTCGTCTGCCTGGCCCGGGATGCATCTATGTCAGCCAGAATCTAAAGTTCAAGGCACCGGTAAAAATCGGCGACCACATGGTCGCAAGAGTTGAGGTGACACGCTTGAACGCTGAAACCCGAAGAGCGCGACTCAAGACCACCTGCCAGGTGGGCGATGTCATCGTCATCGACGGCGATGCAAGCGTACAGGTTCCAAGGCTTGCAAATTCCGACCCGGATTCAGTTGTCTAAACTGTTCGCTGTATCGCGTAACCGGAATTTTTGAATTTTACCCGTTGAGGTTTTCGGCAATTCTCCGAAAATAATCTTTTTGGGAACCTTGAACCGGGCCATGTGCTCGCGGCAATAGTCAATAATATCCTCCTCACTGAGGACAGCCTGGGGATCACGCAAGGTCACGAAAGCACAGGGAACTTCGCCCCATTGACGGTCTTCCCTGGCAACCACCGCCGCCTCGGCGATCATTGGATGACGGTACAAGACATCTTCAACTTCAATGGAGGAAATGTTTTCGCCGCCTGAAATAATAATATCTTTGGATCGATCTTTTAGCTGGATATAACCATCGGCGTGCATGACACCCAGATCACCGGAATGGAACCAACCGCCACGAAACGCCTGGGCCGTCGCCCCGGGATTTTTTAGATACCCCTTCATGACGATGTTGCCTCTGAACATCACCTCGCCCATGGATTGGCCATCCGCAGGGACCAGGGCCATGTCCTCTGGATCCATCACCTGCAAATCTTCCAGCACATGATAGGGCACCCCTTGCCTTGATTTGAGCGTGGCCCGTTCCTGGGCAGGCAGATCATCCCATTCGGCCTTCCAGGCACAAACCGTCGCGGGGCCATAAGTCTCCGTCAGGCCGTACACATGGGTTACCCGGAACCCTTGTTGTTCAATGGCTTCCAGTACAGCGGCCGGGGGCGGCGCAGCAGCGGTCATGATGTTGACGGTCCGGGAAAATTCCCGACGCTCATCCGCCTTCGCATTGAGGATAAAATTTAAAATAATGGGGGCACCGCAAAGATGCGTGACCCCGTGTTCTGCGATGGCTGTATAAATATCAGCCGTAGTGATTTTTCGCATGCAGATACTGGTCCCGGCCACTGCCGCCAGCGTCCAGGGATAACACCAGCCGTTGCAGTGAAACATGGGCAAGGTCCACAGATAGACCGGGTGATGGCCCATGTCCCAGCCCAGAGCGTTGGACAATGCATTCAGGTAAGCGCCGCGATGATGATAAACCACGCCTTTGGGATTACCTGTGGTGCCGGAGGTGTAATTCAGGGAAATAGCCTGCCATTCATCTTCAGGCAGTGACCAGGGATCCGCCGCATCCCCCCCGGCAATAAATGCCTCGTATTCCATGTCGCCTATCAGGTCACCGCTTTGCGCCAGTGGATCATCGATATCAATCACCAATGGACGCTGTTTACACAACGCCAGCGTCTGCTCGACGGTAGTTGAATACTCACGATCGGTGAATAACACCTTGGCCTCGGCATAGTCCAGACTGAAGGCCAGCGTGGCTGCATCGAGACGGGTATTGAGCGTGTTAAGAACTGCACCGGCCATGGCAACCGCGAAACTGGCTTCATAGATGGCGGGGGTATTCGGTGCAATAATCGCCACGGTGTCACCCTTACCGATGCCACGCTTGGTCAATGCGGAAGCGAAACGCCGACAACGTTGGTAAGTTGTCGCCCAATCCTGGCTTAAAGTTCCGTGGACAATGGCGGGGTGGCGTGGATAGACCCGGGCAGCGCGTTTGATGAAACTGAGGGGTGATAATGGAACGTAGTTGGCGGCGTTCGCATCCAGATCGGTTTCGTAGGGATTGGATGTTGGATTTGGCATGGGATCCTCTTGTCGTTATTGTGCACGGGTGGATATAGCCTATGCTAAAGATTGGGATGGGTTACTGGCAATGGGATTATAAGGGACCTGAGTGGGGGTAGGACTATAGTTGTTAATGACCGGTGTAAAGCCCAATGAGTAGGTGCACTAAATCCGTTGGGGAGGACCCGGGCGTTCCTGACACGACGAATCCACTGGCTGCCCAGCGCGTGATGGGGGGTGCATTTCACATGCAGGAGGGGTGGGCCCTGGCTGTTGCTGACACGCCGTGAATCCGTCCATGGAGGCTCGGTCGCAGCATCCATGCTGCTCACGGTCAGCTACAGCCAGGGCCCACCCCTCCTGCATGTGAAATGGACAACGTTTGGCAGGCGACCTAAACACAACGCATAGGTTCGTTCTTAAGCGCAACCCAGTGGAATAGACGGGTGTTGGTGGAGGAAGTGTATGTGGCAGGGATGCCACATCCAAGCCTCCAGGGACGGATTTACGGCGTCTTCCGGGACCAATATCCATCTATTCCACTGGGTTGCGCTTAAGAACGAACCTATGCACCACAACGATTCGCGATGAACAAAGAGGTTTGAACATGACTGAAACAATACCGCCTCGTGGCAAAGAACCTGAATTACGCACTATCGCCATGCCGGCGGATACGAACTCTGCCGGTGATATTTTCGGTGGCTGGCTGGTGGGACAAATGGATATCGCAGCCGGCATGCACGCCGCCCAGGAAGTGCTGGGCCGGGTGGCCACGGTTGGCATCGAGGCCATGAGCTTTCACCGCCCGGTCTATGTTGGCGATCGCATCAGTTGTTATTGCACCACCACGCGTACCGGGCGTACCTCGATTACGGTGCAGGTCGAAACCTGGGTGCGGCGACGGGATAACAACGCCGGATTCAATGACATCAAGGTTACCGAAGGTGAATTGACCTTTGTCGCCTTGAATCCTGAAGGCGGCAAACGCATTATTCCCGACGACGCCCCGGCACGTAGGGACAGGTCATAAGCAAGGATTCAAAGAAAGCAAAAGGACACAAACGATGACGGAGCCACTTTGGAGACC
>CAZAWX010000036.1:0-18505 GCA_964488985.1 uncultured Ectothiorhodospiraceae bacterium
CGGATAGACCATCGTTGCAACTGATCGATGAGGCAAATCATAAATCCAGAACCAGCATCGGGCTGGCAGATCGAGAGCAGCAGACACACAAAAATTTGGTTTTTTCTTCGTCATCCAGAACCAGATCACGGTGCTCCGGCTGTCCTTCCAGATAGCCGGTCATGCAGGTGGCGCAAAGGCCGTTTTCGCAGGAGGTTTCGACACAGATCCCATGGGCGTTGAGAACGTCCAGAATGCTTGCATTTGCCGGAACGTCGAATACTGCCCCGCTACTGTTGATCTTGATCTGAAAAGGCGTATTGCGAGCGGGTACCAGTGAGGCTGACGTCATCGCCTGTGGTTAGGGCGCATCAGATCAACGGTTGCGCAGACGCGGATCCAGCACATCACGCAGCGCATCACCAAACAGGTTAAAGCCGAACACTGCCAGAGTAATGGCCAGTCCGGGGAAAATGGGCACCCAGGGCGCACTCTCAGCGTACTCCTCGGCGCCACCTTGCAACATCAAGCCCCAGGCCGGGGTAGGTTCCTGAACGCCCAGTCCCAGATAAGACAATGAGGCTTCCAGCAAGATCGCCTGGCCGACAAACGACGTCAGGATGATCAGGAAGGGCGCCATAACATTCGGTGCCATATGCCGCAGGATGATGCGCATATGACTGAAGCCACAGGCACGGGCTGCATCGACATAGGGAACTTCACGAATTGCCAGCGCGTTGGAACGCACCACACGTGCGCACTGGGGGATAAAGGGAATGGTGATGGCGATGATAACGTTCTGTGTTCCGGGGCCAAGTGTGGCGACCACTGCCAGAGCCAGAATAATTAATGGGAATGCCATGAATACATCCATGATCCGCTGAAAAATAAGATCAAAGGTGCCGCCAAAATAGGCGCTGCCAACGCCCAGTACCAGTCCGGTAAAGGCGCCGATGAAGGCGCAACTGAAGCCGACAAACAAGGCGGTGCGTGAGCCGTAAATGATGCGAGTCAGAATATCGCGGCCGAACTGATCAGTACCGAACCAGAACTCTTTTCCGGGTGGCGCCAGCATGTTCTCAAAGGAGATGGCTTCCGGATCCACGGGTGAGATCTGTGCAGCGAAAACGGCCATGAAAATCATCCCCAGCACGACCAGTGCGCCGGCCACCCCCAGAGGCTGGCTGCGAACTAACGCGTATAACCGGATATACCAGGGCGGTGTCTGGATTTGTTCTGAAAAATCATCAACGCGGAGTTCTGAAACTGCTTCTGAACCGGCCATCATCACATCCTCAACTGTAGCGGATGCGTGGGTCCAGCCACGCATAGAGTACATCTACAACAATGTTGGTAAACACGAATATCAACACCACCAGCATGACCAACTGCTGGGTCATGTTGAAATCCTGCGCGCCAACGGATTCTACAAACAACCTGCCCAGGCCATTGAGATTGAACACCTGTTCGGTGACCACCAGGCCGCCAATCAGGAACGCAAACTCCAGGGCGATGATGGTGACCACGGGTAACATGGCATTTTTAAGGGCATGGCGATTAACGATGACGGATTCCATTAGCCCTTTTGACCGGGCGGTACGGATGTAGTCTTCGTGCAGCACTTCCAGCAAGGCAGATCGTGTCATGCGGGTAGCGACCGCAGAATATCGATACCCGGTGGCAATGGCTGGCCAGATTAACTGGGACAGATTGCGAAACGGATCTTCGAAGGGGGAAACGTAATCAATTGGCGGCATCCAGGGTTCTCCAAGCCAGGCTTGGGTGATGATCAGCATGCCGAGGATGATCATGATACCCAGCCAGAATGAAGGAATGGCGATCCCGGCAATGCTGAAGACACGGACAACATAATCGGTGGGCGTATCCTGTTTAACGGCGGAAATCACCCCTAGAGGGATGGCAAATAATACAGCGACCACGGTGGCCATGATCGCGACCTGTAGGGATAGTTTGAATCTGATGGAAATTTCATAGGCTACGGGCTTACCGGTCCACATGGAATCGCCCAGGTCAAAGGTCAGGTAGCCCGTTATAAAGCGAGTGAATTGAGTGAGCAGTGGATCGTTAAGACCCAGGTTTTCCCGGCACAGCGCAATTTCCTGTGGATCCGCATACAGCCCGGTCCCGGCGAGGCGTAACTCGCAGACATCTCCGGGGATTGCCCGCAGCAGCAGGAACACGAATATGGCTGCCCCCAACAAGGTTGGGATGGCAAGTAGAACTCGCTTGATGACGTATTTGAACATGGATGTCTGCGCCTAAAAGACCCCACCCGCGATGCAGGTGGGGTCAATTGCAAGTTGGCCTGGGTTATTTATCCAGCCAGATATTGTCGAGATGTTGATTGAGGTAATGGCTCGGCGCAATCTTCCAGCCTTTCACATAGGACCGGTGGGGATTGATCTTGTACCACCACAACGTGACACCCATGTGTGCAGCTTCACCAAGGGCGCGACGCTCATAACGGCGCATCAGATTGTACTGCTCTGCTTCGTTGGCGGTCTTCTGCATCTTGTTGAACAGATCCTCAAGTACCGGATCCTCATAGGAGCCATAGTTGTTGCCCGCTGAACCCAGGAACTTGGACACATCGGCAAGTGGGTTGACCACTGACTGACAGTTGAAGTCGATGGAGACATCGAAGTCTTTCTTCTTGCGCAACGTGGCATAGAAAGGTGGACTAGGCTGAACACGCTGAGTGACGTTCATCCCCAGTTTGCGCCATTGGTCGATCATCCAGGTTCCCACCACTTTATAGGGCTGATCCACACCCCGGTTGTTCAGCTCAAACTTAAGGCCGGAATGACCCGAGGCTGCCAGGAGTTTTTTGGCTTCTGCCCGTGAAGCGGCGATGTCATGGCTATAACCGGCGATGGTTTCCAGTTCAGCAGCTTTCGCCGCCAGCGGGTGCTTGGGAAACACCACGCCACCGACCGTGCGCACAATGGCAATGTTGCGCAGGTATTTGGAACCAGCGTAGCGATCTACACCGAGTGTCAATGCGCGCCGTACCCGTGGATCATCGAAAGGTTTAACCTTGTGATTCGGGGTGTAGAGCAGCACACAGTTCCAGTCGCTTTCCTGCACGGTGATTTTATCGCCCAGGGCTTTGACCAGATCATCACGCGCCTTTGGCGGGAAGCCACGGAACTCGATGGCGGCACGGTCACCGCGAATGGCTTGCAGACGCAAAGACATCTTCGGTGCGGAAATTGCCTTGAAACCGTCCACATAAGGTTTGCCTTTATGGTGGTAGTTGGCGTAACGCTTACCTTCAACATAAGAGCCTGGAACGTGTTTCACGAACACAAAGGCACCTGAACCGTTGATGTGTTTGGCATGCCAGTTATAGCCGTGCTCGTCCAAGTCTTTCTTGCTGTAGACGAAATTGAAAGGCATCGCCACGGAGGGAATAAAGGTTCCCGACGGATATTTCAACTTAAAGATTAGCGTTGTTGGATCCGGCGCATCTACTGTTTCTACCATGCGGAAGAAGGCCTTGCGCGAGCTTGGAATGCCCTTGGGCGGGAAAATGATTTTATCAAACGTCGCCTTTATATCAGCAGAAGTCAGTGGTGTACCGTCATGGAACTTCACGCCGCTGCGAATTTTAAAGGTGTATTTGGTGCCGCCATCTTCGCCTGCCGGGACTTTGCCTTCACACAGATCACAGACAAAATCAGTCGGTGAGGATGGGTTATCCGGGTTGACCCGGATTAAAAGGCTGTAGAACGGCCGGATGGGGTGGATCATGCCGAAGGTGGTTTCCCGATGACCGTCGTAGGACGGGATTTTGGAACCCACTACAAAGTTAAGAATACCGCCATGCTTTGGCGTTGCAGCCAGTACAGGGCCGCCAAGCCCCAGACTGATGCCAACTGCCGCAACAGTGACGAGTTTTGGAATGAAGCGCTTCATTTTTCTCTCCTCCAGTTCGCCTGGTTGTTATACAAATTTACCCGGCCCGGATTGCGGATGCACTCCGGCGGGGGTCTTTCTTTCACACCTCTGCACAGGCTACATGATGGTTTGTCACGATTTCACGCAGAGATGGAATATTCCCTTTACAACTGTCCACCGCCTGGGTACAGCGCGGATGGAATACACAGCCACTAGGGGGATTCATTGGACTCGGCACCTCACCATGCAGCACTTGATGTTGGCGCTGCTGTTCAATCGTCGGGTCCGGCACAGGCACAGCGGACAGCAGTGCCTTGGTATAGGGATGTTGCGGGTTGTCGAAAACTTCATCGCCGTCGGCCAATTCCATGATTTTGCCCAGATACATGACGGCAACACGATCGCATAAATGCCGGACCACGGATAAATCATGGGCAATGAACAGATAGGTGAGGTGAAATTCTTCACGCAGATCTTCGAGCAGATTAATCACCTGGGCCTGGATTGACACATCCAGCGCTGAGACCGCCTCGTCACAGACGATGATGTCTGGATTCAAGGCCAGAGCGCGGGCGATCCCGACCCGTTGCCGTTGTCCGCCACTCATCTCATGGGGGTAGCGATCAGCAAATTTGGCATGCAGGCCACAGACATTCAACAGCTCGGAAACCCGCTTGCGGCAGGCACTTCGCTGGGTTTGAATTCTATGTACCATCATGGGTTCGCCGATAATATCGCCGATCTTCATGCGTGGATTCAGGGAACTGTAGGGATCTTGAAAAATGACCTGAATATGTGTCCGCACCGGCATGAGTTGCTTTTCATGCAGGGTGTTGAGATCCACCCCACGATAGATAATATTGCCTGCAGTTGCCTTCTCGAGTTGTAAGATACAACGCCCGGTAGTGGTCTTACCGCAACCGGATTCACCCACCAGACCTAGCGTTTCACCACGCTTGATCTCGAAACTGACACCATCAACGGCTTTGACATGGGCAATGGTGCGCTGAAAGAGCAGCCCTTCGGTCACCGGGAAATGCATTTTCAGGTTTTTCACCTGCAGCAATGTTTCTCCGACTGCCACGTGCTGAAATTGCAGCCCGCTATTGAGATTTTCTGCCGTTGCACTCATAGATTATCTCGTAAGGTGTCGAGTTCAGCCCGGCGCCAGCATGCCGACATCTGCAGTTCGCCGGTGTCCTCCAAAGGAGGATACTTGGCGGAACATTCATCAACAGTCCATTGACAACGCGGCCGATACGAACAGCCATTGTCGAGCCGGCTTAAATCCGGAGGCTGGCCGACGATGGGAATGAGGCGCTGGCCGCGGGGTAAATCCATGCGTGGCACCGATTTCAGCAAGCCGACCGTGTAGGGATGGCGGGGACGATGGTAGATTTGTTCGGCATCACCCATCTCGACGATCTTCCCCGCGTACATGACATTAACCCGGTCGGCATAGCGGGCCACTACCCCCAGGTTATGGGTGATGATGATTTGCGCGACATTCATTTCCCGGCACCGTTCGCGCATCAGTTCCAGAATTTGTGCCTGAATGGTGACATCCAGGGCCGTGGTCGGTTCATCAGCAATGATCAGCTTGGGTTTACACGACAATGCCAGGGCAATCATGACGCGTTGGCGCATTCCGCCTGAGAGGTGGTGGGGGTATTGTTTCAGGCGTCGCTCTGGTTCACCGATCCCCACCATGCCAAGTAATTCAATAGCACGCTGATCCGCCTCATGTTGGTTCATGGACAGGTGGATGAGCATGGTTTCGGTTAATTGCAGGCCAATGGTGAGTACCGGATTCAAAGACGTCATGGGTTCCTGGAACACCATGCCGATCTCACCGCCACGTACCTGACGCAGAACGTTTTCGTCCTGCTGGAGCAGATCCCGGCCGCCAAAGATGATTTCACCGGCGACGACTTTTCCAGGCGGGTCAGGTATGAGGCCGAGAATGGACAGGGCACCCACAGACTTCCCGGAACCCGACTCGCCAACGATGGCGACTGTCTCTCCTGCTTCGACATCATAACTGATGCCATTGACTGCCTTGACAGTACCGTCGCCAGTTTCAAACTCGGTCTTGAGGTTGCGAACCTCGAGGAGTTTTCCCACAGAGCTTCCTTCTTTTGGTGTTATTAAGGTGTGCTGTACTACCGGGTTTTCATCCCGGGCCGCACACTCTCTCTCCATACAGGGTTACGGTAGAGTCGGGGTTGGTAAATGTCAATGACTTGACCAGAGCCCTAAGTGCTGTTGATGACGTGTCGACGTGCTCGAACCCTGGTGAGTCATTTGATGGTGTGGTGATCTTCATCGCGCTGACGTAGCCCAGGGCGTCAGCCGCAAGGTGTTCATCTGTTTCCAGGGCAGTGTCGCATACGCCTGTTAGCCGTTATCCTTGGCATTGGGAAAACGAAAACCTACGACAACAAACGGGGGATTGGGGTGATGAGTGCCAGTGGGGAAACAGCGGTCGTGGCGGCTGATGAGGCGGCAATAATTAATGGCTTGATGGCGCGGGCACGAGATGCCATGGCCCAGTTTGACTGCGCCGATCAAGCCCAAGTGGACGAAGCGGTCACGGCCATTGCCTGGGCATTGTATAAACCTGAGCACGCCAAAGTACTGGCAGAAATGGCGGTACACGACACTGGCCTGGGAAACGTCGCCGATAAAATCATCAAAAATCAGCGTAAAACATTTGGCACGCTACGGGATTTATCCAGAGTCAGGAGCGTCGGTGTCATCGAGGAAATCCCGGAATTGGGGCTGGTCAAATATGCCAAACCAGTGGGTGTGGTGGCGGCAGTGACACCTTCCACCAATCCTGCGGCAACGCCGGTCAATAAAGCGATGATGGCTCTGAAGGGACGTAACGCTGTCATTATCGCCCCATCGCCGGCAGGATTGGCGACCACGGCTCAAACCGTAGCCTATATGCGCGACGCATTGCGCGAGTGCGGTGCGGCACCCGATCTGGTGCAAATCCTCCCCGCCCCGGTGACCAAGGAATTGACCAACACACTGATGCGTAACGCCGATCTGGTGGTCGTGACCGGATCACAAAATAACGTCAAACGGGCCTATTCAAGTGGCAAACCGGCGATCGGTGTCGGTGCCGGAAATGTTCCGGTAATCATCGACAGCAGTGCCGATCTCGAGGCTGCTGCGGTGAAAATTCGCGAATCCAAATGTTTTGACAACGCGACCTCCTGTTCCTCTGAAAACTCCCTGATCATCGTTGATGATGTTTACGCCGAGGCAATGTCTGCACTGGAAAATGCGGGGGGATACCGGGTGGATGCGGCAGGCAAACAGGCCATCGAGCAGGCCCTGTGGCAGGGCGGTAAACTCAATCGCAAACTGATTGCCAAAGATGCTCAGGTTTTTGCTGCGGGCGTGGGTTTGGATGGTCGTGCCGCCCAGGCCCGGTTTTTTATGGTCGAGGAGACTGGAGTAGGTCCGGGATTTCCGTTTTCGGATGAAAAACTGGCCCTGGTGCTGACCGTTTACAGAGTTCGCAATTTTGCTGACGCCATCGACCGGGTTCGTGAAATTCTTCAATTCAAGGGCATCGGCCATTCCTGTGGGATCCACACCCAGGATGCAGATCATGCGGATCGCCTCGCCCGGGAGTTACCGGTGGTCAGAGTGTTGGTGAATATGGCCCATACCTTTGGTAATGGGGGTGGCTTCGACAGTGGATTGAATTTTACCTTGAGCATGGGTTGCGGCACCTGGCAGGGCAACAGCATCAGCGAGAATTTGTCCTGGAAACATTTTATCAATACCACTCACCTGTGCCGGACCATCCCCGAGGACAAACCCAGTGAGGACGCATTATTTGGTGCGCACTGGGCAAAGTATGGGCATTGAGGTGAGCGATCAGGTCAGCGGAGACAGCCATGAATTTTGAAGAACACGCGGCCAAACCCTTATTGCGGGCCGAGGGGATCGCAACCCCCGAGGGGATCCTGGCAGCAAATATTGATGCTGTGCGTGCAGCGGCTGAAAAATTGGGCCCCTGTGTCGTCAAGGCACAAGTTACCGCCGGTAAACGGGGCAAGGCGGGGGGCATTCGCCTGGCATCTGATCCGCAACAGGCGGTTAACCACGCCCAGGATATTTTCGGCATGCACATTGCGGGTCTGGAAGTTGCACAGGTGTTGATTGAACAGCAGGTACCGATAGAACGGGAATTTTATGCGGCGGTTCTTAACGATGCGGCCAGCAAGAGTCCCCGGGTGTTGTTCTCAGCCATTGGCGGAATGGATATCGAGGAACTTGCCGCCCGGCAGCCGACACCCCTGCGTAGCCACATTGTCGATATTCGAACCGGCCTGCAATTGCCAGACGCGTTGGAACTTGTGGCCGCCTCTGGACTTGAAGCGCAGCAAAAAGCTCTGGCCGATGTGCTGATAAAACTCTATCAGGTGTATGTAAACAATGACGCCGAGTTATTGGAGATCAACCCTCTGGTTCTGACGGCCGACGGCCGCATCGTGGCCCTCGATTGTAAATTTACCCTGGACGATTCAGCGATCAAACGCCGTGGGGAGCTGGCTGCCCAGGGTACCCCGGAGTCGCTATCAGCCGCGGAGTTGCAAGGCCAGGCGTTGGGGCTGAAATTCATACAGCTCGATGGCGATGTCGGTGTGCTGGCCAATGGTGCCGGTTTGACGATGACCACTATGGATGTGATCACACATCTTGGCGGGCAGCCGGCTAATTTCCTGGAAATCGGTGGCGATGCCTATACCAAGGCGACCCCGGCACTGAAACTGGTACTGGACAATCCCCGGGTGAAGAGTTTGATGGTTAATTTTTGTGGTGCCTTCGCCCGTACCGATGTCATGACTGAAGGTGTGATAGCAGCGCTTGAGGAGTTGAAACCCGATATCCCTGTCTACTTTTCAATTCATGGGACCGGTGCCGAGCAGGCCCGGGCCATGCTCAAGGCGGCGCTGGGACTGGCGAGTTTTGAAACCATGGATGAGGCCATCCGTGCGGCCAATACGGCGCCGGTGAGGGCGGCGTCATGATCATCCGTGGGCATGACCGGATACTGATTCAGGGGATCACCGGCCGCCAGGGGAGTTTCTGGACTCAGAGAATGATCGACTATGGCAGCCAGGTCATCGGCGGGGTGAATCCGAAAAAGGCCGGTGAAATCTGTTGTGACGTGCCCGTCTATGCGAGCGCCACTGAGGCCATGGCCGAGTCGGGTTTTGATGCCAGCGTGTTGTTTATCCCGCCTTTGGGCTGCAAGGATGCGGCGCTTGACGCCATTGGGGCGGGTTGTAAAAAGCTGGTCATCCTCACCGAGCACATTCCGGTTCAGGATGTGATGTATTTCATGGCTGCAGCAAAGGAGGCAGGAGCGCAAATCCTCGGCCCGAATACTGCCGGACAGGTCACTCCGGGGGAATGTTTTGCCGGCTTCATGCCTGCCTTTGAAGAGGATATTTTCCAACCCGGGCGCATCGGTGTAATTTCCAGGAGTGGGAGTCTGGGGACGTTGTTATGTCTGAATCTGGTGCAGGCAGGCTATGGTGAGTCGGCCTTTATTGGTATTGGCGGGGATCCGGTGATTGGCACGACCAGCCTTGATGCATTGCGGTGTCTCGATCAGGATCCGGGTACCGATGCGGTTGTACTGGTCGGCGAGATTGGCGGTGTCATGGAAGAGGAGGCGGCGCAATATGCTGCCGACATGAACAAGCCTGTGGTGGCCTTTATCGCTGGTCAGGCGTCTCCTGCGGGAAAGAAAATGGGCCATGCCGGGGCGATTGTCATGGGTGACAAAGGTACCTATGCATCGAAAAGAGCGGCACTGGAGACGGCCGGGGTACGGGTTCTGGACACCCCATCGGCTGTCGGTGCGGCGATTGCTGAGGTGTTGCCGGGTTGAGGTCGTTTATTTACCCGGGCAGGTTGGCATGGGCAGCAGCTTGACCTGTTCGAGCCGTACATCGACGGAAAAATCACCGTAGTCATAGAGCATGTTTCCAGCGATGCCATGGTCATAGAGCTGGACCGCCATTTCAAAATCTGCCGCAGGCGCAGTTGCGCCGATTTTGTAATAGGCTAACCGAACCGGCCAGTACGTATGCTGGAGCAGTGCCTTGAACTTGCTTTTCGAGTCGACCCCGGGTTTGCCCAAAAAAGTGGAAATTTCGAATGGGTTATCTTTGGTGCTGCCATCAAAAACCGTGTTCAGCAAGTGGTTACGGCCATTTCTTGCGGCAGCCAGGATCAATTGCAGGTGTTGGCCGGGGAAGATCGTGTTGGGAGGTAGCGTATCCGCTTCACGTTTCGGTCTTGTGTAGTAGGCATAAACCTGTAAATCAGAACGCTCACGGCGAGCGACCCCGCTGAGTTCTTCGCTGAGTTCGCGGTCCTCATAGGACTGAGTGGAGAATATGAACTCGGATCCATCGGCTGATTCAAAGCTGGAAATTTTCGCCACATGCTCCAGTAAATTATCCTCCTGGCCAAACAGGTTAAAGCCTAAAAACTGCTCAGCCTTCCAGCCGTCACAGGATGCTTCCAGGCTAATCTCAAGGCGCCCATTAACTGCGATAACTTCATTGGCAATGGACGATCTGTGCATGCTTAGTCTGTAGATGGCCTTATGAGCCGCCAGGGCCATAGCGCCGGTACTGCCCGCCGTGGCGGGTGCAGTGACATGAATTAATAACACTCCCAGCAGGTTGATAAACGGCCCAAGGTGGCCAAATTGTCTTGGCAAAAAATGCGGCATTAAATTCATATGGTGGATCATACACCGCGCCCGGTGCAGTCGTTGTTGAATACTTTGAAATTAAACTTGGGTCACAATGTCTGGTTTGCCGCCTGGGGTATGATGGCGAACTTTGCTTTGAGACGGAGAATATTCACATGCGTAATCTGATTTCTGCGGTACTGCTTGGCCTGCTGGTTTTCAGTACCGCCAGGGCCGAGGTACTCACAGACAGTAGCGGCCAGTTATTTGAGTATGGCGGTACAGCGTATACACCCACGGATCTGTCACCGCGGATGGTGCAGCTGCTGAGTAGCTTTCAGACCGGCGCCTACAAAAATCTGCTTGATTTGCTTGATGAAGTTCTCTTCGACATTTATGTCAAGCAACAGGCGAAGAAGGAGGGCCGCAGCATCAAGGCCATCGCCTTGGAATTACTCGATGCCCCTGTGCCTGATGAGGCCACAGCCCGGGCTTTTTATGATAAGAACAAGGCGCGTTTAGGCGACAAGAGCTTCGAGTCATTGAAAGTCGATATACAGAAATTGTTGCGGCGCCGTAAGATGCAGGACAACAGGGACAAAGTGATTGCACGGATCAAAAAAGAGGGTGGTTTCAAGCTGCTGGTGAAGCCGCCGCAAACGCTGGCGCTGAAAATCAATAGTGAGGGCTATCCCTATAAAGGGGCGAAAGACGGCAAGGTCACCATCATCGAGTTCTCAGATTTTCAATGCCCCAATTGCCAACGTGCAGCGATTGTAATGCAGACGCTGTTGAGCCGTTATCCAAAAGATTTAAAGGTCATTTTCATGGATTTCCCTATCAATCGCTCTGGTATCTCACGTCAGGTTGCGATTGGCGGGGTGTGTGCTGATCAGCAGGGTCAGTTCTGGAACTACCATGACAAAGCCTTCAACCAACAGTTCACTTTGACTAAAGAATCGCCCTTGGCCATTGCCAAAGAACTGGGTCTTGATGAAGCTGCATATTCCAAGTGCCTTACCGGTGCGGTTGCACAAGCCCGGATCGAAACCTCTTATCGGGAAGCTCGGCGCCTGGGCTTGAACGCAACACCGAGTGTTTTTGTCGATGGCAAGCCGTTTCCAAGCCGACACCTGTTCCGGGACCTGGTCCGCTATATCGACAAAGCTCTGGGTAAAAAGCCGGCTCCCTGAGCGCTATCTGCGTGGTCCTCAGGCGGCCAGCAGGGATTGTGTTTTGGCTTCACACGTTGTTGCCCGATTGTGATCGCCAAGCCCGCGATGGGCGCGTGCTGCCAGTCGCCAGTTTTGTGCACTGGTTGGTTTCAGTGCACAACGTTCATTGGCCAACGCTAACGCCAATTTGAAACGTCCTGCTCTTAATGCCGCTTCCAGTAGCGCATCGACACAACCGCCATAGTCGCCGGCGGAAAACTTTTCCAGGGCGATACAAAATCGTCACAACTCAAAGGTACACCTCGGCAATCGTAACCTTCTGACATGAACAGCACCTCTCAGTATTTATGTGATTGAATCCGCTATCCTGAAGGGTAACCCGGCCTGTCTAATGGGCGAAATGCGCAGGACCTGCCCAGGCCATGCACTTTATGTTCGACATAGGCCGTTACGCTCCACTCGCACAGGTTACAGAGGATGAAACAACACGCAATTATATTTGTACTGATTGCGCTGCTTGCGGGATGTTCAGATCATTCCGGCGACAGCGCAGAAAAACCCGCTGGCAACAACGTATTCAAAGACAAGGTTGAGCGCCTCGATAAAGCCAGGGCCGTTGAGCAACAACTCCAGGATGCGGCCAAAAAGCAACGGCACAATCAAGCAGCAAGGCGGGTAGTCACCAGGAAGGGTGTGAATTCACCTGCACGGACCGTCATTTTTCAGCAGCTGGCCGTTTGTGCCGGGATGGACTCTTGTTGCAGTTTTTGCATCCGTGCCGGGATGTAATTGCAAAAGGGTTCTTCGGCCAGATAATCACCGGTCACCGTATAGGCCCGTGCCCGGCAGCCATCGCAGACATGAAGGTACTCGCAGGTGCCGCAACGGCCCTTGTAGGACTTAAAATCATGCATATCGTTGAAAAGTTTCGAGTTTTCCCAGATATCACGGAACGACTTGCGACGTAGATTACCGCCGCTCAAAGGCAGATAGCTGCAGGGCTGGACTTCACCCTTAGCATCAATAAAGCAGGAAAAAAGCCTGCTCGGTGTCCAGACCGTAGATGGGTTGCTGCAGATCGGCGGAACACCGGCAATGAATGCAGGTGAGGTTGCGCTTGCGGGTGGTTTCCCAGGCAATCTATTTGGGTGTCCAATCGTGTTTCATCATGGATTGCTCCACATACCTTAACGGCTATTCCTGCGCGATTTATACCCCGGGTTAAGGAATATGGGGTTGATCCCTATCAATTTAGGCATAGTAAAAACCGGTCATGTGTCATTTTGCCGTGAAATGGGTCGGGGTTCGTGTAGTTCGGCATTCATTGTCAGGGAAAGCAATAGTTAAACCCATATTACATTAAAGGATATGTTTTTATTGCCGACAGAGTTAACAGGCACAGACAGGATCAGCCCGATCCGAGCTATATCAGGAACGATTATGAGATCATCAGCGCGTGGTTTGTCCGGTTTTACGTTGATCGAACTGGCAGTTGCTGTCGCGGTTATAGGTATCGTGATGGCGCTTGCTGTGCCCAATTTCAAAAGTCTTGTACTGGGGAATCGCCGTACTGTTGCGACCAACGAACTTGTACGTGCATTACACGTTGCCCGGGACAGTGCTTTGACACGAGGACTCGCAGTCACAGTGGCAGCATTAAACCCGGCGGATGCAGCGAATGAATGGGGCCCTGGCTGGATAGTGTTCGTGGATGATAATGCAGATGGCGCGCTGGATAATACAGAGGAAGTTCTTTTACAGGATTTTGTAGTTCCTGATGGGGTCGTTATCAACGATACGGATAACTTAGCATTCGTTCAGTATAAGCCAGCGGGAAATATCAGTGTCTCGCCCGCATTGCGCAGTTTCACCGTCTGTAGTCAAGATACAGGTGAAGAAGGCAGGCAAATATCAATATCCACCATCGGTCAGATATCAAGCAATGTTATGTCCTGCGTGTAAATCATAAGGTTATGAGATGAAGCCATTACCATTCACGCCTGGTCCATCATGCCCTCGCGGATTTACACTGGTGGAAGTGTTAATTGCCCTAACGTTGTTGTCTATTGGAATGTTGGGTAATGCACGAATGCAACTGTTCAGTACCCAAGCCACACATGCTGCTTATCTGCGTGGTCAGGCCGTGCTGATGGTTGAAAGTTTTATTGACAGAATGCAGGCGAACTCAACCGGCGTTCTGGCCGGGAATTACAATAGTGCCGACGTTGCAAACTATACCGCACCACAGAATAACAATTGTACCGAAACTGCGCTGCTGCCTGCAGTGTCGTGCACGCCAGCGCAACTTGCAGGCCAGGATAGTTGGGAATGGCAGCAGACCTTAACAAATTTGCTACCCGGAGGAGGCGGGACATCATGTATTGACAGTGATCCGGACGATGCCCTGCTCTGCGATGGAGTAGGAACGATATACAGTATTCGTGTGAACTGGACGCGAATGGAGACAGGGGTGGTTGTTGCCAAACAATATCTGGCCCGGTATGAATCATGATCTCGGACGTTGACCGTTATTATCGTAACACCCTAAGGAACTATCGTCATTGCGAGGTAAGACAGCGCCCTGAAGGCAATGGTTTTACGTTAATTGAATTGATGGTGGCTTTGGTATTGAGCGCAATACTTTCCGCGACCGTTTTACAGGCATTTATAGGTACCCGGGCATCTTACAGATACCATAATAATCTTGTCGGTTTACAGGATAATGCCCGATTTGCAATCGAATATTTATCCCGCTCATTACGGATGACCGCTTACCGTGGCAATACAGCCAGCGAGTGGATTCTGGGGCCGTTGGTAAATCAACTCGGTGGCGTGCAGGCGCTTACTTCTGTGGATAATGACAATGTTGCTGCGAATGCGATCAAAGATGGAACGGATGCAATTACGGTTGTCTATGAAGGAAATGCAGATGGGTATGTGAAAGATTGTCTGGGTACCGCTATTGCGGCGGGCATACAAGTCTCAAACATGTTTTCAATTTCCACACAAAATGAACTGCAGTGCAGTACAGACAACGGAGCCACATATACACCCATCATTAACGATGTTGAAAGCATGCAATTATTATACGGCCTCGATGCAACGAATGATCAGGTGGCAAACAAGTATGTGACAGCGAACAATGTCACTGATACCGACAATGTTGTCAGTGTACGAGTTGGACTGTTATTGAATTCCCGTGAGGATAATTTGACGCAGCAGCGAGATGCGAAAACCTATGTAGTGCTCGATCAAACTGTGTATGGCCCCGGGGCGTATGCGAATGATTTTAAATTTCGCAGAAATATTAATCTGACAGTGAAGTTCCGCAACAGACTCTAGAGGTGATCGTTGATGTCATCAGTTACTACAGAGATCAGTAAAATTAAAAATAAAGAGACTGGTGTAGTGCTTTTTCTTTCATTGGTTTTCATGGTGCTCATTGCAATGCTGGGTATGTTCACAGTTAGATCCGCAACCTCTGAAATCAAAATAGCCACCAATGTGCAGGCCCGTGCGAGCGCGTTTAGCGATGCTGAACTTGGCATTAAATCAGGTGAAAAAGTCATCGCGAATACCCTGGTGGGTGCTCCTGCATTCGATTGGAGCACGAATGTAACGGATGGATTTTACTATGATGGGGATGTGCAGAACTTGCGCGCTATCTGGAACGGAAACCCTGGTTATGAAACAGGCGACGATGCATCGCAGTTCATTGTTGAGTATCTGGGACCCTTCACTACGGAGGGTAGTTCGATTGCTATAGGTGCCGGGACATTGAGCAATCAGAGGTATGTATACCGAGTAACGGGGCGCGGACAAAGTGCACGGGGAGGCTACCGGTTATCCCAATCAATTTATGCAGTATCGGAGTAAATGTTATGTTGCCGCAAGTCGGGAAATCTGCGAAAGTACAGTCGATTGCCTTATTGTATTTGTTACTTATTGCACAGGTACAAGCTGTAAATCTGTTTGTGCCGAACGACCAGCCATTTGGGTTTATTTCTCCGCCGGCCCTCAGTGTTTCAAATTTATCCGCAGGTAACGGTCAGGTATTTGCTCCCTGGTTTGAGAATGGCACTTTTCAGGGCGATTTGATTTCAGCCCCGGTCAACAGTAGCGGCCAAGTGCAATTGCTTACCCCAACTTGGCGTGCACAGACGATACTCGATGCACAAAACTGGGATACCGGGCGGTTCATTGTTACCAACGACGGTGCTGGCTCGGCTATCCCTTTTCGATTTTCAAGCCTTAGTGCTGCACAACAAATCCTGATCGGGACGGCTGGTATTATTGATTATGCCCGGGGCGATCGAAGTGGAGAAATTCAAAATGGTGGTTTATTCCGGGATCGTTTCAGTGTTTTAGGTGACATTATTCACAGTAATCCGGTTTATGTCGCAAGCCCTAGAGCAGGGTATATCTTTGATGGATATCCTGGTTTTGCAGTTGCAAATGCAGCACGTCCTCCCCGCGTTTATGTAGGTTCCAATGATGGCATGTTACATGCATTTGATGCATTGACCGGAAATGAGGAATTTGCTTTTGTGCCCGCGACTGTGATTGGCAATCTCGCAGTGCTCAGTGCCAATCCCTATGCTCATCAATATTTTGCCGATGGATTGTTGAATGTGGCAGATGTGTGCTTTAACTGTCCGGACGTAGCCCCAGATTGGCATACAGTACTGGTCGGTGGATTAGGTGCGGGTGGGAAGGGCTTTTATGCACTTGACATTACACAGTCAAGTACCATCACTGCTGAAAACAATACACCAGGATCAGGTGCAGGGAGTAAGTTCTTATGGGAATTTACGGCTACTTCCGATGCAGATATGGGTTTTAGCTATTCGCGACCATCTATCGTCAGGTTAAATGATGGAACCTGGGCTGCTGTATTCGGGAATGGCTATGTGAATGGTGGATCGGGTAGTGCTGCCTTATATGTCGTAAATATTGCAACAGGCGCCTTGATCAAAAAACTTGTTGCCACGCTGGCGACGGACTCATTGGCAAATCCGAATGGGTTAAGCAGTCCCACTGTGGTAGATGATAATGGTGATTTCCGAGCAGATCGAGTTTATGCGGGTGATTTGAAGGGCAATATCTGGCGATTTAATATTGGCGATGCGGATCCGCTAAACTGGACCATTGCATTTTCTGATGCACCATTATTTTCCGCGACAGATAGTAATGGTGCCCCGCAGGCAGTGACGACAGCTCTTGATGTTACCTTGCATCCATCAGGTGGTTTTTTAGTATATTTCGGCACAGGTAAATTGTTAGAGGCGGCGGATGCAACCAGTGTGGCCACACAGTCTGTGTATGGAATATGGGATCATGACTGGGCTGCGGGTTCTTTACCGACTTCAGCAGACTTGGTCAGCCAGACATTAACGGAAATGACCCATGCGGGGGCTTCGGCGAGAGTGCGGGTCTCGACTAATAATACCGTTAACTATGCTATTAAAAAAGGTTGGCGTGTAAATTTACCAGCGGGTGAACGAGTTCAGCAGGCGCCGTTATTGAGAGACCGTCGAATTCAATTAACCAGTGTAAATCCATCCATACAGACGGGTGAAAACTGGTTTTTACAGCTCGATTACTTAACCGGTGGCAGCCCATCCAAAATAATAATAGATGTGGACGGCGATGGGACTATCTCGACCAGTGATAATGTGGATGCCAACAGCGATGGGGATACAAACGATGTCGTTGATCGTGTTGTCGGCCAATACCAGGGTTTTGGTTTGGCTTCACGCCCTACCTTTGGAGTCTTAAGTGCAACGCAAGACGTGGCGTTGATCAACCATTTACGTGCAATAGATCCAGCAGTAATACCGCCTTCACCGACTGATCCCGGTTTGCTAGGAGGCCATTTTGATTTGGATACTTCACACCTGATCTACGCCTTTAATGGCGGAGTCACTGACCACCATGTGCACCAGTGGGATGATAAAACTGGGCTCACTACCGTGGACTATATGAATATGGTTGAATGTTCCGATCCGCTTGATCAAACGACATGTGTCAATTCCACCGGTTACTCTGATATAGATGAGCGTATCACAAACCTTGATAAGCGATTTATTCTCACAATAGCGAATGCTTCTCTGTCACCGGGTGGTGTTCTGGAAATTAATGGGGTCAATATTTCGGTGGTCGCTTACCAGGCTAAAGTTGCTGCCTATAGTGCTGGGACAGGAGCATTGCCTGTATATAAGTTGGGGCCATTATCTGCGCAGGATATAACCGATGGTGTGCAACGATTGACGAGTTTGAAGATCAGCTTTGATGTTAACGCTATCCTTAATGGCGAGTTGATTCCTACCAATACAGGTTGTGTCAAGGGAAATAACCCGGGTCCCAATATGGAGTATCGAAATGGTGCTTTGTTGATACAGGCATTGGATGCTAACTTATCCACACTCAATTCCAGTCAACTCTATGCAACCAGTGGCTTGCTTTGGGAATCAACAATGTTCTGGCATTGGGATCCATCCGCATGTTATGGCGACGCAACCTGGCAGGCAAGTTACACCGATTGTGTGGTGAACGGTAATTTTCAAAATTGCGTGAAGGCCTCAAGTGGTGGTTCCGGTGGAAGTGGCTCTGCTGGCGGCGGTTCATCCAGCGGTGGTTCATCCAGCGGTGGTTCATCCGGCAGCGGTTCATCCGGCAGCGGTTCATCCGGCAG
>CAZAWX010000036.1:18605-21510 GCA_964488985.1 uncultured Ectothiorhodospiraceae bacterium
GGTTCATCCGGCAGCGGTTCATCCGGCAGCGGTTCATCCGGCAGTGGTTCATCCGGCAGTGGTTCATCCGGCAGTGGTTCGTCCGGCAGTGGTTCGGCAGGAGGCGGGGTTCCACCTGTTGTCGTACCTTTGGATCCACAACAGGATGTCACAAATACTACAGGAAGCGGCAACAATCAGACTGGCCGGTTACTGTGGAGGGAGATTGTGTTTTGAACCCGCTCTTGTGGTGATGAGTATACGTGGGCTGGCAAAATAGATACGTCGGGAATGTGCGCATGAAAAACATCAACCACAGCGAGTCATATCGGTTGTGGCTGCATGCATTCTTTTGTGCAGCACCCCATTACCTGTTGTTATTGTTGCTGCAACAAGAAAATCTTTTTTTCTATATCCCCGACCAGATACAGGCATCGCCTACCGTGTGGGAGCTTGCGAGCATGCAGGTTGATTTTATCCTGGTGATCCTGGCACTTACTGCAATGTACGGTTTGTTGTTGCCAATAAGAAAAAGTGCTTTTTTCATCACGGTTGTGTTGGTGCTGTCCAACAGTTATATCGTTCTCGACCAGGTGCTCTACAGATTGACCTTTACACATTTTGGGCCATCACAATTAGAGAATAATATTGGTGATGTATTTTGGTTGTGGGATTCATTTGTGGCAACACTGGATGGTGTTTTTGTTGTTAACGTGCTGTTCGTAGTCATTACTGCGGTGGGTGTATATCACTTTGCGCGCAGTAGGCTATGGTTAGGGGTGAAAACACACCATATTTTCGTTGTGGCAATGGCTCTGTTTTTAGTCAGCGGGACTGGCCTGAGTCTACAACCCCTGGATAGATTGCATCTATCGGAGCACCCTTTCCAGGCGTTGGTGCGGGATAGCATGGAGACGCAGGCTATCCCGGTAATGAGTCAGGATAAGGCTGAAGAAATATTAGCTGCAGTCGCCGTTAAAGGACCTGCAACACAACCGGAAATTGTGCCAGTAAAAACAGTTACTGAAAAAAAACAGCCAAAGCCTCTAAACGTTGTTCTTGTCGTGTTGGAATCCATTGGTGCCAAACAACTGCTGCCAAACGGTAAACCCGATCCTGTGATCACCCCCTTTCTTGCGGAATTGTCGACACACGGGAAAATTTTTGATTCAGTGTATGCAAGTTACCCTGCATCTGTGGTAAGCAATGTGGCAATCTCGACAGGGGGGCGCAGTTTAACCTGGGGGAAAGTCGCTAATTTATCTCATCGATATATGGGTAGTACACTGGCGGGTGAGTACAAGGCGAATAGTTTCGCCACAGGGTTGTTTTCAAGTGCGGATTTGGATTTTGGCCATCTGGGAGATTTTTTCCGAGGTATCGGTTTCGATCAGGTATTTGATTTTGGTAAACAGCAAAGTGGGTTTCGCCATGTAGCCAAACTCAACAGCTGGGGTGGGGATGACGCAGCTGTTTTAGCTCGGGCGCAAATATGGGCGCAAAAGCAATCTGCCAACGGCCGTCCATTTTATCTGCGGGTGCAGACCAATTTAGCACACCACCCTTACAATATTCCTGTTGCGCAGAACCCGGCCATCAGCAATGTTAATCCCAGCAAGAGGAAATATCTGAATGCTGTAAATCATCTTGATTCGTTACTATCTGATTTTTACTCCGAATTCAAACGTGCTGGCTTGGCCGAGAATACGGTATTTGCCATTACTGGAGATCATGGCGAAGCTTTTGGGGAGTGGCACAGCAAAAATTATTTGCACCGTAACTTTTTATACGAAGAAAATATTCGCAGTTTCCTGATCCTTGCCAATCAACGGTTGTATCCATCACAAATGCGGATTGCAACACCTGTTGGGCAAGGCGACATTATGCCAACGTTGTTGGCGCTTAACGGTTTAACAGTACCCGCAGAAATTCCTGGTCAAAATTTACTGTCAAAAAACTTCACACAAAGGATACAGTTTTTCCATAAAAATAATCACCCTGAATCCTGGGGATTGAGAGACGGTCGCTGGAAATATATATCGACTTTTTCTGCCGATGCTACACAATTGTACGACCTTGAACAGGATCCGGATGAGCAGCGCAATCTTGCCGCATCCAGCACACTTAAAAACTCAGGATATCAACAATTACTAACCGCATGGTACGTGGTACAAAACAAATCGTTTGTCAGTAGATTGGAGGGTGCGCGATTGGTCGCGCAAACTGAATACCGTCCGGACGATTTTCGAAAGCGCGGTCCAACAGCAATGAAGGTGGGATATTATAAGACGCAATCCGATGGGGATATATTCGTCGAATCGGAACAACTCAACCCGAATGAAGCATTATACGTCTGGACCAAGTGGCTCAGCTACCGCCGTCCTCATCAGGTTAAATACATAGTAACTAGCCCCTCAGGCAAGGTTTTCAATTACTCACGCCGAATAGGGCCGGACGCTATCATTACTGAGATGGAGTTGCCCATTCCTCGTCCTCGGGAGAAAGGAAATTGGCAGTTGCAACTCTCGGATATGAACTTGACCACATTGCAGGAGGCCTTCGAACTCACGCCGTCAGTGCCTGTGTTGAATGCATCCCAGATCCCATTGCCTAGTGACAGGGTCAATACCATCATAGTCAATTCAAGTAAACATACCCGGCGGGCTTTCAAATCCGGAAGTTCTCTGCTGGCGGGAGAAATGATGCAGTTAGAAATACATTGGCCGAGTGTTTCAAAGCAACGGATTGTGGTTTTCAACTGGCGCGGGCCCAAAGGGAAATCCAGGCAGTACCCGGTTTACGTTAAGCCCGGTCAGATCAATAGTGTCGTCGTCCACAATGGCCCCTACCCTATGCAACCGGGAACCTGGTGGCTCACGCTCTGGGACCGGGGGCGACAAATTGCCAGTAAACTGTACCGGATTGG
>CAZAWX010000037.1:0-21411 GCA_964488985.1 uncultured Ectothiorhodospiraceae bacterium
ATTCCGGTGTTATCTGGGCCACACTGTTCGGTTATCTAGTCTGGGGTGACATCCCCGACATCGGCAAGCTTACCGGGATCAGCATTGTAATCATGAGCGGCTTATACATCCTGCATCGCGAAAGAGTGCACCGGCACGGATAAATTGTAAGCTTGGTTCATAAGAATTTAAGTGATCTAATTCAACACAATTCCCACATATCCACCAGCCCGATTACATCTAAATAGGTGCGCATAAATCCACATCACTGTAGCCAGTAAGAGGGGAGAAGTCACTGACAAGACCGTGAGCAGCACGGAGGCTGCGACCGAGCCCCCAGGGAGGGGTTTACGGCGTGTCTTGTGAGGGACTTCTCCCCTCTTGCTGGCGGGCACCCCACTGCGACTTTCTGAAGTGGATTTTTGCGCAGCTATTTAGTTGTGCGAAAATCCAAGCCCTGTATTAAAAAAGATTACATTCTATGGCAGGTAAGACAAAGCGCACTGCCTGAATTGTTTTTTACCAGCAATTTTGGGTTACCGGTTTTATCGTGGATGTTATGGCACGAGGTGCATTCTACTTTCTCGTTGTGCAACAAAACCGCATCAATGGTCCCGCCAAGACCAGAATCTTTACTTCTTGGATCCCATAAATTGCCATCGACCCTTGCCAGTGTCGTGTTGTAAGCCATCGAGATCGGATGTGATGCGGAAAGATTGATACCGCCAGATTTACCGCTATTGTTTGCTCTGAGATTACCTGAGTCAGTATATTTATCAAACGCTACCGTGCCATCATGACAGGACAGGCACAACTTTGACTGACCTTCAGGTTGGCCTGGTTTTGAATCCATGGTGGGCGAGCCATACAGTTCGTATGTTTTAGTTTCAGTTTCATGATTCCACATCGGCCGAATTTTCGCATCGACAACAAGTGGCGTGTGACAGGTCTGGCAGACACCTGTGTTGGATCGACCGCTGTTTCTGAAATCGTGCGCACTGTTTGGTATTCCTGCCAGTGCCACGGGAGTCAGGGTGATGAGAACTACAGACACTAATGAAGTTATGCCCCTGCGGAGGAAGATTTTTTTTCTACCATGTCTAAAGAACCAAAGATTTGCCCATCCGCTTGATTGCGACATTTCAACCTCCATTTTGTACCGACAACCATCACCGTCCAATGATGGCTTTCTCGCTCGCCATCAATGTCTTTATCGCTACTTGGTGGGGGACACTAAGAATCCGGGAAAAATGGAAATTCTGTTGTCATGCCTATAACGCCATCAGCCTTGGTGGCGCATTCTACAAGGACGTGAATCCCGACTTCAGGTAAGGGCTCTGGTCGAAAGGTCGGATTAGCGGAGATGTGAAAAAATGCTGAGGTAGCGTTACTGTGTCGCTAATTCACTCTCATAGGTTCTTAAGCGCAACCTATGACTCACTTCATTTGCTGGGCACCGTAGCGTCGAATTAGCTGCGTGCAGATTGCGCCGGCCTTGGACGATGGCGCTGGATCGACTACGGCTGAGGCTGTGCTGCGGGAATCGAGTAATTTGATGCGCGAATCAGCCTGGCTCTCGCCCAGGCTCCGTGCCACCCGGTACCAACAACGGGCCATAGCCGGGTTCGCCTTGCTGAATGGCGTTCGCCGCTGGCCCGCTTTATCCTCATTGAAGATCAATGGGTCGTACATGGCACCGATAGCCAAGGCTGCCCAGCTATCACCTTCGCTTGCCGCTTTTTTTAACAGCATCAGCGCCTTGCCCGGATCGCCGGCATTCAAAAAACGCACCCCGTACTGGCGGATCCGGGTGGCGGTCATGTCTTTCAATGCAATACGTAGTTGTCCCCAACTCAGCCCAGGAAGCTGCAATTCTTTCTGGAGTCTGGTTGGATTCGGAAAGGCGAGGACTGGTTGGGGTTCAGTCACACAATGCTTTTTGTCGTCCTGCAATGCCGGTAATGTCGCCTTGACGCCACTTTCTGAGTCGTCACAGTCGCCAGCCGATCCGGCGGACAACGATGCATCATCGGGTTGACGCTGCCACGCCTCGCGCAGGAGTTGAATACCTTGTTTCGAGGTTAGTATCGGTGCCGAAATGACCAGGCGAAAGCCGACGGTATCAAGGCGCGTCGGCTTACCGGTCTTGGCACTGAAGTGGGGGTACTCCTGGCGCCACGAAGTGCGCAATTTGCTGCGCCAACTGCGAAAATGTCCGCCCTTGACGACCAGCCCACCGGCCTGAGCATGCATCCGCCCTCGCCCACCCAAGTGAAAAAGGTCGAGGACCAACTCGGCAGCATTGCCCAACACATCGTAAAGTCCAAGGGGGTTTGACGCCAGCGAACCGACCGGTCTTGGTTTGAAACTCGAAGACACCGATTCACGAAACCAGGCGAAGTTCTCAAGACCCTGCGCGCCCATTGGAAAAAGCTTGCCTCGAAATGCCGCTTCGCCTACCGCCACCCCTCCCCGAGCGGCAAATTCCCACTCAACCTCAGTCGGCAAGCGCAAAAATCCCGGGATACCGTCTACCTTGGGCAACTTATTGCGGAAGTTCTGGTACAGCCACTCTGTGTAGCGTCGCGTAAAGTCCACCGCGTCGTACCAGGAAACGCCAACCACCGGCCTTCGCCCCTTGAGCTTCTCGGGGCACTGCCCCTGCAGCACACGGTATTGCAACTCAGTGACCTCATATTTGCCAAGATAGTAATACCGCCCCACAGCCGAATTTTGTACATCGGCACCGAAAGTACCGGCAATGTATTGCGTGCGCATGGAATCGATCGGGGCAGTTTTTTGGTCCTGGCTCCCCAGTTCGATCTTCTGCTCTGCCAGACGGCTCTGCCCACCACCCACCACAATTTGACGAAACACCATCGCGCCACCACAGGGCATCGGCAGAATAAGTTCACCGGCTGACTGCGCATCAGCATCTGGTTTCGGATCGTATTCGGTATAGCGCCACTTCGACGGCGCCTCGCCGAACAGCTTCTTGAACAGCAGTTTTTCTTTGTCCTGGACCCAGTCGCGGCCAGGTGCAGTCTGATCGCCAGTGGCCGGTGGCTGCTGTGCGCCTGACAGCACGGTAAAGCACAATAAAATCATTGCTGACAGAATTCTACGAACACACATTCGTTTAACCTGATTTAAAAATCCGCCAAGACCAAAGTATCAAAGCTCACGCAACCCCCTGGCAGGCTCGATTCGAGTCGTTCGATAGGCCGCCACAGCCGACGAGATGACTGCACAAATCAAAGTCCCGACCAGCGCGGCGACAAGATGCCACGGCAGTAATCGGCACAGCCCCTGTAGCTGCCCCGCTTCGCGGGCAAAATAGTCATTGATCAATATACTGATCAACCAGAACAAGACGATAGACACCACTCCACCACATAAGGCAATGAGGCCCGACTGCACAATGGGGAACAACATAATGACCGAGGAACGAAAGCCCAGTAGTTGCAATACACTTAACTCCCGTCGTTTGCGATCCACAGTGACCCACATGCTGGCACCGAATGACAGCAAATACCCCGCCACACCAATGAATGCGATCATGGCAAAGGACGCGGTGAGATAGCGATCGAGCAGCTTTACATCGGCGATGCTTTTCGCCTTGGTGGACACTTCCAAGCCCTGGCCCTCGGCAGTGAGCAAATCGCGTACCACCATGACATCGTCCAAACTTCGGGTATAGAGACGAAATCCTGAGTAGTATCGACTTCCGACAAAATCCTCGCCGTCCAGCCAGCCCAACTCCGGAACAGCGTAACCATCCCGATAATCTTCAACAGCGGTCAGTAATGCCGGTGCGACGAACGCTGCCTTGCGTGGAAACACACGATCAGGGACCACTCCAATAACGCGTAAAGCAACATATACCCGTGACCATTGGCCTGCACGTTTACGCCGGACACTGGCTTTCAGCATGTCACCTTTGGCAGCACCGATCGTGCGGCCCGCCGCCGCGGACAATACCACTGAGTTCTGGTTCATCGGGATCGGTGCGTGCCCGGCGAGCAGCGGATCACCTGAGACAGAGGGAATCAATTCAACGACGCCGTGCAATTTATCCGTACCCTCAACGCGCAGATCGATACTGGCTGCCGCACCTCGTGTACGCGGAGCGACGAATGCGACTTCTTTGCGCAACGCCATGCGCTCGAACCATTGCCGATCGAATCGCCCATGGCCGATCAAACGCACTTCGCGGTTACCGGGATCTTCCACCAACTCGCGAACAAGATTATCAATGACGCCAAACTTCAGCCCGAAGAGCACCAGAAGTGGCGTCAGCACTGCTGCCAGCGCCACGATCAGAACCAGCGATGCCAGCGCCTGGTGCAGCAGATCCCTTGTTGCCAGCCAGACAATCTGCTGAACAGTTGCCCGCTCAAGATTGCTGACGGACCTCAAGAGTAAAACTCCGATCGCAAAATCCCATGTTCCTCGATCTGTTCGTGCTCCAGCTTTTTCAATCCAAGATCATTCACTCTGGCCCAATCGTGACTGGCCATAATCAGGGTCACACCACGCTGCCTGGCCAGTTCCACAAACAGCTCCATGACTTGACCGGCCGTGTGCGGGTCTAATGATGCGGTGGGTTCATCGGCGATCAACACTGTTGGTTCGTGGGCCAGTGCCCGGGCCACCGCGACCCGCTGGCGTTGCCCCATTGATAAAGCAGCTGGTAATTTTTCCAGTTGCGAGGAAATCTGCAATTGCTCCGCCATATCCTGCACGGTTTCATCCTGCGCCAAACCGCACACCCGGCGTGGCAATTCGATGTTCTCACGCACCGAGACAAATGGCAGTAAGCCACCGGTTTGCAGTACATAACCAATATGTCGGCCGCGCAACTCCGCCAACAGATCCAGACGACGATGTTCCCATGCCTTATGGATGTCGGCAGTACTTGCAGATTGCGGCGTGAACCGAAAGCACTCACTGACACTGGGTTTCAACGTCATGGCCAGGAGATCGAGAAACGTACTCTTACCACAGCCGCTTTGTCCCAACACCGCAATCTGTTCCCCGGCCCGAATCTCCAGTTGCGGTATCGAAAGCTGAAACTGCGATTCCGAGGACTTCCAAACCTTGTGAACTCCGCGCAGTTGGAATACGGGCGGCGCAGTCATGTTCAGGGCAAATCGATCAGGGAAATCGGATACACCTCATCCCCCTTGACATTACTGTCATTTAATTTGATCCATAAGTCGTTGCTGTCATGGATGTCCTGATAGAGTTGTATTTTGGCCTCGATATCATCAAAGAGTTCCTGGCGCTCACCTGCGCCCATGGCCAGCCAGGATTGTTGATCTATACTGGTCAACACACTGCGGTAAGGCAATCCTTCCAGATATTCACCCAGCACTACCGGGTCGCCGAGTGTTTTAACCTGTGCCAATTGTGTTGAATCGCGCTGCGCCACGATCAGCAATTTACGCATTTGAGTGAAGAAATCCTCCGGTGACAGGTCTGTCAGATCGCCCGCTTCGATAATCTGGCGCAACGCAACTTGCAAATCGCTCAGTTGGTCCTTGCTGAGCAGTACCCGGGTTTCCAATGCTAACTTGCGCCTGTCCTGTGTGTTGCGTTCGGCAACCCATGCCTCGAACACTTCCGGTGCGGCAATTTCCTGGCGGCGCCCCAGATAGGCAAGCCGCATGGCAAGACCAAGATGCTCGATGTCCACTGCTCTGTGCGTGATCACCTGGCGATTGCGCCTGACGCTTTCCATGTACTGTGCCGCCTCTTTACCCAGATGGCCAATCAGCGCATCGGCCAAGTGTTCCACCTGTACACCGAAATTCTCGGCACCGGCGGGAAGCGGGTAGTATAGCGGGCTTAAATTCGTCCACCTGGAAAGATTTCGATACTGATTCGCAGCAGTTTCGTGATCGTGTTGTCCTTGCGGGGTGAGCAAGTGCAACGTCAACACAGCCACCCCCTGCGACTTCGCCTTGGAATTGACTTGCTTTGCATTCAAACCGGTGGTGCTGTAGCGATTACTGCCCGAACGGGCGCTGGCATCGGTGATCAGCACGATGTAGCGCCCACCAAACGGTTTCCAATCCTGCTCGGTTAGTGCTGCATTTACTCCCGCCAGGGCATCTTCGGAATAATCCTTGCTCGAAACCTGCGCCTCGCGCATCGTCTGCGCCTCGCGCAACAAGACCTGGCAGTCCCGCCCGTCTTTGAAACCCGCGATCTGCTTCCATGTATAGGCCAACTCAGGCCTGGCTTTGAGGTTGTCACGAAACGCCACTATGGAAAAATTGAAGCGGTCGCGCCACTTTGTGGACTGCGTCTTTGCACAGATTCGACGGATGGCATCACGGGTCTGGTTTATATACGGGCCCATTGACAAAGTGGTGTCAATTACGAAGGTTATGGCGATCTTGAAATCAGCCAGTGGTTCTTTTTTGTTATCGGCCGCGGGCACCACTACCCGTTGCCTGGCGTTGGCGTTTACCACAGCGACCTTAAGTGCTTTGGTGGCAAAATCATCGTCCGCCACAAAGTAGTCGAGGATAGGCAGAAGATAGAAATGCTTGAGTGGATCGATATAGGTTTCCGGTTCAACCGCCACGACCGGTGATTCACTCGTCTCAGAACCCAGGTTCTTGCGATAACGCGCTGCGATACTCGCACCGATCTCGGATTCGAGCACTTCCTTTATCGTCTTGCGATCCCTGAACAATAATGCCGGGTAACGAAATCCTGGCCGGGTGAAAAGCCCCACCAACATTTGCTTCCATTCCACGAGGTGCTCAGCCTCAATCCAGCCACTTGGATTGCCATGACTTGAAGAGCCAACTTTCAGCCACTCCAACCCATCGATTTTTCTTCTTGCATAGACGAAGTAGATGGTAAACGGGGGTACTTTGGCGATTTCTTCTGCGTTGCGCTCAGGTGCCGCACGAAGCACCGTACCAAGACGGGTTAACACGCGCTGATACAGGGTCTTTTTGCCTTTCATCAGCAAGGGTGATTCGCTGACCTGGGCCGCGCCGAGCGGCACCACAGCAAAGGCCAGAACCACCGACAACAGGCACCAGCAAATGCCCTGTGACCACTTTCCAGATCGGTATTGCATCATTTCAGCTTCTGTAATATTCGCTTTGCCCGGGGGTCGTTAACCGCATCTTGGCGCAACTGCTCGACCAGCTTATCGTACCGCAACTGCGCCTGTAGTTGCCCATGATCGATTGCACGCTGATACCACTGCAACGCCTTGCCTGGATTGGGCTTACTGAATGCGGTCATGCTGGGTTTGAAATCCTCTGCGGAAAACGTTGCCGGGTCGTACATCTCGCCCACCGCCAACGCCGACCAGCCATCGCCTCTTTTAGCCGCTGTTTTGAATAACAGGAACGCTTTGTCCGGATCGCCAGACTGGTAAAACCGCACACCGTGCTGACGGATCCTGGCAACCTCCATCTGCCCAAGGCCAGCGCGTAATTCGTCCCAACGCAATACCTCTACTTCCGGCGCGGGGGCACTCCTGAGTCCAGGCGGCAATGGCGAAGGGCGAAGGAGCAAAAGCCCGACGCTGCCAATCACCAACAGCAACAGCGCCGGTAACCAAATTTTCATCTTCACGATGACGCCCCATGGGTAGGTGAACGAGTGGAATATGTTGCCATGTGGCACTTTTTTGGCATTGACCCAGGTCATCTATCGCAGCGCGGACCAGCCACCGCATTCACCGTGCCCTGAAAAAGATCGCAGGATCATCTATATTAACGTTACGGCCTGCTTTACAACGGAGGTGTTGTGGCATGACGAACAATGATTTTCTGCGTGGTGTTTGGATCGGTTTGTTTTTATTCGGCATACTGGGGGTAATCGGTGTTGCCTGGGCCGAAAAGCAGCCATCTCCCATGTTTTGGTTCCTGCTTGGTGGGGTTTGGAGTGCGGTTTGTGGCATAGGGTTTACCATAACGAAATGGTGGACCGACGGATCTGTACACCGCTGACTGGTATCCCTCCCTCACACCTGAATACGGCTCGCTCCTGCACGGATCGATCTGCTTGTTAAGGTACTGGCTTTGAACACGAGCGGTATCGGGGTTTGTTCGTCGATTTTTTTCTGTGCCTCCTGTGACAAGTTCGCAGCTTTTGGTTGCCATGAACGCAAAATTGTCCGACCATTCCATTGTCTGGGCCTGGTCTCGCTACCAAAAACTATCACTGGACCGGTACGCATGTAGCGGTTGAAATTTCATGGATGAGTTCGATCCCCAATCAAAAGCGATAGTCGAGCGTGCGTGATATTAGCTGTAGGGTCGATCCTCTGGTTGCCATCGCAGCACTGCTGATATTTTCACTGTTCCCGTCAGTGCAAACCCAGGCTGCCCGGTTGCCCTCGGCAAACCGCGAATGCGCCATCTGTCACATCATGTGGCTCACCGAGTTCAAACGCCAGGATCTCAAGCCTCTGGTTCCCTATAACCCTCGGCCAACGGTCGATTCCGGCAAGCAGGACATTGTCAGCACCAAACGCATGTGTTTTTCGTGTCATGACGGATTCGTCCTTGACTCCCGCTTTATGTGGAAGGACGGCGGCCACTCGCATCCGGTCGGTCAGGCCCCATCGGAGAACATTAAAATACCCATCGTCGCTGGTAAGGAACTGTACCCCCTCAATGATGATGGCCATGTCTACTGCGGAACCTGCCACACCGCGCACGGCGTCGACTGGGCCCAGTCCGATGCCCCTATCTTCATGCGTGTCACAGACAAAGGCTCGGGCGAGCTATGCAAAGGCTGCCACAAGGATAAATTGGACGGTGCCAAACACGGGGATCACTCGGTGTTTGGAAAGTTGGATACCTTACCGGCGGCCCTGGTACAGGCAGGAGGCAAAACCGGCGGCGGCAAGGCTGGTGCCAGTAAGACATTGCTGTGCCAAAGTTGTCACCGGCCCCACGCCGCCGCCACTGAAAGCTTACTTTTAATCCCTAACGGTAATTCACAACTGTGCGGTACCTGCCACGCTGATCACTACCCCAATAACCGTGCTGAGGCAGCACGCATGGGAACACATCCCATCAATGTGCGCCCGGCCGTCGCCAAGGTACCGGATCGGCTCAGCAAGGGCGGCGCAATACTGGGCAGTGGTGACCAGGTCATCTGTCAGACCTGTCACAAGCCCCACAACGCCACTGCGGGAAAAGGCCTGCTGGTCGCCGCTAACCGCAACTCCGCGCTGTGCCAGGATTGCCACCGCCCGCAGCGTAGCGTAACGGGTGGCAAGCACGATATGCGTCTGGTCGATGGGGCCGCCAAAAACGTACGCGGAGAAATGGTTGATAAGGCGGGAGTCTGTAGCGCCTGCCATGTTCCCCACAAGGGTGTTGGACCCAAGATGTGGGCACGCCGATTGGCTTCGGGCCCGGATCCCATGGCCACACTTTGCACCAGTTGTCATGGCAAAGGTGGCTTGGCGAGCCGTCACCAGGCCGGCGCCAACAGTCACCCTGTTGGTGTCAAGGTTGCGAACCTCGGTCACAGCATCAAGTTACCCGCTTTCACTGCTACCGGGGTCCGGACCAAGGACGCCAGTAAAGGCCTGGTGTCCTGCGCAAGTTGCCACGATGCGCACCGCTGGGATCCAGCTAACCCGCAGCACAACGCCAAACCAGGAGCAGCCAGCGACAATACCAACCGCTTTCTGCGCAAGGCGAACGGCACAAACTCTGCCCTGTGCCTGACCTGTCACCAACGCCCAAAACAGGTTCGCGGCACCAAGCACGACCTCACCCTGACCGCGCCACGCTCCAGCAATCGTCTCAAGCAACGTCCCGCTCAATCAGGCGTGTGTGGCGCCTGCCACATTGTACACAAAGCAGGGGGTCCCTTCCTGTGGGCGCGCAACGCATTGCCCCGGACCGATCCCGCATCCGCGGCCTGTAAGAATTGCCACAAATCGGGCGGTCTGGCTAAAAAGAAACGCATCGGAAAAAATACCCACCCGACGGGGATGGACCTAAAAAGCCTTCCTGTCAGTATTCGGGCGGGCCGCTGGAGATCCACTACAGCCTCGGCGAGCAGCAAGAAACGACTCACGCCTTTACCCTTGTTTAACGCTCAGGGCCGCCCTGCTCATAAGGGCGGTAATGTCGCTTGCGGGACCTGCCACGACCCCCACGTATGGTCACAGGCGGGGGGTGTCTCCGGTGATCCGCGTCGCATCGAAGGAAGTGCCGACGACAGCTTCCTGCGTATCAGTGATGGCGGGAAAAGTGCCTTGTGCATTAACTGCCACGTCGACAAAGCGTCCGTGGCCGATTCCAAACACAATGTATCAACGCCCGCAACCAGGCAGGGCCCTGAGCGTGGCGTGTGCAGTGATTGTCACAGCCCCCATAACGCGGCCCGGAACAACCTGTGGGCACGCGCAACTGGGCCCGGCAAAGGACCCACCGAAGTGCTGTGTAACGACTGCCATAAAGCGAACGGCAGCGCCAAGGATAAACTCATTACCGGGCACAGCCACCCTACCGGGATCGAACTACGCTCAGGCATGAAGTCAGGCGTTCTGCCTCTATTTTCGGCGACAGGCAACAGACCACATGGCTCTGGCGTGATTGATTGCGCCACCTGCCACGATCCACACCGCTGGAGTCCCACGCCGGAAGGTATGGAAGCTGCGAGTCGTGATAATGAAGGCGATGGCCGTAACAGCTTCCTGCGCCTGGCAGCCGCCCCGGCCGGGGAACTGTGTATCACCTGCCACCGAAAACAGGGCGCAGTACGCGGGACAGACCATGATCTCGCCGTGACTGCGCCTACGGAAGTCAATCGTCATGGCCAACAGGTCACACAATCAGGGGTCTGCGGACAGTGCCATACCCCGCACAATGCCGCCACAACCTCAACCCTATGGGCCCGTGACCTGAACAGTGAGGCTCGCGACCCGGGCGGTGCGGTGTTTAATGTCGCCCAGCAACGGTGTGCGAGTTGCCACAGAGCCGACGGCATCGCGGAGAATAAGCAACCCCTTAAGACCCAGCATCCCGCTACGGTAAAGGTCTGGTCCACGGCCCTGCAAAAAAAGCTGCTCGAACACAAAACACCTGATATCCCCGTCTACAGCCTGTCTGGAAAGCAGGTTCAGTTCGGCGCCATCACCTGTTCCAGTTGTCATGATCCGCATCGCTGGGACCCGGCGAACGATTCACCGGGAAAGGGCGCCAACGTCGAGGGTGATGTGCGTACCAGCTTCCTGCGCAATGCGAACAGTGCGTTTTTTACCTGCGCAGATTGTCATGGTGCGGACGCCCTGTTCCGCTACAAATATTTCCACGATCCAGCCTCGCGCCGCACCGGCATCCCCCTGCGCTAATACGGTTTCAGTGCCTTTAAGAGAATTTCAACAATTCTTGATCCACGACAAGTAAACACCCTGCAGTTCTGCTTAAATCCCATTACACGAAATTAATGGTTGGGTTAGAAAGGAATAGGGAACCCAGCAAATTTAGAGCCGGAGAGTACGTTGTGCGAGGGTTCGCTCAACCTCCATAAACCAAAGGTGTTATCATGAAAACGAAACTTACAGGAGCCAGAGTTACGATGACGACTGCGCTCAAAGCTGCGGCGGGTGCCGCACTGTTATGGAGCCTCACACCCGGCGTCTTGCTTGCCGGCACAATCGTGGGTTCTGCCCATGACTTCCAGGGAAAAGGCTGGAGCGGTGGCGAAATCTGCGTAGCATGTCATACACCGCATAACTCCGACACCACGGTGGCTGAAGCGCCCTTGTGGAACCACGAGTTGACGGTCGCCACTTTCACGCCGTACACCAGCACCACCGGTACTTTGGACGCAACAGTTGGCCAACCGGACGGTACCTCCAAACTGTGTCTGTCCTGCCATGACGGTACGGTTGCGCTCGACAGCTTCGGTGGCGCGACTGGCGCAACCACCATCGGTGGTGGTAAAAATCTGGGGACCGATCTGACCAATGATCATCCAATCTCGATGACCTTTGATGCTGCTCTGGCAACAACTGACGGCACCTTGTTCGATCCCACGGTAAAGACGGTCACCATCGGTGAAGGTACGCAAAGCAAGACCGGTACCCTGGCTGCGGTGATGTTGTCGGCCAACAAGGTACAGTGCACATCCTGCCATGATGTCCACAATACCAACACGGTTGCCGGTAATCCTGGCAAACCTTTGCTTAAAGTATCAAAAACGGGTAGCGCCCTGTGTCTCGCCTGCCACAACAAGTAAGCTGAAAGTCTCCGGTCGGGACGACTGTATTGTGTCTCGACCGGAATCAACCCAGGCGAATCAACCAGGCGAATCAACCAGGCGGGCCCTTCGCAACGGGCCCGTTTTTTTTGCCCCGGGAAGAAATCCCCGAAAAAACTATAAAGGCCAGTGAGACGCTATAGATCATCTGTGTTTAAAATCTTCTGGCAATGTCTACAGCAACAGCGATACTGCTCGCCATTCTCAAGAGCACTCGCCGTGCGAATCATGCCGGGAGTTGTATTCAGCTTCGTGCTGCTCATTGCCCTGCTCGGAGTGCGCACCACCTGGGCCGCTTTTGAGGACGATGAAGCCTGCCTGTTGTGCCACAAATACCCAAAGATGGCACGGATCACTGAAAAAGGCGCTCGACGCTCGTACTACGTGATGCCGGAAGTGTTCGGTGCGACGGTGCACCGCAACGTCGCCTGTAGCGACTGCCACAACTACATCAAACAACTCCCGCACCGTAAAGTAACTACTGGCGTCAGTTGTGATGCCGAGTGCCACTCGGTAACGAATCCGGCGACGGGCAAGACGTTCAACCACAAATCCATCGTGGCATTGTACGAAAAAAGCACCCATGGCAGGCCAAAGGTCGCCACAGGCGGCGATCAGGACAAACCCTACTGCGTGACCTGCCACAGGAACCCGCTTTACAAGCCCGGCGAAGCGGCTCCGCCGAAAAAAATCGTCAACCGCTGCGTGGTCTGCCACGAGGATCGAAAGTTCGTCGCCTCCTGGTACAACCACACCAGTCGGCGGATATTGGAGGTCAAGCGTTCTTCGCAAGAGATCGTCGCCCTGTGTTCATCGTGCCACGGCGACAAACGTCTGGTCGCCCGACACCTGCAGGCTGCGCGTAGTGAAGGCCGCAAGCTGGGACGCAAGTACGGCGAAGCTGTCGAGTCCTACAGGACGAGTTTCCACGGCAAGATGGTTCGTTATGGAAATACCCAGGCGGCAAACTGCCTGGATTGCCATGCCCAGAGCGAAAACTATTTCATGAGTGTTCACAACATTCGCCCCTCGCGCGACCCAAAATCGCCCGTAAGCAAGGTACGCAGGGTCGAAACCTGCCGGCGCTGCCACAGCTACGCCAACGCAAACTACGCGACCCTGGATCCACACCCGACGGGTAAACCTGAGGTGAACTCAATTCTTGAGCATGTCGAATACATCTATAACCTGCTCAGTGTCGTTGCTATCGTGTTTCTGGTCGCGTTGGCAATATTCGAGACCCTCGGGCGTCATCGAGACGGCGTGGTCTGGCGATTACAAAGGGGATCTTCCTGGTGGCGGCGATCCAAACGTGGGCGGGAGCGAGTCGTTTGAACTGTGACAATTACCTACTGTCGACGCATTCACACAGGACGCAGCGGCTATGAATTTATCCACGCAAGCCCGTAGAACCTTAGACAGGTCAATGCGTATAAACAGGGTCAGCGACGACCAGCGCGCGGAGATAGAAGCCGTCATTCAGGCCATGCCCGATGATCGGGTGCTCCTTTACAAGAACGTCGATTCGAACCCCATCGGTGATCTGCCCCGTTATTCAATTCATATCCGTATCCAGCACATGTTGATTTTTGTCAGCTTCCTGGCTCTGGCGTTCACTGGCCTTCCCATCGCTTTCTATGATCACTTCTGGGCCGGGCCAATGAACGCGATTGTAGGAGGCATTGGTGTTTCGCGGGTGCTGCATCGCACCCTGGCGATGGTGATGATTTTTGCCATTGTCTATCACCTGATAACAATTACAGTTGGCCCCATCTATCAGATGCTGGCGGGGCGCTTCGAACTGCGCCGAACAATTCTCCCACTATTTAAGGACCTGCGCGATTTCAAGGATGACCTGCTGTACTTCGCCGGCACCCGCAGCCAACGTCCGGAAATGGAAAAGTTCATGTACAAGCAAAAGCTCCACTATGGTGCAGCAGCTTTCGGCTTCTTTGTTATGATTGTTTCCGGATCCTCATTCATATTCCCTGCCCTGTGGGCTGCGGTACTGCCTGCTGGCGTGGCCGCTTTGTTCCAGGAAATGACCCGCCTGTTCCATCCCCATGAGGCACTGCTGGCACTGTTGGCGATCGTCTTCTGGCACTGGTACAACGTGCACTTGGCGCCCGGCCGCTTTCCGATGCAATGGACCTTCTTGACCGGAAAACTCACACGGGAACACCAGATTGAAGAGCATTTCCTGGAATACCTGCGTAACCTGGTAGAAATCCCGCAAGAACGTGCCTACCTGATGCAGATGCTGTCAACCTTGGATCTGGATTCCGGTGATGCACAGTCTTCGGCAACACAACAGCATGTAAGTGAGAATATTTCCAAATGATTAAGCCGCTCAAGCCCTACCAGAAAGTGATCGCCTACAGCTCACTGATGATGGTGCTGCTGTGCACGCTTATCGGTCTTTATGCCATCTGGCTGTATCTGATGGCACGTTAGCGAAGGCGGACTCGACCATGCAGGAAACTGGCAACGAACTGGTTATTTTTATCGTCCTGAGTGTGATTCTTTTCATGCTTCTAGGTATCGCTTTGCTGGTCGTGGTGGATCATAAGGCAAGACTTCCAAGCACCTATACCAATGATCGTTTCAGTATCTCGGGCTTGCGCTATGAGCACCCGGTGATCAGTTTCCTCACGGCATTGATTCTGATCTCCATCATCTTGGTCTTAGTGTTCGAACTGACCGTCACCGTGGGGGAACGTTTAGGTCTGTTCGGACAACAGGAGGCCCCTGAACTTTTGCAAAAACTGCAAGAGCACCGTTTCACTGAACGCATGCGCCACTTTCACAACGAACCGGCTGTGGATCGGGTCAATCTGGGCAAGAAACAGGCCTGTTTTTTCTGCCATGGAGATTACCCACATTCCAAAAAGGTCATGATCCGCACACTGCTCAATATGCACACTCAGTTCATCGACTGCATGACCTGTCACACTGATCCCAAGAAAGAGCCTGAAGATTCGTATCGTTTCGCCTGGCTTAACTTTTCCGGCATCAAGGTCGCTGGCCCCCCCTACGGCACCAGCATTGATCCGGATTCCGGCCTGCTGATAACGACAGACGATTTTTACTCGAAAATTGTGGTCTATGCCAACGGCAAGACGAAACCGAGGCTCTTGGCACTACCAGAAGACAGTCCTGATGTGCAGGAATTTACCCGGCTGAAGACTGAAGGGGCTCTATCAGACCGCGACATGGAGGCTCTCAAACGTCGCTTCCACGCCTCGATCATGGGAGCGGGACGCACCTGCTCACGCTGTCATACGCAACAGGACAAGTCCTACCTGCCGTTCCAGGAACTGGGATTCTCCACACAGCGGATTGCTGATCTCACTGATCTGGCGGTCATCGGCATTATCGAAAAATACCGTGAGTTTTATATTCCAAGCCTGTTCATGAAAGGCCACCTCCCGGATGCAAACTTACTGCAAGACGGTGATAATGCGGTAACCGTACCTCCCGTTGAGCATCGCAATGAGAACGCGACGAAAAAACCCGACCCTGAATAGCACGTCTCCGCGAACAAACATTCCGCACAGTCCAAAGGCCTGGTCGCTGGCTCTGATTGCCTGGCTATGGCTAAGCGTATTTTTATCTGGCGCTGCCAACGCCGCTGAATCAACAACATTGCGGCTCAAACATGTGCTGGAAATCACTGGCAGCACTGAAAATCCTCTGTCGTTGCCAAGTGATGTGGCGGTCAGTGATCAACGTGTCTATGTGGTGGATGGCGGCAATGACCGGGTCGCCGTGTTCGATCTGTTTGGGAAATTTCTGTTCGCGTTCGGCGGCTCAGGGGCCAAAAAGGGCCGCATGAATGGCCCCGTGGGTATTGGTATTGGCCAGGGCCAGGGCCAGAACAACAACGTCTACATCGCCGACACAGGCAATCAGCGGGTGCAGGTATTTACCGCGAAGGGGAAGTATCTTGCCAACATCCCGATCAAGAGTGCGGGAAAGCCGGTGCGTCCTGTTGATGTCGCAGTGGACGCAGCCGCCGGAGAGATCTATGTCACCGGAAACAACAACCATAAAGTGATGGTATTCGCTGAGAATGGCAAGTTAAAACGTGAATGGGGAGGTAACGGTCTGAATGCGGGGCAATTCCGCTATCCAGCAACCCTCACACTCATGCCCGATGGCCGACTTGCCGTGGTTGATGTATTGAACACGCGCGTACAAATCTTTCACTCATCGGGTAGTTTCTCAACTGAAGTTGGGGAATGGGGTGTACTCCCCGGTCAGTTATTTCGACCCAAGGGGATAGCTGTCGATGCAAAAGGCCGTTTCTACATATCGGACAGTTATCTGAACGTTGTGCAGGTGTATGAAAGTAGCGGTACTTTTATGCAGGTAATGAAAGTCCCGGATAACCAGCCCCCTATGCAGACACCCACCGGCATGACATTCGACGGCAACGGCCGTCTGTATGTTGTGCAGATGGTCGAAAATCGAATTTCCGTGTTCGCACCGCAACCTTAATGATCCTCACTGAAAAGCCCCGCGGTATCCTTTCGCATTTTCATGATATGGATCAATACACAACATTCCACATATATGAAAATGCGCGCACGTACTGGTGCTTATGTATTTTACATAAGTTGTTCCGACCTCTGGCGCGGCATCTGGAAAGGCATGATCTGGAAATTATCGACACCATTGGCAGCACTGATTCTCTTTGGCTTATTTGTGAGCCTTATCCCCATGCAAGTCAGCGCTGCAGAAGAATTAAGCTGTTTGCAGTGTCATAAATATCGTGGCCTGAGCCGTATCGACGAGACCGGTAAATTTCGTCTGTTCTACATCAATAAAGAACTATTCGACAGTGGCCCCCATTCAAGAAACAAATGCAAGGATTGCCATCAGGACATTGATCGTATCCCACATAATCCTGCCAAGAAAGTGGACTGCACACAGGCCTGTCACCTTCTGGAGCCTTCAGAGAAAAAGAAATTCTCCCATAAAGAGACGAGTAAATTTCTAACGAAAAGTGTCCACTCCCCCTATAAGTCGGATGGCACTCTCAAAGCCAACCCAGAGGATTACCCAACCTGTAAAAACTGCCATGATCAACCGCTCTACCGGCCGTTATCGTTCGATCAGGGCGAGCGTCCCGGGGTATCCCAGCGTGGCATCAGCCGTTGCAAGAGTTGTCACCCGCGTGGTGATTTTGCGGAATCTTTCTATAACCATGTCACCACACGATTACACAAGACCCGGGCCCCCAAAGATATGGTTCGCATCTGTGCGAATTGCCACGCAGACGAGGACTTTAGAAAGCGCCATAACCTTGATGATGTGATCAGTTCCTATAAAGACACGTTTCACTATAAATTATTATCATTGGGTTCGGAGACAACACCGGACTGTATGGACTGCCATGTGGTCTACGGAGAAAATGTCCACCTGATTGAGAGCCGCAAGGTAGCAAGTTCGTCTGTTTCCAAGACCAATTTACCCACCACTTGCAGAACCGAGGGTTGCCACAACCGAGCTGGGCCCAACCTGGCAGGATTCCAGACTCACGTCACCTTCTCAAAGGACAAATACCCGGTGCAGTTCTACATGTTGATTTTCTTCAAGTCGCTGCTTGGAGCCACCATGTACTTCTTCCTGACGTTCATTTTCCTGGAACTCTTGCGACGGCTGTTTCCCCGATTCTCATTCAATAAACAGGAGCGGGTCGAGGCCAGATTGGCACATGCTGCGGCCTCGAAATCACCATGAGGCCCACAGACAGGATAAACAGCGTGCACAGCTTGAGGAATCGATAATGCCGAAGTACGAGAAGATCATCATTAAAGATGGGCAGAAGCACTTCTTCCGGTTCTCGATACACCAGAGGATTCAGCATGTGGTGTTGTTTTCCTGCGTCTTGACTCTGGCTTTAACGGGCTTTCCGTTGCGTCACTCCGAAGAAGCCTGGGCCCGGCCGTTGTACGAATTTATGGGCGGCGTTAAATACGCGCCCATGATTCACCGCATTGCCGGATCAATTTTACTGCTATTGTTCATCTACCACACGATCTATTGGCTTACGTTATTTTACCGCAATCACATCAGGCCGCTGGTGCAGACAAGGACATTGACTCCGAGGACCTTCATCAAGGCGGTTCTGGCCATGGAGATGATGCCAAAACTGAGGGATGTCAAAGACTTTTTCCACGCCTGGAAATACTTGCTTTACTTCACCAACAAACCCCCACAGCACAACTATATGTCCTGGCGGGAGAAGTTTGATTACTACGCACCGTACTGGGGCATTCCTGTGCTTGGACCTGCCGGCATGATGCTGTGGTGGCGAGACGAAATATCCCACTTTCTGCCTGGAATTGCGTTGAACATCGCCTACATTATGCACACCGATGAGGCTCTGCTCGCAGTACTCTTTCTGTTCTTTGTGCATTGGTACAACGTCCACTACGCACCGGAAAAATTTCCTGCTGCCACTGTATGGCTGACCGGTTACATGTCTGAGGCGGAAATGATTCACGAGCATTATTCCGAGTATACCCGGGTCATGACGGAAGAAGGCTACGAAGCGGAGATCAAACCGCAGCATTAACGGGCGGGATAAGGCTATGTGGAAATCTCTTAAAAAACTGGTATATGTATCCTATGTCATTGCGCTCCTGGCATTCACCATCTGGTATGGCAATTTCATGTATCCCCTGATCTTCGGCTTCGAAACCAAAACGCTGGGGGCTGCAATTTCATTTCGTGCAAAAGAGGCCAAACCCAACAAGGGTGAACAGTTATTTTCAGATCTCGTCAAAGAAACACGTAAGACAACAACAACTCATCTTGGTGACAAGGTACTTGAGCAACCCTACATCGAAGGCCGCTTTCATCACATCGGTTTTGAGATCGATCCGGATAAAGTCAGTATCTGCGTTCGATGTCACGGGGATGTGCCCCATGACCAATCCAAAGAGGTCAGAAGTTTCCTCAACATGCACGCATTCTACCTGGCTTGCGAAACGTGCCACATTCAGCCCAAAGAAGGGGAGCATGCCTGGGAATTTCGTTGGTACGACAAGGCAACCGGCGAGATTGCACCTAACCCACCAGTCCTCGTAGAGAATGATAATGTGATTCTGGAACCGGAAGGCCGCAAAATTGAGCACGCCACATTTGGTAACTATGGCGCCAAAATCGCGCCCGGCAAACTTGCCGGTATCGAACAAGCATATCAGTTCAAATTTCTCAACCGGGAAAGGATAATCGGGTTCGTAGACAAATATATTCAAGAGCAGGCCCAACTCGATTCGGTACATAAATCCCAGGCCAAAAAAATCATCCACAAGAACGTCAACAAAAAACCGCTGGAGTGTGAGAGTTGCCATAACGCGGATAAACCGTATCTACCGTTCGCCGAACTGGGATATCCGCCACGCCAAGTAGATGAATTAACGACCAGCGCGACTGTGGGCATGATCAAGAAGTATAAACAGTTCTGGATGCCAAGCCTCCTCAATCCAGGAGTCGGGCACGACGATAAGTAGTCGCCTGACGCTAAGACGATTGCGCTCTACACGTCTACAGTGGATGACATCGTTGGCAAAGCTTGCCGGTTCGAATGCGTTTGCTGATCAAGGGTTGCTTAGCACTACCGCGACCTTTCAGCACGCCTGGCTGGTGCGGTTCGTGGCAGGTCCAACAGGTGATGAGGCCACTGTTGTTATCCCGTGGCAAACTTGCTCCGATTTGTTTTGCCCGCTTTTGCATGTGGTCAAGTATTTCGTTCTTGGGTACCACCAGATGATTGACGCCACTGGTTGTCGATATACCGAAGCTGCCGCCGGGATGGGGTTTGTAGCGGTGACATCGAATACATAAGGCCGAAGGGTTTTGGCTGTCAGCGCCACCAGAGTCCAGTAAAACGGGCTGAACGTTGCCGCCACTGGCCTGTAACGCGCGGACATTTCTGGTATGACACAGACGACATGTTGTTTCACGGATTGTGCCGTCCGACTTGATTTGATCATGAGGGTTGACACGGCGATAGCCCTGTTGGTCGTGGCAAAAGAAACACTGGGCGGTGCGTACCCTGAAGGGTCCGCCGCGGAAGAAAAGGGGATTCAGGCCACGTTCCCGGCGACGTTTGCGCAGACACTGCGCAGGTACATCGTGACACGTAATGCAGGACACATTACCGCCGCTACGCTGCACAGAGGATCGATATGACTCGGGCATCCGCTTGATCATCTCTCGGCCGGGCTTGAGATCCACAGGATGGATATAGCTGTGGTCGAAAAGCGCATCATGACATTGGTTACAAACCTGAGTCGCACTAGCGGCATTTAACCTGACGGGTCTGGCCTCAGGGTTGCCTTTGTGGCAGGCGATACAGGCATCGTCCCGCCAGTGGGGATTCGGGATCTCAGTGGCTTTCAGTGCACCGCGGGCGATGAGATCGGGAATGTCGCTCGTGTGTGAGAACAACTGTCCCGCATCCGCAGACTGCACGGCACTGGCCTGAAACCCACCGGCGACACCCAGCGATACGGCAAGCACCAGCGCGTGCCGTGTCATTTATTTACGTCCTCGCGCTGTATGCGAAAATGCCAAGGGTATTTCACAGCCATGGCCACCTCATTTAGTAGCTCTCTGGGTTATGTTGCTTACCGTGGCAGTTCAAGTAGCAGCGGCCTTTGAATGTTCCCGTAGACTCGAATCGAAGCCGCCCATTATTGTCCGGTGACACGACCGAAGTGTCGAAGTTGATCAGTTTGCTGTTGTTTGTCGCATTCCCCTGGGCCAGGCTGACCCCGTGTGGATCGTGGCAGACATTGCACGGCGCGTTTTCACCCCGAATGTGCTTGTCGTGTTCCTTAAAACTATTGTCGTTAAGGATATTGTTGCGATCATGGCAGCCATAACACAACGCGTAATTCGAGGCACTTTCGTTGATGCCGTCCTGAGTCTGGTAGCGGCGTACGAGTAATGGCGAATATATCGAGCCGTGCGGACCGGCGGGGGCGGGCGCGCGAGTTATTTTTTGTGTGTTCACCGCGCGCAGGGCGTAAAACCAGTGGCGGAATTGGCCGGGGAAACACTCGAGCACGAGATCCGCCGGGAACCAGTCGCGGAAGAGATCTGGATCGCTCTTGTAGCCGATCGTCGAGTAGGGGACGATGCCGGCGT
>CAZAWX010000038.1:0-4647 GCA_964488985.1 uncultured Ectothiorhodospiraceae bacterium
CAAGAAACGGGTGGCGAAATAGTCGTTTATGCACAATAATCCCCGCTTAATCCAAGGAGGTTAGCAAGTGAATCCTGAACTCAAACGCGCGGCAGAAATTGCCGCTGAATACATTGAATCAATTGATCAGCACAAAGTCAGTGATGAGCCCGACCCGCAAGCACTCCGCGAGAGGCTGTCCAAACAACTCACAGCGGATGGTTTGCCGCCACTGCAGGTGATTAACGAACTTTCTGAGGACATCCGTGAAGGATTACTCAATAGCTCGGCTGGCAGGTTTTTTGGCTGGGTTATAGGTGGAGGGATTCCGGTTTCAATTGCGGCTGACTGGCTGACATCGGCCTGGGATCAGAACGCTGCCGCCTATGCCTGCTCGCCATCCGCTGCCATTATTGAAGAGGTTGTTGCTGAGTGGCTTAAAGAGATTTTTGGTCTGCCGCAAAAGGCATCTTATGCATTTGTCACGGGCTGCCAGATGGCTCATGTCACCGCACTTGCAGCCGCGCGTCAAAAATTGTTGTCAGATAAGGGCTGGCTGGTTGACAAACAGGGCCTTGTGGGCAGTCCGCCGATTCGTGTACTGGTGGGTGAACACCATGAAACCCTGTTGCGGGCAATACGTCTGTTGGGTATGGGTACCGATGCCGTTATCCAGGTTGAGCAAAGCTTGGACGGCACGATTGATGTCAGCGCCTTGAAAACCGAACTTGAGAAATCCCCGGCAATGCCCACGATCGTTTCGCTTGCCGCAGGTGATCTCAATCGGGGTGCGTTTGACCCCATTGATGAGGTGTGTGACCTTGCTCACTCCTATAACGCCTGGGTACATATCGATGGTGCTTTCGGGTTGTGGGCAGCTGCAAGTAAACGCTTCCGTCACCTGCTTAAAGGGGTGGAGAAAGCCGACTCGTGGGCAACCGATTCACACAAGTGGCTAAATGTACCGTATGACAGTGGGATGGTGTTTGTCGCCGATGCACAAGCACATAAAAACGCCATGACCATACCGGCACCCTACAAGGTTGAAGTGGAAAACGTCCGGGATCAGTTTGAATGGGGTCCCGAGTGGTCAAGACGTGCCCGTGCGATACCGATTTATGCGGCCCTGCGTAGCATCGGAAGAAACGGTGTTGCCCAAATCATTGAACGATGTTGTGACCTGACCCGGGATTTTGTGTCCAGGCTGGGAAAACTTCCTGGTGTCGAGGTATTGACAACACCGGTCATCAACCAGGGTCTGGTACGGTTTCTCGACCCGGATGGTGATCATGACAAACGGACACTGGAGGTCATCGAGCACATTAACGCCAGTGGTGAGGCATGGTTTGGCCCCACCACATGGCATGACAAATGTGTCATGCGTATTTCGATGAGCAACTTTCGCACAACGCCGGAAGACATCGACCGGGTTATTGCTTTAATTGAAGGGCTACTGCCAACTTCAGCGGAATAAGCGACAGACAATCCGGGTAGAATACTTGTAAGTTGCGTTAACATACTGTAAGTTCAATTTATTCAGAATTGAACGTCAAACCAGTGTCGGCAGGCGTTGTAACCAGATGATTTGGGAGATTTAAGTTGGACAATCTATTTTCGTTGACCGGGAAAGTTGCGGTTGTGACCGGTGGATCACGCGGAATTGGCGCCATGATTGCACGCGGTTTTTTGGACGGCGGTGTCAAAACCTATATCACTTCACGCAAGCTCGAAGAATTACAGTCAACCGCACATGAGTTGTCTGAGTTTGGTGAATGTATCCCGGTGCAGTCTGATCTGTCGACGGTGGAGGGTGTGAAAGCATTTGCCGGGACGATCAAAACCCGGGAATCGGAGATTCACATCCTGGTCAACAATGCGGGCGCGAGTTGGGGTGCAGATATCGATGAGTACCCGGAGTCAGGTTGGGACAAGGTTATGGACCTGAACGTCAAGTCCGTCTTCTTTCTGACCCAGCAGTTGTTACCGGAATTGAGGGCGGCGGGGAGTCATGAGGACCCGGCCCGGGTGATCAATATTTCATCCATCAATGGCTTGGCCAACCCGATGATGCCCGTCTATGCCTATTCAGCCAGCAAGGCTGCGGTAATCCATATGACCCGCCACCTGGCAGCAGACCTGGCCAGGGAAAACATCAATGTCAACGGCATAGCGCCGGGGTTCTTCCACAGCAAGATGACTGCAGGATTGTTGGATCAGTTTGAGAAAGAGCTACTGGCGAAAACACCACGTAGCAGGCTGGGCACACCGGAGGATATGGCCGGTACGGCAATCTACCTGGCATCAAGGGCTTCGGCATGGGTTGTCGGTCACACGGTCGTACTCGATGGTGGTGTTATTGCCGCCGCCGGTTAGGTCACCACACCTGGTTCAATGATTGGGTATCCGCCAGCAGGCTGAATTACAAAAAAGGTGTTTCAAGAAATGACTGAGAAGACCCGGAAGATTTTTGACCTGTCCCCCTACGTGGACAAGTACCTCCTGGACGTCCTGGAGGCAACCCCGGAGTGGGGCCTCTCTGTCGAATCGCTTCCGTTTTTGCGTAACTACAATGTGGTGGAGGCCATGTCGGCACCGGAGGGGTTTGCGATCGATAACTACGAAACTGCCGCCTCCGCTGATGGTCACCGGGTCCCGGTCCGGGTTTACCGTCCCGAGGGTCTGGATAAAGACACGCCTGCCCTGATTTTTATACATGGTGGCGGTTTCGTCATGGGGGATGTATCGAGCAGGGACCCACTATGTCTCGGAATGGCTCACCATGGTCAGTGCCCCGTAGTTTCGGTGGATTACCGACTGGCGCCGGAACATCCCTTCCCCGCAGCCGTTGATGATTGTTACGCTGCGCTGGAGTGGCTTGCCCAGGCACCCTCTGAAGCAAGCCTCTGTCCCTCAAAAATAGCAGTCTCGGGCATCAGCGCGGGTGGCGGACTGGCCGCGGCACTGGCTCTGAAATCGCGTGACCAGAGAGGACCCGAAGTCTTTCACCAGTTTCTTATCATCCCGGATGTCGATGACCGCCTGATAACGGCTTCGAGTCATCGAATACATGATGCCCGTGTCTGGGATCGAAGTACCGCCGAGGAATCCTGGCGAATGTACCTGGGCCATGCCCATGGCGGTGATGTCTCACCCTATGCTGCACCCGCACGCGCATCGGATCTATCCGGTTTGCCGCCAGCGACGGTGCTGGTCGAGGACCTCGATATCCTGCACGATGAGGGCGTCGAATACGCCAACCGCCTAAACGATGCCGGGGTCAGGACAGAATTGCACGTGTACCCGGGCACTTTTCACGGCCATTTTGGCATGGCGCCTGATGCCCCCATCAGCCAACGTACGGTGAATGACATACTCTCTTCTGTGGAAAGGGTTTTCCGCTCATAGACCCTGCCGTTGCAGCCGGTACCATAGCCCCACCGCGAGCAACAGGAACAAGGCCTGGCCCAGCACGAAGTGCAACCACCCCCCTTTCAGCAGGGGAACCGCAAAACTGGCCACGCCGGCACCCGTCAACATCTGCAGGAATCCCTGCATCGAAGCGGCCGTGCCACGGTGGTTTGGCATGCAATCGAGCGCCAGCACGGTGAGACCCGGTAAACTCATTGCGAACCCGGTGACATAGAGCATAAGTGGTCCGATGACAGCGGGGATGCTTGCGGCTGAAAAACTGGCAATGAAAACACTGGTCACCGATGCTAATATCATGAAGAAAAAGCCCAGGGAAATGGTCTTCCCGGCAGACCAGCGGTGGGTCAGGCGATCTGAGATGGAGGCGCCCAATATCAACCCGGCCACCAGGGGCATGAACAGCCAGGCAAAATCATTTGTCCCAAGACCCAGAAACTCGTATATCACGGTGGGGGCCCCGGCAACGTAGAGAAACTGCCCTGCAAAGGCCAGCGACCAGCTGAATATCAACGCGGGAAACTGCTTGTGCAGCAATGCACTGATATAGGTACGGATGACCGCGGCAGGGTGTATGGAGCGTCGATCATCCTCACCCAGTGTTTCAGGCGTGAAGATCGCCATCAGGATCATCAGGCAACCAAAGCTGCAGAGAAACCAGAAGACACTGCGCCAGCCGAACATCTCGTGTAGCCAGCCACCCAGGATGGGTGCAATGGCAGGCGCTATTGCAAACCAGAGGATCGCCTGCGCCATGGCGCGGCGGGCCGCTTCGGCGCTGTGGGCGTCACGGATCATGGCCCGTGCGGCGACGACTCCACCACTCGCGGACAGGCCTTGCACGATGCGCAGCAGCATGAACGTTTCGGCATTATCGGCCAGGGCGCAACCGATAGAGGCCAGGGTATACACTGTCATGCTGACCAGAATGACCTGGCGTCGTCCCAAACGGTCGGCCAACGGCCCCCAGAAAAGAGTCGAGACCGCGAAGGCGAACAGGTAGACCCCGAGGCTTTGGGAGAGTATCGCGCGCGAAATGCCGAACTCCCGCTCGATATCCGGGAAGGAGGGTAGGTAGGTATTAATTGAGAACGGCGCGATCATCGACAGTACTGCGGCAAAAAATGTCAGGTGCCTGGAACCTGCTTTAGAGACACGGGTGGTGTGGCTTTTCATCTGCGAAGACCGCGGTCGGAGTCAACTGCCAGAGTTTTTACTCTGGCAGTTGACTCCGACCCCTTC
>CAZAWX010000038.1:4747-13624 GCA_964488985.1 uncultured Ectothiorhodospiraceae bacterium
GCGGTCGGAGTCAACTGCCAGAGTTTTTACTCTGGCAGTTGACTCCGACCCCTTCCGGCCCATCCTACCAGAGCTTCCACTTCATGATCATATTGGCCATCTTCTCATAGCCTTGACCATAGGGTGGTGCCAACGCGAGGATGCCGGACGTTTTTGCCTGTTTGAAGATTGGGCGTAACTTGGAAAACTCGAGAAAACCTTCTTTGGCGTGATAATGACCCATACCGCTGTTGCCGATGCCTCCGAAGGGCATGTCGTGCTGACCGACGTGTAGCATGCTGTCGTTGAGGCACATACCGCCTGACATGGTATTGTTGATGACCTTGTCCTGCGCGGCCTTGTCATCTGAGAAGAGGTACAGCGCCAGGGGTCGCTCATTGTCATTGATATAGGCAATCACCTCATCGAGGTCATCATAGGGTTTGATGGGCAGGATGGGTCCGAAAATCTCTTCCTGCATCAACAACATGTCGTCACCGGGATCCAGCACGAGGTAAGGGGGTATCTTTCGAGCTTCAGGATCGGGGTTGTCCTTGCCCAGCAGGTTAATGGGTTCAGCGCCCTTATCGATCGCGTCCTTCAATACGGCAGTTAACCGGGTGAAAGCCTTTTCATCAATAATCGAGGTGAAGTCCTTGCTCTCAGCCGTTGGGTAACGTCCACTGACAATCTCCCTGGCTAACTCAACGAACTCTTTAACCCTGTTCCGTGGCACGAATACATAATCCGGCGCAACGCAGGTCTGGCCGGCGTTAAGATACTTACCGAATAGCAGGCGCTCGGCTGCCATTCTTAAATCACAATCGTCGGCGATGATAGTCGGAGACTTTCCGCCAAGTTCCAGTGTGACAGGTGTCAGGTATTGAGCGGCCGTGGCCATCACGATTTTTCCGACGGCCGGAGAGCCTGTAAAGACGAGGTGATCCCACGGCCGATGCGTAAATTCTTTTGCCGAGACACCAGGGATGATCGCCAGGGTGTCTTCGTCGAATACGGCGGAAACCAACTCATCCATCAGACGGCAGAGCGTCTGCGAGTTCGAAGCCATTTTCACGATACAGCGGTTGCCCGCGGCTAGCGCACTGATACAGGGGCTCAGGGCCAAAAACAGCGGGTAATTCCAGGGGGAGACCACGCCCACGACACCCTTGGGTTGAGGGATAACCGTGTTTTTACCGCCGAGATAGGCCAGGCCGATGTGGCGTTTCTGGGGTTTCATCCACTTTTTCAGGCGCTTGCGGCTGTGGTTGATGCCACCCAGTAAACCAAACACCTCCAGCATACGTGTTTCCTGGGCGCAGCGATTGCCAAAATCCGCATTGATGGCATCGGTGATGGCGATCTGATTTTCAAGCAGGATTTTTTGTAACTTGTCCAGGTTCTGAAGCCGGGATTCCAACTCTGGATAGGCATACTGGCGGGAAGCCATTCGCTGTTTGGCAAAAATCTGATCCATGCGACTGGTGCTTTCAGTGTTGGCAGGTTTGTTCATTGATATAGTCCTTGAAAATGCTCAATTCTCGCTCATGGTAATACTCAATAGATCAAACAAATTTGAAGATATAGTATGTTTATATGTCTTTGGAGTATTATGATCAGATAATAGCGTTTTTAATAGCCAAATACGAGTGAAAGAATATATTTCAGAAGTTGGAAGTCTGTACCGGTGTTACATGCGGTTGGCAATACCGTTGAAGAATAACTCCAGGTACTGGGCTGAGACCTTCGAGTTGTCCCTGACATGCATCATTTCTGCGATACCGGGTGTGGCATCGATCGTACCGGTGATGGCGTTTTCGATGACCCCGGGATTGACGTCACGGATGCTCGCATCCTTGATTCCTTCAGAGATGAACTCACCAAGGCGGTCGCTGCTTGCCTGTGTTTGTTCCAGAATCTCGTTACGGCGCTCGATGCTGAGTGATGGCAGGCACCGATACGCGATCAACGGTCCGTCTTCGCTGAGTTGCACATTGAAAAGGTAGCGTAATACCAGTTCAATCTTCTCGGCGCCGCTTTTGCCATCCTTGCCGGCTCGCTCGATCATCTCGCTTATCAGCTCAAGTGTTCGTTGGAAGCACTGATAAAGCAGGTCTTCCTTATTCTGTATGTGGTAGTAAAACGCGCCTTTCGTCACGTCCAGTTGCTCGGCGACGTCATCCAGGGATGCACCCATGTAGCCTCGTTGGTTAAACATCTGTGAGCCTACCTGTAGAAAGGCATTTCGCTTTATTTCGTTTTGTTTGTCCCGGTCAAATCCTGCCGGTGCCCGGGATTCGAGAGAGGGGAAGCCGATGTCACTGAACTGGTATGTGTCAGCGCTGATACCGCCCTTGATCAGGCTGAGTAACTGTTGTATTGCTGCAGGCCTTTTTTCGACTGGCACGTTACGGAACCAGACATAGGACCAATATACAATCGCCAGGAAAGCCTGTGTGGTGGGGATGGGTGCGCAATCCGATATACTCCCGTCCTTTATGCCGCGCTTTACGAACTTGAGTATGGTGTTGAAGAACCTGAGCATGCGGGTCTCGATTTCCTCACGATGCTCGCTGGCCAAGGCGGGCACCTCAACGAGCCATGCTGTATAGGGTCGCTGACCCTGGGTCTGCTCCTCGTATTGCTTGAACCAGACCTTCACAAAGCTACACAGACAATCCAGACCCGTCTCGGCGCCTTTGCTGGCTTCAGCCGTGATGGCATCACCCGCGTCGCAACTAGCCAGGTAGCATTTGTAGACCAATTCTTCCTTGTTGCGGGCGTAGTAATACAAGGAGGTTTTGGTCAAGCCGATACCCTTCGCGATATCGCCTAATGTAGTTGCTCTTGTGCCCTGGAAATTGAACAGGCGTGCGGCTTCAGAAAGTATCGTCTGGAGTTTGACTTCGTGTTGGTTGCTGCGGGAAAAAGGTGATTTTCTCTGCCGCTCGAGGGAAGGTCTTTTTGATGCCATATTTTTGTTTTGTGCTGTTCTACAAAGATACCATGGGTTGAAATAATTCTACCATGTTAGACCCGTAACACACAGCCCAATGATGTATTAATAATTTGAAACATACCTTATTTGCATTAAAACATACTTTAAATGTACTATACATACCTAAAGTTCAATAACGTAAACGCATGAGTGATTTTAATATGTCAAGCATCGAAGAGTTCAGACGAGAAACCCGTGATTGGCTGCAGGAACACTGCCCGGAATCAATGCGGCAGCCAATCAAGTCGGAATATGACCAGTATTGGGGAGGGCGCAACGCCGTCTTTCAGAGCGAGGACCAGCGGCTGTGGTTCGAGAATATGGCCGGGCGTGGCTGGACTGCGCCAGAATGGCCTTCTGAATATGGCGGTGGCGGTCTCTCCAAGGCCGAAGCAAAGGTGTTGCGCGAGGAATTGGCGCGAATCACCGCCCGTCGCGCGTTGGATAGTTTTGGTGTCGATATGCTCGGCCCAGCACTGCTCAAGTTTGCCTCTGAGGAGCAGAAGCATCGATATATTCCCGAGATTATTCACGGGAAAATTCGCTGGTGCCAGGGTTACAGCGAGCCCAATGCGGGTTCCGACCTGGCCAGCCTGGCGACCCGTGCCGATGACAAGGGTGATCACTACCTCGTCAATGGTTCCAAGGTGTGGACCTCCTATGCCGACAAGTCCGACTGGATCTTCTGCCTGGTTCGTACCGATTTCGATGTGTCGAAACACCAGGGAATCAGCTTTCTGTTGATCGACATGGCAACACCGGGTGTCAGTACCCAGCCGATTAAATTGATCAGTGGTAACTCGCCGTTCTGCGAGACCTTCTTCGACAAGGTCAAGGTGCCGAAGGAGAACCTGGTCGGTGGACTGAACAAGGGTTGGGATATCGCCAAGTACCTGTTGACCCATGAACGGCAGATGATTGGTGGCTTTGGCTTATCCACTGTCGGGAGCGAGTCGCTGGGTCAGAAGGCACTGGCCGCGATTGGTGAGGCCGATGGCAGGTTAGCCGATGGTGCGCTTCGCGCAGATGTCGCCGCCTTTGAGATAGACGAAATTTCCTTCGCCGCCACCGTGGAAAGAGTGGTCGATGAAATCAAGTCAGGGCAGGGAGCGGGTGCGGCATCTTCAATGCTGAAGTATTACGGAACCGAGCTCAACAAGTTTCGCAATGAACTGCTGATGTCGATTGGCGCCACAGAAGCATTGGCCTGGGGTGAGCAGGAAGAGATGACGCGCGCCAGACACTGGCTGCGCAGCAAGGGTAATTCCATTGAGGGTGGCACCTCGGAAATACAGCTGAACATTATCGCCAAACGTATTCTGGGTTTACCGTCCTGCGCGGCGGACACAGTAGCAGGAGTTAGAGATGGCTTTGGTATTAAATGAAGAGCAGCAATTGCTGCGTGATTCCGCAAAAACTTTCCTCCAGGAGAGTTCCCCGGTAGAAAACCTACGCGAGCTTCGCGATTCCGGTAAGGAGTGGTCGCCAGGCCTTTGGGCAGACATGGCGGACATGGGGTGGCCCGGCATCGTCGTTCCGGAGGAATACGATGGGCTGGAGTTCGGCTATGTGGGTGCGGGGCTGCTATTGGAGGAGTGCGGCAGGACACTCGCCTCCTCGCCGCTGCTGTCCTCGGCGCTGGTCTGCTCGTCAATGATTGCGGGCCTCGGCAGTGAAGACCAGAAGCAGGCAGTCTTACCAGCCGTTGTCAGTGGGGAAATGATCCTGACACTGGCGTTGAATGATACCGCTCGGCTCGACCCGGCAGCGACCGCAATGACGGCGACGGCAGAAGCGGATGGGTTTGTCCTGAGTGGAAAAAAAGTCCATGTACTCGACGGAAATGTCGCTCACCAGTTACTTGTCGTGGCCAGAACGGCTGGTTCGCCGGGTGACCGGGACGGTCTGAGCGCGTTCATGGTCGCGCGTGAAAGCGAGGGTACGACGTTCTCCAATACACGCAATGTGGACAATCACGTCGCCGCCGATATCTGTTTCGACGGGGTTCGCGTGGGTCCCGACGCATTGTTGGGCGAGGCAGGAAAGTGCTGGGAAGAGCTGGAAAAGGCACTCGATATTGGCGCCGTGTGCTCATCGTCAGAGATGCTGGGGATCGCCGAGGAATCTTTTGAACGCACTATCCAGTATCTGAAGGAACGAAAACAATTCGGCGTCTTCGTGGGGAGTTTTCAGGCCCTGCAACACCGGGCGGCAATCATGTTCAGCGAGCTCGATTTGTGCAGATCTGTCGTATTGAAGGCCCTGCAGGCCATCGATGAAGACTCTGCGGATCGCTCGTTGCTGGCCAGCGTGGCCAAGTTCAAGTGTGGCACGACCGTGAAGCTGGTCGTGAATGAAGCGGTCCAGATGTTTGCAGGGATCGGTATGACCGATGAACTCGATATCGGATTCTTCATGAAGCGGGCCGCTGCCGCACGCCAGGAATACGGAGACGATTATTATCACAGCGACCGGTTTTCCCAGTTGAGGGGGTATTGAACCGTGCGATACCAGGAAATTGAGGCAACCATTGCAGGTTTAACCGGCGAGGCTGGTCCTTTCCCCGTCCAGGAGAAGTTGATAGGAGGAGAAAACCGGAGGGTATTTGGCGGCTTGCCCGACAACCTGCGTGATTATTATGTTTCCGTCGCGGGTTATGCGGACAAGGACTGCCTCGTCGATGGCGATCGGCGTTACTCCTTCAATGATGTACTCCGGCAGTCGGCGAGTTTGAGTCACACGCTGGCCGATCGATACAGGGTGAAGAAAGGTGACCGCGTGGCCATCGCCATGTGCAATGCGCCAGAATGGTGTATCAGCTTCATGGCCATTACCGCGCTTGGCGCGGTAGTGGTGCCGATGAATTCCTGGTGGCAGGGTGAGGAACTCGTCTACGGCTTGCAGGATAGCGGCACCAGCCTGGCAATTGTGGATGGCACCCGTTACGTACGGATGGCTAGCTGGCTCGAGGAATCTGGCTTGCCTGTCATTTGTATGGATACCGGCGGTGCGCCATTGCCCGATGGGGTTGACCGCCTGGAGCCTCTGCTGGACGGTTCAAAGCCCTGCAGTTTTCCCGAGGTCGGTATAGAACCCGGGGACCTCGCGACGCTTCTTTATACGTCTGGTAGCACCGGCAAGCCGAAAGGCGTGTTCTCGACACACCGAAACGTCATTTCTGCGGTCGGTACCTGGCTGGTAGCCGTCAGTGCCACGGCAATTCTTGCGGGCACCATGGGTAAGGAACCCGAGGTACAGCCGGCGATCCTGCTCTCCATACCCCTGTTCCATGTGACCGGGCTGAACAGCCTGTTTCTCCTGTCGCTTGCCGTCGGGCGAAAGGTCGTGATGATGCGCAAGTGGGATGTCGATGTCGCCCTCGAATTAATCGAGGCCGAGAAGATCACCCACATCAACGGTGTCCCGACGATGTCCATGGAGTTGATGAACCATCCACGCCTGGCGGATTACGATGTCTCGACGTTGGTGGATATATCGTCCGGCGGCGCGGCGCGACCGGCGGGGCATGTTGCGATCCTGGTGGAACGATTCCCCGGTGCGATGCCTTCCGTTGGATACGGGATGACCGAGAACAATGCGGTAACGAGTATCCTCGGGCAGGAAGACTACATCGACAGGCCGGCCTCTGTCGGCAGGCCGATTGCGCCACTGGTCGAACTGCGAATCATCGATGAACGGGGAGGCACGGTCGAGCAAGGCGAGGTCGGCGAAATCTGTGTGCGCACGCCGGCCAACGCGGGTGGCTACTGGAATTGCCCGGCGGAGAGCGCGGAGACATTCGTCGATGGGTGGGTACATACGGGTGACGCGGGTTACCAGGACGAGGAAGGCTTCCTGTACATCGTCGACAGGCTCAAGGACATCATCATTCGCGGCGGAGAGAACATCAGTTGCCTGGAGGTCGAGGCGGCCATCTATGCACATCCGGAGGTGGCAGAGGCAGCCGTTTATTCGCTTCCGGATGAGCGCCTGGGTGAGATTGTTGGCGCGGCACTTCTGCTAAAACCAGGTAGTGAACTTGATAGTGATCGAGTCCAGGCCTTCCTGGCCTCACGGCTTGCCGCATTCAAGGTACCGCAGCATATTTGGTTTCATACCAGCCCCCTGCCACGAATTGCGGCCGGGAAGATCGCCAAGAAACAGCTCCGCAGCGAAATGATCGCACAGCTGGGGCTTTAGCCCGGACATTTCACCAAGGCGGACCTTAGGAAGATACTTATGTATATATTACAACCCGGTAAGGACATTTGTATGCATCTCGTACGGTTACAGTTTGTCCTATCCGGTTTTGTACGGTATCTGGCTTCACATTTCGGCCGATCCTTTTTGAACCATAGCTACCGCTATGCTTCTGCGAACGATCAACCAAACTGTTTTGCCAGCTACCGTGCAAATTCCGGATCCTTGATGAAATGTCCGGGTTAGCCAATACACAAGGAGACCAACATGGGCCTGATATTAAATCGCGACAACATGAAGGAAAGCATCGGCGCCGATATGGGCACCACCGATTGGGTTCTGGTCGATCAGGATCGCATTGACGCCTTCGCAGATTGCACGCTTGATCAACAATTCATTCACGTTGACCCCGAAAGTGCGGCGAAAACGCCGTTCGGCGGCACCATAGCGCACGGCTTTTTGTCGTTGAGCCTGTTGTCTCATTTTGCCCAAAGCGTGGGTTGTGCTTTCGAGAATATGGTGATGGGGCTTAACTACGGCTTCGACAAGGTTCGTTTCCTCTCGCCGGTCAAGGTGAACAGCCGTGTTCGTGCTAAAGCCCTGTTGCTCGATGTCACGGAAAAGAAACCGGGGCAGTTTTTGATCAAGCAGCAGGTAAGCATAGAAATTGAAGGTGAGCCTACACCGGCGTTGATCGCCGAGTGGCTGACCATGGCAGTATCAAAATGAATCATCCAGGAGATAGAGAATGAGCATTCAGTTCAAAGACCGGGTCGCAATCGTAACGGGCGCAGGCGCCGGCCTGGGCCGTTCACATGCATTGGGCCTTGCCGCACGCGGCGCGAAAGTAGTCGTCAATGACCTTGCCGCGGGAGACGATGTCGTTGCGGAAATCAAGGCCGGTGGCGGCGAGGCGATAGCCGATACTGCCAACGTGGTCAATTTCGATGAGGTGCAGGCCATGGTGGAAAAAACCATGGATACCTGGGGTCGCGTGGATATCCTGATCAACAATGCCGGAATTTTGCGTGACAGGAGCTTTGTTAAAATGCCGCTCGAGCATTTTCAGGCCGTGATCGATGTCCATCTGAATGGTGCCTTCAACTGCACCAAGGCGGTCTGGGAGATCATGCGTGAGCAGAACTACGGCCGAATCGTCATGACAACAAGCTCGAGCGGACTTTACGGTAACTTCGGTCAGACCAATTATGGCGCGGCAAAGATGGCGGTTGTGGGTCTGATGAATACCCTGGTGATCGAAGGTGCCAAGTACGGCATCCAAGTCAATTCCCTGGCACCTACGGCAGGTACCGCGATGACGGAGGGGCTCATCGAGAAGGCGGCCTTTGATGTCATGACGACTGAATCTGTGACCGCAGGTTTACTGGTGTTATGTGCCGAAGAGGCCCCCAACCGGTTGATTCTCTGTGCCGGCGCCGGCGCTTATGCCTCTGCCCATATTTACGAGACCGATGGTATCTACCTTCCGCCCGACGAGCAAACACCGGAGAACGTCCTGGCGCAACTCGACTCAATCAATGCGCGTGAAGGTGAGCAGGAACTGACGGTCGGCTTCAACCAGACCCACAAGTTCGTCGGCAAAGCCATGAAGGCATTTGGCGTAGACATTTAAATCAGCATTATCAGGAGTAATCGCAATGAAAGATGCAGTAATCGTTTCAACCGCACGCACACCGATC
>CAZAWX010000038.1:13724-21261 GCA_964488985.1 uncultured Ectothiorhodospiraceae bacterium
AGGAGTAATCGCAATGAAAGATGCAGTAATCGTTTCAACCGCACGCACACCGATCGGCAAGGCCTATCGTGGGCTCTTCAATAACACGGAAGCACCGACGATGGGTGGCATCGCGATACGCGCTGCGGTGGAACGCGCGGGTGTCGACCCGGCCGAAGTTGATGACGTGATCATGGGTTGCGCCATGCCCCAGGGCACTTGTAGTTTGAATCCGGGCCGTCTGGCCGCACTGGCCGGTGGTCTGCCTGTCTCGGTCAGCGGGATGACGATGGATCGTCAGTGCTCTTCCGGGCTGATGTCCATCGCCACCGCCGCGAAGCAGATCGTCCACGATGGTATGCAGGTTGTCGTGGGTGCGGGTATGGAGCAGATCAGCCTGGTCCAGAATGAGCACCAGAACTTGCACCGTGTGATCGACCCGAAACTGGTGGCGGCCCATGAGCACATTTATATGCCGATGCTGCAGACGGCAGAAGTGGTCGCCGCGCGTTATGACATCTCACGCGAATCCCAGGATGAGTATGCACTGCAAAGCCAACAACGTACGGCGGCCGCCCAGCAAGCGGGTAAGTATGCCCAGGAGATACTGCCTGTGACAGCCAACATGGGTGTCATGGACAGGGAAACCGGTGAGATCAGCCTGGTCGACAAGACCCTGGAACTCGATGAGGGCAATCGCCCTGGCACGACGCTCGAAGGTCTGACGGGTCTTAAGCCAGTAATAGAAGGCGGTACGATTACTGCAGGCAACGCCAGTCCGCTATCCGATGGCGCTTCTGCAAGTGTGCTCATGGATAGTCAGCTCGCTGAACAACGTGGTTTGGAGCCTATCGGTGTGTATCGCGGTATTGCGGTCGCGGGCTGCGAGCCTGACGAGATGGGTATCGGGCCGGTATTCGCGATCCCCAAGCTGCTTAAGCAGCATGGCCTCACGATGGACGATGTCGGCCTGTGGGAACTCAATGAAGCCTTCGCAGTGCAGGTCATCTATTGTCGCGACCGCCTGGGAATTCCAAATGAGCAACTCAATGTCAATGGTGGAGCGATCTCTTTCGGACATCCCTATGGCATGAGCGGGGCGAGAATGGTCGGTCATGCCTTGCTCGAAGGCAAACGCCGTGGCGTCAAGTACGTGGTCATCACGATGTGCGTCGGTGGTGGAATGGGCGCAGCGGGTCTGTTCGAAGTGCTTTGATCTCCAGAAAGGGCACGCAATAGAAATTCTTGAAGTCAGCCCGGTCCCGGGCTGACATTCGTTGTAATCAATTGATAATCCTTACATAACAAGAGAATATACTTGCACGCATTAACAACATACTGTATGTTCAATTTAAATGGGTACGCTTAAACTATGAGACACGTGCCAAATTCGCAAAAAGTCGGAGGTTCCATGAATAGTTCCAAACGGTTTTCCAACGCTATTTCGAGTCGCAAGATGAGAAGAACAGCACTATTTATCGCCATGGCGGGAAGTGTATTTATGGCCGTGCCGGCAGTTGCCCAGGAAAGTGGTCTCACACTCGAGGAAGTCGTCGTCACGGCTACCAGGCGGGAAACCAGTTTGATGGACACCGGTATCTCGATCACGGCTTTCTCTTCCGAGAAGTTGCAGGAGTTCGGCATCGATGATCTAAACGACCTGAGTGTCAATACTCCCGGGCTCTCGATCACCTCCGGTGAGAGAATCACTATCCGCGGTGTGGGCATCGACAGTCTCGCGCTTGGGATCGACGCGGCGGTCGGCACCTATGTTGACGGATACTTCACGAATGGTATCGGACCTTACACGGTCAATAACTTTTTCGACGTGGAGCGAATCGAGGTCTTGCGTGGCCCCCAGGGAACACTGTACGGTCGTAATACCGCCGGCGGCGCGGTAAATGTCATCAGCAAGAAACCGAAACATGAGTTTGAAGGTGAAGTTAACCTGGAGGCAGGTAATCACGGTTACGCCGTCGCCCAGGGCATGTTGAACATCCCATTGGGTGATCGTTTCGCATGGCGCATGTCCGCATCACAGCTCAATCGCGGCGCGTTACAGAAGAATGATGCGGGGCCCGACGTCGATGAACTCGATAACACGGCCTTCGATACGACCATACGTGCCGACTGGACCGAAACATGGCAGACGGATCTGAGGGTACTCACCTACAGACGCGATGGCAGGCCGAGCTCAAGATACCAGTTGAGCCCATACGATACAGAAACACGCGTCTACCCAGGTGCCACAACGATCAACCATACCTGGGGCTGGGATCAGGAGAACCCCGCGGTCCTGGATGAAAGCAGAACCAGCCAGGATTTTGCAAACACACTGGATGAAGAGTACACCAATGTCATATTGACCAATATATTTAACGTGGGTGATATCGACATTAAGTACATTGGGGGTTATGGAGACTTTCTGCGTGAGTCTTCCGGTGATGTGGATTGGTCTTCAAACCCGAATTCGAGTTCAGTCAATAATATAATCTCTGACTCCGAGCAAAAGACCCATGAGTTGCAATTCATATCAGATTTTGACGGCAAACTTAACTTTATCGCCGGCTTGTATTATTTCGAACAGGATGCGCGCTTATACTTTGATTTCCAGAATGCTGCTGATCCAATTTACTCAACGTCAGTGAATTGGGACACAGAACTCGTCACCCTGGCACTTGCAGACTTCAACAACTTCGGTCCGCGTTACCCGATTGCTACCCTGCCGGGTGCTCTGATGAGCCAATATGTTCTTGGCGGGTTCCGCTATCCCGATTTCGAGGGCGACCCAAACAATCGCGTATTCTGGTTTGACACCGATCTGGATGTCACCTCCTGGGCCGGTTACGGACAAATTAACTACGATTTCACCGACAAGCTCAAAATGACGGTCGGTGGACGCTATACCTTCGATAAGAAGAAGGGCACTGAACTGGTCTATGCGATGGCACCACTGTATGAAGCATTTGGTGCCCTGATACCGGTTGGTGATGTCACCGGAGATGGAATCCCGGACTATGGCGTGATCGAGTCTGAAACCCACAAGGCCATCGGTAACAGCATCGCATTCCCGCTTAACCAGGGTGATTATGCCAGCGACCAGATGGATTGGGACAATGTCAGCGGCATGGTTCGATTGGACTACACGATGGATAATGGTGGATTCGTGTACGGCTCAGTATCAACCGGTTATCGCGCGGGTGGTTTCAATCTCGGTACGCTTGCTCCTGGTGTAGACTCTTTCGACGAAGAGACGATCACCTCATATGAGATTGGCTACAAAGGCTCGCTGGCAGATGATACAGTGCTCGTGGAACTGGCTGCCTATTACTATGACTACAAAGACTTGCAGGTCAGACAGAGCTATCTGGATCCTGAAACGGGTGCATCCGGAACTGAATTTACCAATGCCGCCGGGGCTACAGTGAAAGGATTTGAAGCGCAGTTTACCTGGCTGATTAGTGATAGTTTCCGTTTGGCCGGCAGTTACGCCTATAACAACGCCAAGTATACCGATTTCATTACCATCGACAAATCCACCCTCGAACAGCCAATTGTCAATTACAAAGGCAACATGTTGAACCGTGCGCCGAAGAACAAAGTCGGCCTCAGCGCCAGCTACTATGTTCCATTGGGTGACAAAGGTGATCTTCTCTTCAGCGGTATCTACACCTGGGTGGACGAGATGTATACCAGTCCGAACAATTCGGAAAACGGCAGGCTGGATTCGTGGGATCGCTTTGACGCGCGGGTAACATGGACCGCACCGTCGGAAAAACTGGCTCTCACCGCATTCGTCAAAAACCTGTCGGATGATCGTCACTCAACTGATGCCAGCGGTGGTACCATCTCGGATGGTTTCCTTCGTACCGATCTCCTCAGCGACCCAAGGATGTACGGTTTGCAGCTCAACTACAGGTTCTAGTCCAACTGCCGGGTGAAGTCTCTTCACCCGGCAGTATTCGAATCCAGTCAGATAGGAGAGAGGGCTCACGAATGTTCAAGTTCAAGCCTTACGAAAGCTATATGATGCCGGCCCATTTCGGCCCCTTGCCCCAGGGTGAAAAAACCAGCGGTTGGTATCGTGACGTGACCATGATGGTGGTGCCGTATCTGACCGACAGGGACAAACTCGCGGCCCATCTTCCTCACCCCTTCACGGTTGGAGAGCAGCCGGTCGTCACCGTCGTGTATTGTTGCAGTAAAGACGTGGACTGGCTGGCCGGGCGCGGGTACAACCTCGTGGCCGTGACCGCTTCGGCCGTATTCAATGGTGAGAACGAACAACTCGAAGGCCAGTATTCCCTGGTCTGGTGGGAAAACCTGGCGGACGCGATCCTGTCCGGGCGCGAGAGGACCGGAATTCCGAAGGTATTCGGTGATATACCGGATCACAGTGTCGTTGATGATCAATGGCAAACCAGTGTCAGCCATTTCGGCAACAAGATACTCGATATGTCGATCGGGAACCTCAGGGTGCCGACACCCGAAGAAACCGAAGCCGCCCAGAAGGCGACGCAGGGAAAGGACCACCCGATGGCATGGCGGTACCTGCCCAACGTCGGTGGTTTTGGCCCGGCAGTGAGTGAGCCGACCACATTTCCTTCTGATACCCTCTACACCGGCGCATGGATCGGCGAGGGCGAGATTGACTGGAAGCACTTGAGCTGGGAGCAGAACCCGACCCAGTGCCACATTGCCAATGCGTTGGCGGACCTGCCCAATTTGGGGTACCTGCCGGCCATGGTGACAACCGGCAGCACCAACCTGTTCGTGCCGGATCGCATGCCCCGTGTGCTCGACAAGAAAGAAACCCTGCCAGGCGCTATCGCTGAAAAGGCCGCATCCAATACCATCGAAGAAATAAAAACTATCTGTTTTGTGGGTGCCGGTACAATGGGCTGCAGCAATGCCCTGGTTGCGGCCATCTCGGGTTACAACGTTGAGTTATATGATATTTCAGAGGAAACCCTGAAACAGATACCAAAGAGACTTAAAGAATTCGCACCTTTTCTGATCGGTGGTGGTTACTGCACGCCGGCGCAACTCGGCGCTGCGTTTCCGCGTATTTCGGCCGGCACCGACCTGGCGAAAGCGACGGCGAATGCTGACCTTGTCAGTGAGTCCGTGTACGAGAGTGTGGAATTGAAACGGGAAATTCATCAGAAACTCGATGAGGTCTGTCCTGAGAGGACGATCCTGACCACCAATACGTCCGGCCTGGTGGTATCCGATATCGAGGACGTTGTTGCCCGCGGCGATCGCTTCGCGGCGATGCACTTCTACATGGGATCGCGACTGGTCGATCTGGTCGCCGGTCCACGAACAAGGCCCGGGACAATCGATATCCTGAAACGATATGTGGAGAGCCTGGACCTGGTTCCGCTATTGTTAAAAAAGGAACACCCGGGCTATGTCATGAATTCGTTGCTGTGGGCGGTGAACACGACGGCCAATGCGATGATCGTAGGCGGAATGGCCACCATGGAAGAGGTCGACCGGGCCTACATGGTCCACTTGAAGGCGCCTATGGGACCATTCGGCATCATGGATATGATTGGCCTGGACCTGATATCGAGCCAGATGAATGCGACCGGTGGGAGCACCCACCTGGAAACACTGCGCGCCAAAATCTCGGACTACTTCGAGCAATTTGTGAAGCGCGGTGAATTTGGCATGAAGACCGGCAAGGGCTTTTACAGCTACCCGGGTCCGAGCTATCAGCAGCCTGACTTTCTGACCGGCGAAAGTGCCGATCCGGGGATCCTTCATGCGATGGTCGTGGCGCTCATAGAAAGTGCGGTGCTCACGGTACTCCAGGAGGTAGCAGATACTGAAGACATCGATCGTACCTGGACGGTAGCCACGGGCCAGAAGCTCGGGCCATTCGGTCTCTTGAAACAGATGGGCATTGAGACATTCCTGGATGTTTCCAGTCGTACGGACGATGGGTTGAAATTGCTTTCTGATGAGGAAAACAATCTCGTAGAGACCTACATCAGGCAAATCCAGATCGGTGATTGATCGTCAGACACGCACCATATTATAAGTACGAGGAGAACGCACAGTGATAGCAAAAGGTCGCTTAACATTCCCAACCAAGCTTGCTTATGGCTTTGGCGCCGTGGCATACGGTGTCAAGAACAACGGATTTGATTATTTCCTGTTGTTGTTCTATTCACAGGTGATGGGTGTTGATGCCCCGTTGGTTGGCCTGGCGCTGCTAATCGCTTTACTTTTTGATGCGTTTTCCGATCCGATCGTGGGATACTTGAGTGATAACACCCATTCACGATGGGGGCGCAGGCATCCGTGGATGTATGCATCCGCGCTGCCGGTCGCCATTTGCTATTACTTCCTGTGGGTGCCGCCTGCCGGGCTCACAGGTAATGAGCTATTCCCTTATATCCTCACACTGTCCATCTTGATCCGGGTTTGCATCACGATGTTCGAAGTGCCCAGCTCGGCGCTTTCGGCCGAACTGACGGAAGACTACGATGAGAGAACCTCTCTGCTCAGTTACCGATTCTTCTTCGGCTGGATTGGTGGCACCATCATGGCCACCATCGCATTGGCCGTATTTCTGGCGCCGACCGAGACGATCCCGAACGGCATTCTGAATAAGGACGGATATGGTACCTATGGCATCGTCGCGGCGATCGTCATACTTATTGCTATCCTCGCCACGGCTTTAGGCACCCATCGCCATATTCCGAGTTTCAAACTGCCACCGCCGAAGAAGGCAATGAGTCCCAAGCGCGCGATTTCAGAGATATATGAGACCCTGGCCAACAGGTCCTTCCTTGCCGTGTTTCTCGCAGCCTTATTTGGAGCGGTTGCCGCAGGCCTGTCGGCCGGGCTTTCCTTCTATATCAGCGGGTACTTCTGGGAATTCAGTGCGGACCAGATCTCCGGCCTGGCCTTCTCCATCATCGTTTCGGCCTTTATAGCATTGTTTATAGCACCGATCATTTCAAAACGCATTGGTAAGAAACGCGGTGCCATTTTGATTGGAATCCTGGCGTTCTCGATTGCACCAGCACCGGTTGTGCTACGTCTTATAGGTTTGATGCCTGAAAATGGAGACCCCATTTTATACCCGATAATTCTCGTCGCTACCGTTATTGATATCGCACTGATGATCACCTTCTCGATATTGAGTACGGCCATGATCGCGGACCTCGTGGAAGACGGTGAGATCAGAACAAAGCGTCGATCGGAAGGGGTCTTGTTCGCGGCTACTACATTCACACGCAAAGCGGTTCAGGGTTTCGGTGTACTGGCAGCAACGGCGGTACTTACAGCTGCTCACTTTCCCAAGGGTATCGCACCAGGGCAGGTTCCGGAAGAAGCCGTGTTCAGATTGGGTCTCTATTACGCACCCACGCTGTTTGTCATCTGGATGCTGATGATCGCGAGCCTCAGGCTGTATCGAATTGATCGCGATGTACACGAAGACAATCTACGTACGCTGGCTGACAGAGCGTAAATTGTAGTACCGACCACTTATCCGGAGTTGGGTTGTTTTCCAAAGGAGCGTGATGTTGACTTAGCATGT
>CAZAWX010000039.1:0-20943 GCA_964488985.1 uncultured Ectothiorhodospiraceae bacterium
CCCATGATGGACTGGACCGACCGGCATTGCCGCTATTTTCACCGTTTACTGGCGCCAGCGGCGTTGCTGTACACTGAAATGGTCACCACCGGTGCGATCCTGCACGGCGATACCGACCGCCTGCTTGCCTACAGCCCGGAAGAACATCCCCTGGCTTTGCAACTGGGTGGTAGTGAACCGGATGATCTCGCGGCCTGCGCCCGCATCGCCGAGCAACGCGGCTTTGATGAAGTCAATCTGAATGTCGGTTGTCCGTCCGACCGGGTGCAGCGTGGTCGGTTTGGCGCCTGCCTGATGCTGGAACCCGGGCTGGTAAAAGACTGCATGGCTGCCATGCTGGATGAGGTCGCCATCCCGGTCAGCATCAAGACCCGCCTGGGTGTAGACGATCATTACAGCTATGAATACATGCGGGATTTTGTCGGGGCAGTGGCGGAATCCGGTTGCACGGTTTTTTTGATGCACGCCCGCAAGGCGGTTCTGGCTGGTTTGAGCCCGAAACAGAATCGCGATGTGCCGCCGCTGCATCATGACTGGGTGTATCGTCTGAAGCAGGAAATGCCGGAACTGACCATTGTTATCAACGGCGGGATCGATTCGGTAGCGGCCGTTGCGCAACAGCTGCAACAGGTGGATGGTGTGATGCTCGGTCGGGCCGCATACCAGACACCCTGGCTGCTGGCGCAATGCCAGCAAGAATTTTTTGGAAGCATGGCCACGCCTGATCGCGCCGCTGCAGTAGACTCGATGACACGCTATATCGCACGTGAGGTTCAAAAAGGCGTGCCGGTCAAATATATCAGCCGGCACCTGCTGGGACTCTTCCAGGGTATACCCGGCGCCAAGGCCTGGCGCCGGCACCTGAGTGAAAACGCCTGGCGGGATGACGGCAACGTGGACCTGTTATCACAGGCATTGGCCGCCATGCAGGCACGGGTTCAATGATTGTCAACCGGGCAGGTGAGTTTTTACGGCAGCTGAAGGAGGGAGATTTCCCGGTCAGCGGTCCCGTTTGTGCGCGTGGTGTAATGCTGGTCGAACCGGCAGAATTTACCATCTGCAAGGAATCTGCCACCGATAATGCCTACATGGACCCGGGGGTTACGGTCGAACCCGAACGCGCCCTGGCCCAATCACGCCAACTGGCGGAACTGATCCGGGGGCAGGGTATTGATGTGGTGGTTTTTCCCGGTGACAAGAGCGCACCGGATGGTGTTTTCCCAAACAATGTGTTTGCAACCACCCAGGGTCGCTTCATCATCGGTCACATGTTGCATCCCGGCCGGCAAAAAGAGGCTGAACGGGCCGACATCCGATCATATTTCAAGGCCCGGGGTTATACGACCGTTGATCTGAGCAGGCAGGATTGCATCGCGGAACTGACAGGTCCGCTGATCATCGACCATGCACGGCGCATCGGTTTTTGCGGTATGACCGGGCGGGTCGATGAGGCCGGTTTGCGTGCCATGCACGACGCCTTTGGATTGAACATGATATTCAGTTTTGAGTTACAGCCCCAGGAGTACCACACCAACGTCATCATGATGGTGCTTGCCGGCCGGGCCTGCGTGATACATCCCGGTGCTTTTGCGGACCCGGCGGTGCCGGCTGCTGTCGCGCAGGCGTTTCCGGGGCACACACTGGTTCTGGATGAAACAGAAAAAAATGCCTTTGCCGGCAATTGTATCGCTTTGACTGAGAATGATCTTTTCATGAGTAAGACGGGTGTGGACGCGTTGCGCCCCGCGAGCCTGCAGTCACTTCAGTCCTGGGGTTTTAAACTGCGCTCGAGTGCACTGGACGAGATTGAAAAGGCCGGTGGCAGTCTACGCTGTATGCTGGCGGAAATTTTTTAGTCGGTGTTCTTATTCAGGTCTAATTCAGATGATTGCGTTAGAATAAACCGCATGTGGGGAAAACCATTCAATTGTGTGTGTGTCCTGACCTTGGTATTGTTGCTGCCAGCATCGGCGTTTGCGGTTACGCTGTCGGAAGCAGCCCGGCAGGCCGCGCAGCAGAACAACGCCAAGGTACTGTCCGCCAAGACCGTCAAGACGAATCGCGGACGACAGCATGAGATCAAGCTTTTAACCAAAAAAGGTGTGGTCAAAACAGTCAGGGTGCCAGACGACGGCAATAAAAAGAGGCGCCGTTAAGGAAAGTCTGATGCGTATTTTGCTGGTTGAAGACGACGTGGGTTTGCAGACTTCGCTGGCAGAAATACTACGTGATGCCGGTTACGCAGTAGACGTCAGTGGTGATGGGGTCGAGGGTCTGTTTTTTGCCGAGGAATACCCGCTGGACCTGGCCATTATCGACCTCGGTTTGCCCGGCATTTCCGGTCTTGAACTGATTCGCAGGCTACGTGGCAAAGAGCGTGGTTTCCCGATCCTGATCCTGACAGCCCGCTCTGGCTGGCAGGACAAGGTCGAAGGTCTTGAGGCCGGTGCGGACGATTTCCTGACCAAACCCTTCCACCCGGAAGAACTGAAGGCGCGTGTGGCGGCCCTGATACGTCGCGCAGCCGGTCACTCGCAGCCGCTGATCGAGTTTGGTCCCTTTAAAATCGACCTTGCCGGCCAGCGTGTACATTGCGGTGATAAGGAGATAGACCTGACTTCCTATGAGTACAAGGTTTTTGAATACCTGTTGATGCACCCCGACGAGGTCGTCACTAAAACGGCCCTGTCGGAGCACCTGTACGAAGAAGATGACGACCGTGACAGTAATGTTATCGAAGTGTTTGTGGGGCGATTGCGCAGGAAGATTGACCCGCAGGGCAAGATGAACCCTATCGAGACCCTGCGTGGTCGCGGCTATCGCCTGAACCGTCTGTTGCAAGCCACCTGAGACAAGTCGGGGTGAACACCGGCGTAACAACAAGGGCACCGGTATCACTGCGTATACGTCTGATCGTGCTGGCTTTCCTGGTCATGGCCGTATCGCTGGGTTTGGTGGGTGTGGCACTGGACAACGCATTTTTCCGCAGCAGCGAAGCCGCCTTGAATGCACGTATGGAATCAACGGCGTACCTGGTGATGGCCGCGACGGAGATCAGCGCTGATGGAAGGCTGAAAGTCGATGAAGAACTCGGCGACCCGCGTCTGGGGCAGCCCGGGTCCGGGCTTTATGCACACGTGCACAGCGAGTACGATCACTGGTATTCTGCCTCTGCACTGGGTCGGGATTTGCCGGAATTACCATCGACACTACCGGGTGAAAGCCTTTTTTTGGAACCGCAGGCCGCGTTGGATTATTACACCTTTCGTTACGGTATCGCCTGGGAGTTGACCGATGGCAGGATGCTGCCGGTTACGGTCAGTATCTTCGTCGACCCAAAAGAACTGCAACGCGAAGTACGGGCATTCCGTGCCGGTCTGGGCAAATCGCTGGGCGCAGCGGGTATCATTCTCTTATTGGCACAGCTGGCGTTTCTAACCCTCGGGTTGCGACCGTTGCAACGCTTGACACGTGATATTGGGGGTATCGAATCCGGAAAACTTCAACACCTTGAAGGCAATTACCCAAGAGAGCTTGCGCCATTGACACGCAACCTCAATCATCTGCTGGATACCGAGCAGGCCAACCAGGCCCGTTACCGCAACGCGCTGGATTCACTCGCACACAGTCTCAAAACGCCGCTTTCGGTTATCCGTTCAAGTTTACCGGCCGACACTCCGGTAAAAATGACCGCAGTGGAAAACGCGGTCACCGATATGCAGCATCTGATCGCGACTCGTTTGCAACGCGCCGCCGCCTCTGCACGCCGCTCAATGGCGCGGGCCGTGGACGTCAGGAAACAGGCCGACCGGCTGATCCAGTCGCTGAGCCGTGTCTATGCTTACAAAACAATAAGCATTGATGCCAATATAGAGCTTGATTTGGCATTCTATGGCGAACAGCGTGATTTGCTGGAGTTATTGGGCAACCTGCTCGACAATGCCTGCAAATATGGCGGTGGGCAGGTGCACTTTGACGCGGGGGTACTGGATACCGGTGATCCAAAAACGGGTATACGTCTGAGCGTGGAAGACAATGGTCCGGGTATTGCGGCAGACGCACGTGAACAATTACTTAAACGCGGTGTCCGTGGCGATGAACGTGTCGATGGGCACGGCCTGGGTTTGGCGATCGTTTTGGAGATCGTCAGCGCCTACAACGGGGAAATCAACATCGGCGAGAGTGAATTGGGCGGCGCCAAAGTCAGTGTTTTACTGAAAACCCGTTAAAGGAACCTTTCCCAGGGGCGCAATCTACGCTGTAGGCTTCGGAACCGCGTGCGCAAAGCACCCGTATTGCTGGCTTTATCGGTAAAATCTGTAAATACACCATCAACACCAATCTGGAACAAAAAGCTATTCAAAAGGTCTGTATAATCTTTCGCATAGGCCGGAATCTGATCTCTTTCAACGCGGGAAGTGTAGGGATGCACCGCTAACCCCGCCGCGTGAGCCCTTGCCACTAAACCGGTTGCTCCGCTGCATTTTCATGCACCCATAGCAGCCTGCATGGTTTGCACCGCGTCGCGTATGTCTGGCAGATTATCGCGAGTAACTTCGCCCAGGGAAGGCATCTCCAGTAGGGGTCTGAGATCTGCATCCAGGTATTTTCCAATAGTCATTTTTTTATTCCTGTATCAACGTTGTACCGGGAACGATGGTATCGAATCGCAAGTGTGAGTTTCTCAAGAGCGGGTGTCTGTGCTTGAAAAGCTACTGATGCAGTAGTTTCCTACAAACTTTCGGGTGCTTTCCTCTTGACTAGTCAGAGTCGTAGAAACCATAATGGAACCATATTGGTTTCCAGGGAGGTTTGCTGCCATGCCGGCTTTAACCATTAAAAACATACCAGACGATCTTTACGCCCGCCTGAAAGAGTCTGCTCAAGTTCATCGCAGGAGCCTTAATAGCGAAATACTTTACTGCGTTGAACGGGCATTGGTACCTTACAAAATTGATGTAGCTGAGCACATATTAACGGCCAGAAAGATAAGAGAGAAAACCGCTGATTACCCGTTAACAGATGAACTGCTAAATGCAGCAAAAAATGATGGCCGCCCATGAGTTTCTAAAATGATAGTTGTGGACACAAACATTATTTCTTATCTGTACATTTCAGATGAAAAGTCACAACAGGTTGAACGGCTTTTATCGTTTGATGCAGATTGGCGTGCGCCTGTTTTGTGGCGTAGTGAGTTTAGAAGTGTTTTGGGTCAGTACCTGCGTAAGAAACATCTGAGCTTTGACGAGGTCCTGCTTATTATAAGTAAGGCGGAGAAATTATTGACCGACAATGAGTATGAAGTGCCTTCTGCGCAGATCATGCAGTTGGTCAATTCTAGCAAGTGCTCTGCATACGATTGTGAGTTTGTTGCTTTGGCCAGGGACTTAGGTGTGCCATTGGTTACTGCAGATAAAAAAATTCTTCGTGAATTTCCTGCAATTGCAATATCGGTTGACGAAATATGTAGATAGTAAGGGCGATGTTTTCGGGTGGGTATAGCCAAAAAAACCGGGGTCAGACTCAAATGCGCTTGGCTCTATTCGATCGTAGGCTGGTGTGTGCGGCATTTGAATCTGACCCCATTTTTTCCGCGTATGGAATCAACGGCCTACCTGGTGATGGCCGGGACCGAGATCAGCGCCTACAACGGGGAAATCAACATCGGCGAGAGTGAATTGGGCGGCGCCAAAGTCAGTGTTTTACTGAAAACCCGTTAAAGGAACCTTTCCCAGGGGCGCAATCTACGCTGTAGGCTTCGGAACCGCGTGCGCAAAGCACCCGTATTGCTGGCTTTATCGGTAAAATCTGTAAATACACCATCAACACCAATCTGGAACAAAAAGCTATTCAAAAGGTCTGTATAATCTTTCGCATAGGCCGGAATCTGATCTCTTTCAACGCGGGAAGTGTAGGGATGCACCGCTAACCCCGCCGCGTGAGCCCTTGCCACTAAACCGGTTGCTCCGCTGCATTTTCATGCACCCATAGCAGCCTGCATGGTTTGCACCGCGTCGCGTATGTCTGGCAGATTATCGCGAGTAACTTCGCCCAGGGAAGGCATCTCCAGTAGGGGTCTGAGATCTGCATCCAGGTATTTTCCAATAGTCATTTTTTTATTCCTGTATCAACGTTGTACCGGGAACGATGGTATCGAATCGCAAGTGTGAGTTTCTCAAGAGCGGGTGTCTGTGCTTGAAAAGCTACTGATGCAGTAGTTTCCTACAAACTTTCGGGTGCTTTCCTCTTGACTAGTCAGAGTCGTAGAAACCATAATGGAACCATATTGGTTTCCAGGGAGGTTTGCTGCCATGCCGGCTTTAACCATTAAAAACATACCAGACGATCTTTACGCCCGCCTGAAAGAGTCTGCTCAAGTTCATCGCAGGAGCCTTAATAGCGAAATACTTTACTGCGTTGAACGGGCATTGGTACCTTACAAAATTGATGTAGCTGAGCACATATTAACGGCCAGAAAGATAAGAGAGAAAACCGCTGATTACCCGTTAACAGATGAACTGCTAAATGCAGCAAAAAATGATGGCCGCCCATGAGTTTCTAAAATGATAGTTGTGGACACAAACATTATTTCTTATCTGTACATTTCAGATGAAAAGTCACAACAGGTTGAACGGCTTTTATCGTTTGATGCAGATTGGCGTGCGCCTGTTTTGTGGCGTAGTGAGTTTAGAAGTGTTTTGGGTCAGTACCTGCGTAAGAAACATCTGAGCTTTGACGAGGTCCTGCTTATTATAAGTAAGGCGGAGAAATTATTGACCGACAATGAGTATGAAGTGCCTTCTGCGCAGATCATGCAGTTGGTCAATTCTAGCAAGTGCTCTGCATACGATTGTGAGTTTGTTGCTTTGGCCAGGGACTTAGGTGTGCCATTGGTTACTGCAGATAAAAAAATTCTTCGTGAATTTCCTGCAATTGCAATATCGGTTGACGAAATATGTAGATAGTAAGGGCGATGTTTTCGGGTGGGTATAGCCAAAAAAACCGGGGTCAGACTCAAATGCGCTTGGCTCTATTCGATCGTAGGCTGGTGTGTGCGGCATTTGAATCTGACCCCATTTTTTCCGCGTATGGAATCAACGGCCTACCTGGTGATGGCCGCGACCGAGATCAGCGCCTACAACGGCGAGATTGCCATTAGCACGAGTAACCTGGGCGGCGCCAAAGTCAGTGTTCTACTGAAAACCCGTTAAAGGAGCCTTTCCCAGGGGCGCAATCTACGTTGTAGGCTTCGGAACCGCGTGCGCAAAGCACCCGTATTGCTTAACCTCCTCCAATCGACAGCTCCAGTAGAGTTGGCCATTGTGAATTGTCATGTCGGGGCAGCCATCACACATATTTGCACGACCATCTTCCATCATGTCTATCGGCTGGATAATTGTGAAAGTCTGCATGTAGAGCTTATCCCGGATGGTATTGTTACTGCTGGCAAGGGAACCGAAGTAACGCCTGGCGATGTTTCTCATACCGCGGTCAAGCATGGAAAACAAGGCGATCGTTGACCTGCCCATGCCCAGGTACTTTGGTGTGGTGTAACTCATCCAGGTGTTTTTAAACAGGTGATGCCCATGCTGCACATATTCCATGAACCTGGGGCTCACATAGCCGAATCCACGTTTCTTGCTGGCCATACGCGATGCGAGTAACCATTTTGTTGTATCCGGGTCAACCGTGCCACTCAGATAGGCACTGGGCTTAAAATCGGGGTCCACTTCGCGGATTTTCGCCACCACGTGCTTCGCCTGCAGCAGGTGTTCCCCGCCCCAGGCACTTGCGTCATAATTTGAGTCAAGTGACACTTTTTTGCCGTTCGCGTAGAAATCGAAATCCCCGGTAAGGTCCGGGCTTCGGAACAGGATAAACACCACCGTGTGAACGATGTCCGGGTATTGCTGTGCCCAGCTTATGGTGTCCTTTACCTGGTCCAGCGTTTTTATGCTTACTGTCTGGTTGAACGAGCAGGTCATATCGCCGGCATCTGCCACCATGCGTGCAAACTTGGTGCGCAAGGCGTTGTGCTCACCCTCGGTGCTGGCCTCCGAGTCCTTGCGGGTCTGGGTGGTATCGATATGAAACGTAAACCCTGCAGCACCAGCCTCTTTGAGCTTGATGAGCAATTTGCGTGAAAGCCCAAGACCATTGGTGTTGATGATGGGTTTCCAACCGCCATCACGCACCATACGCACAATCTCGACAATTTGAGGATGGACCAGGGGGTCACCCCCTGCCAGGCTCATGCAGTCGCTTTTACGCAGACGCTTGAACGCTTCCAGTTCACTGGCGATGTCATCCAGTGATTTGTGATGGTCCTGATGCGGGCGGTAACAGCCCTCGCAGGCCAGATTACATGCATCCGTCACCTCCAGCCAGGAGATACCGTTGTCGGTTAATGACCACGGCAGCCGGTAATAGTCCCGCGGTGAAAGGTCGGGTGCATCCAACATGCAGTCAATACTTTTCCGGACTGCTTCCGGTTGCGTTTCAACGCTTGCTAAACTCATATCCTGGACCTCGTTTCTAAATCTGAAGTTGATACAACGGGCACGAAAAAACTCTGCAGCCCGATTTTCTTGTCCGCAAAAACGTATGTATGATAACTGAATTCCAAGTATGATTAGAACGATCTCAATTACAATGATATAGGTCATCTTAGCAACTTACAGCTATTGAAGCCGGTAGTTTTCAATTGGAAGCTGCAGCCTCTTTCGTCTTAAAGACAGGATTCAGTCTCAAAATACGGGTTTGAGCAGGACAATAATCAATCGGAGGTGGCACTACAGCAAGGTTTCTCTTCCAGCCAGGTGAAACACTGAGAAAATCAGTCACGCATTGGCTGTGGGTTTGTGGAAGAATATCCTTTATCTGTCTTAGACTTAATGTTCATGCAACAACTACTGGAAATCATGCAACGTCTGCGCGACCCCGAAAACGGTTGTCCGTGGGATATCGAGCAGGATTTTTCAAGTATTGCCCCGTATACCATCGAAGAAGCCTACGAGGTCGCTGACGCGATTGCACGTGGTGACATGGCGGACCTTCAAGATGAACTCGGCGACCTGTTGTTCCAGGTTGTATTCCATGCGCAAATGGCGAACGAGCAGGGCAGTTTTGATTTCAACGATGTGTGTGACTCGGTATGCGGTAAAATGTTGCGCCGTCACCCGCATGTTTTTGCTGATCTGATTGTCAGGGACGCCGCTCATCAGACACAGCTATGGGAGGAGCGCAAGGCTGCCGAGAGAAAGGACAAGGGCGCCGACAGCCTGATGGACGATATCCCGGTGGGTATGGCGGAATTACAACGTTCTGTAAAGGTCCAGAAACGTGCAGCGAAAACTGGTTTTGACTGGGCATCACCCGGCCTGGTGCTGGACAAATTCGACGAGGAACTGGCCGAATTGCGAACCGCGATGATCAATGATGATAAGGACGCCACGGAAGATGAACTCGGCGACCTGTTGTTTGTGGCCACCAACCTTGCGCGGAAATTACAACTTGACCCGGGGGCTTGTCTGCGCCGCGCAACTACCAAGTTCGAACAGCGCTTTCGCAAGATGGAGGCAGTCGCTGGTGGCGTTGAGGTACTCCAGGGCATGGACCTGCAAGCCATGGAGTCGCTCTGGCAACAGCTAAAAAAGACCGCCGCGGAGGAAAATTCCCCATGACCGGCTGGTTCGCACAACTGGATGTCAACAGTGCCATCGTCGGTTTACTCGCCGGCCTCCTGATCGGTCTGCTGCTTGTTTTGATAGCGGTGAGGCTGGCCTGGCGCAGGGGAGTCAGAGCAGAAACGGAACGTCTTGAACCGGCCAACAGAGCGCTTGAAGCCAGCCTGGCTGATAGCCAGACGAACCTGGCCGAAAGCCACCGCATGCTGGCTATCGCGCAAACCCGGCTTGAGGAGCAGCAACAGCACCACCAGACCGAAAAATCCACGCTGGAGAAAGCCGAAAAACGACTGACTGACTCCTTTGAACGATTGGCGGGCAAGGTTTTCGATGAGCGCTCGCAGCAATTTACCCGCCTGAGTGAGAAACAACTGGAAAGTCTGTTGAAACCACTCAGCAAAGACCTGGAAACCTTTCGTGAGAGCGTCGACAAAAACAGCCGCGAAGATATACGTCAGCATGCAGCCCTGCAGGAAAAACTCAAGCAGATGGAGGGTCTCAACGAGCGTCTGCACAAGGAGGCCCAGAGTCTGACAAAAGCGCTCACACATGATGTCAAAACCCAGGGCAACTGGGGCGAGCAACAACTCGAGCGGTTGTTGGAACTGGCCGGGCTCAGCAAAGGGGAGCATTACGCCACACAGGTGTCTGTCGTTGCTAAAGACGGTGCGCGTCTACAACCCGATTTTGTCCTCAAACTACCCGAAAACCGTTGCATCATCCTCGATTCTAAAGTCTCCCTGACCGCCTGGACCCGCTACCAGTCAGCGGATGAGGAGGCACAACGAGAGGGCTTTTTAGCAGAACACGTGTTGTCCATCAGAAACCATATCACCGGGCTCGGCAAGAAAAATTACCCGGATGCAGAAGAGCTCAACGCGCTGGATTTTGTACTCCTGTTCGTACCCATTGAAGCGGCCCTGATCGCCGCCCTGCAAAGCGACCCGACGCTGCCGGAGTTTGCTCTGAAAAACCGTGTAGCACTCCTGTCACCGGCCAATTTCCTCGCCACGGTGCGAACGGTGGCCTCGATCTGGCGGGTCCACAAGCAAAACACCAATGCCCGTGATATCGCCGACCGGGCCGGTCTTTTGTATGACAAGTTCAGTGGTTTTATCGACAACCTGAAAGACGTTGGTACGCGGTTAAAGCAGGCGCAGAAATCCTTCGATGACGCCTATTCCCAGCTTTCGACCGGTGCCGGCAACCTGGTCGGCCAGGTCGAAAAACTGGGTAAGCTCGGCGCCCGTCACGCCAGGCAACTGGACGCGGGGCTGGTGGAAAAAGCACTGGGGCATGAAGCGGAACATGCTGATCTTCCGGGTTTGGCGGAAGATAAGGATGAGGGCGGGGAACTTTGAAAAATTGTGCCCGATTTGATTCTGAGAATATTATCCGTTTTGTGTAGTGCTTAGACCGGAAACATCCTCTAGAGAAAATGCTGTGAATTGGCTTGAAGACTGTATCTTATCAATCGGTCAGTAATTTAACTGGATACACTCCCATAATGAACTTACTCTGTCCACCGATACACTCGGGGATTTGCTGACAATGGGTCCATTCTCATGCTTTGAGAAATATCAATGTGATACTTTCTTAGAATACGGTGGTGACAGATCAAATAAATTTAAACAATACTTTCACTTTGACGGAAACCGGAGCACTTCTTAATTGAGCAATAATAAGTTGGAAGATAGGTATATAGCACATCGCAGAGTATTGGATGGCGGAGAACAGCTTTTAGAAACTCATTTAGGCGAGGTTGGAAAAATAGCAGGCGAACTGGCTGAAAAAATTGGCGTGTCGGTGGCAGGGCAACTCATCGGGTTATTGCACGACTTCGGTAAATTTAGCTCGGCATTTCAAAATTATATCGGTTCTGCGACTGGCATGATAAATCCAGATGAAGATTCGTTTGTTGAATACAAAACAATGAAAGGAAAGATAGACCATTCATCAGCCGGGGCACAATGGATTTGGGAATACTGTGCTACCCGTGGTTCAAGCGGGCAGTTAATTGGTCAAATTCTGTCTCTTTGTGTGGCCTCTCATCACAGCGGTTTAATAGATTGCCTCAGGGTTGATGGAAAGAATGGATTTCTCAACAGAATGGATAAGGGGGACCAGAACACACATAAAAATGAATGTCTTGACAATGCTCCCCCAAGCTACCTGAATGAGATTAAGGTGCTGCTTGATACCCAGCTTTTAAAAACAGTTGCTATTGAAATTAATAAATTGGCCGTTTTAGACGGCGTCAGGGGCGCTAAGCAGATTTGGCCATTTTATCAAGGTCTCTGGGTAAGAATGCTGTTTAGTTGTTTGATTGATGCTGATCGTATCAGTAGTGCTGACTTTGAATATCCTGAAAATGCTCGTTATCGAAACAAAGAACGTGTTAATTGGGCGGTCCCCGTACAACGACTTGAATTGGCAATTTCGGAGTTCAAAAGTAAAAAGTCTATTGATATTGATGAGCTGCGCGGCAATATTTCAGATATTTGTAAAAAACGCGCCGAGGATGTACAGGGAATTTATACACTGACCGTTCCAACCGGCGGTGGTAAAACTTACGCAAGTCTGCGATTTGCATTGAATCATGCTCTTCGACATAAACTGGTTCGAATTATCTATATTATTCCTTTCACTTCCATAATCGAACAAAATGCGCAGGCTATTCGGGAGGTGTTGGAATGCTCAACAGATAAACTCCCCTGGGTGTTGGAGCAACACTCTAACCTGGAGCCAGAACAACAAAACTGGCACAGCAAACTAGTGAGCGAAAACTGGGATGCACCGATTGTGATGACTACGATGGTGCAATTTCTGGAAGTGCTTTTTTCAGGTGGCACTCGCGGCGCACGTAAAATGCATCAGTTGGCCAACAGCGTATTGATTTTTGATGAGGTCCAAACATTACCCGTCAATTGCACCCACCTTTTTTGTAATGCACTAAATTTCCTGACCGGATACTGCCGTACTACTGCATTGCTTTGTACGGCCACCCAGCCTTTACTGGATCAACTCAAGTCTCCCGAGAAAGGGCAGCTCACCATACCCCCAGAAAATGAGTTGATCAGCGATGTACCAAAGCTGTTTGAAGATTTACAGCGAGTCAAGGTGGTAGCTGATTTTAAACAACCAGGCTGGAAGCCAGATGAAATTGCTGAGTTGGCACTCAAAGAATTTCAAAAATTCGGTAGTTGTTTGGTCATCGTTAACACCAAGGCTTGGGCAAAGCAGCTTTATCAGGCGTTAAAACCAAAGGTTGATGATGAATCAGTTTTTCACTTAAGCACTAGCCTGTGCCCCGCACATCGTAAAACGATTTTTACTCAGGTTCGTCAGCGCCTCGACAAGGGCGCACCGGTCTTGTGCATTAGTACACAATTAATAGAGGCAGGTGTCGATGTTGATTTCGCCTCGGTGATTCGGTTTCTTGCCGGACTGGATTCAATTGCACAGGCCGCCGGGCGATGTAATCGAAATGGACTAAGCAAAACCGCAACCGTTCATGTAGTCAACCCTGAACAGGAGTCAATTGACTTATTGACGGATATTAAAGTGGGGCGCGATAAGGCGAGGCGAGTACTTGAGGAAAACTTTAAAGACCTGCTGGCGCCTGGTGCCATCAAGCAGTACTTTAAATATTATTTTTTTGATCGAGCGGATGAAATGGTGTATCCCATAAAGGATAAGTATTCAGGGTTGGATGACAATATATTGAATTTGCTCAGTAATAACCGAATGAATATTGGTAAAAATAGTCATCCACACCTGTTGAAGCAATCGTTTATGACAGCAGGTAAAGCTTTTAGGGCAATAGATTCACCTACTCGGGCAGTAATCGTTCAATATGGCGAAGAAGGAAAAAATCTTGTTGCTGAGCTTTGTCGTGTAGCAAAAGAATTTGAGGTAAAAAAATATCGCCAGCTATTAATACAAGCACAAAAATACAGCGTTAATGTCTTTCCCAATGTCTGGAAACGATTACAAGCAGAAGGGGCAGTCCATGAAATTCAGCCTGCTGAAGACATTTACTTTTTAGATAAAAAATACTACAGCGATGAGTTTGGCCTTTCAGACAAGCCATGCGGGTTAATGGATATTAATTATTGCTAGGAGGCCTAATTAAATGCACAACAAACCGAAAAATAGCGTCAGCTTCAAGGTACGTGGACGATATGCACTTTTTACCGATCCAGTGACCAAGATTGGTGGCGAAAAGTGTTCCTATCATTTACCAACTTACGAAGCTATAAAAGGTGTATTGAAATCAATCTACTGGAAACCCACGCTAATCTGGGTAGTTGACAGAATCAGAGTTATGAAACCTCTGAGGACTCAAACTAAGGGAACAAAACCGCTGGTGTTTGGCGGCAAGGGAGGTAACAGTCTGGCGATCTATACCTTCTTGCAAAATGTTGAATACCAGGTAGAAGCTCACTTTGAGTGGAACAAGTATCGCCCTGAACTGGCTAAGGACCGGGTGGATGGTAAACACTTTGCGATAGCCAAACGCTCAATTGACAAAGGAGGTCGACAAGATATATTTCTTGGAACGCGAGATTGCCAGGCCTATGTCGAGCCATGTGAATTTGGCGTGGGAGAAGGTGCATATGATGATATTGAGGAGCTGAGTTTTGGGCTGATGTTTCATGGTTTTGATTACCCTGATGAGACTGGTAAAAACGAATTTCGTAGTCGTTTTTGGAATGCCATTATGAAAAAAGGCATTGTTGAGTTTCCGCGCCCCGAAGCCTGTACGATCAGCCGATATATTCGTGACATGCAACCGAAGCAATTTGAAAAAGGTGAGAACCTTCGGTCGGTAGAGGATGAGGTGGTGTTGTTATGACCTGGATGGCGAAGTTGTATGAAACCTACGAATCCGTTGTCGAGAATCCAGAGTTGTTGAATTACCCCGCACCATACTTTCATGCAACTGAAGGTTGTCATTTAGAAATAACGATTGATGAGAACGGAAACTTTAAGTCAGCAAAAAATCTTGTTATTGAAAAAAAATACGGAAAGAAAACTTCATATAAAAAATGCCAAACAATTATACCCATTACTCCGAAAAGTCTTACAGGGCGAACAAGTGGTGCAGCACCTTATCCTTTAGCTGAGAAAATTCAGTATATTGCTAAGGATTATGGTGACTATGGCGGGGTAAAAATATCCTATTTTTCACAGTACAAAGAACAACTGGAAAATTGGGTGGAAAATGAAAGTTTTGGTCATTGGAAAGCGAATGCTGTACTTAAATATGTGGAGAAAGGCTGTGTTATTAAAGACCTAATACGGGCTGGGGTTTTGTATGCGTTCAACAACAAGGGTGACCAAACCTTAATTACCAAATGGCAGCAGCAAGCAGAGAGTAACAATAAAAAACCACCCCTAATTCGGGCTATCATTGGTGGTGAGCAAGGAAATGCGATTGTCCGGTGGCGTGTAGAAAAGATCGGCTGTCAAGATGATACGACTTGGGCTGATGAGGAACTTATTAAATCATGGCAAGACTATCAATCGGATGTCCAAAAAAATAATGGCTTTTGCCAATTATTGGGAAAGGAAGCTTATGTCACATCAACACATCCAAAAGGTATTTATCCACAAGCAGCCAATTCAAAGCTCATTTCCACACCTACTGATAAAGGGTATTTAACTTATTTAGGACGTTTCACAAATGGTTCCCAACCAGTTGGAATCAGTTTTGAAGTTTCACAAAAATCACACAATGCTTTGCGTTGGTTAATTGAACGCCAAGGCGTACTGATTGGAAGCTCATCAGGTAATACAAAGCCTTCTATGGTTGTTTGTTGGGCCATCTCGGGCAAACCCGTACTTGATCCGATGGAAGATACTGTAGAACTCCTAGATCCGAATTTTGAAGAAGGTACCGAACCAGTAGATATTAGTGAAAAACCAGTAGCTCATACGATTGATATTGGACTAAGTTTTTCAGCATCACTCCGGAACTACATGAATGGCTATAGCGCTAAATTTGATGCAACTGATTTTATAGTCATCATGGTCCTTGATTCAGCAAGTGATGGCCGAATGGCTGTTACTTACTATCAAGAGTTTTTCCCCAAGCAGTACATTGAGCAAATAACTTGCTGGCATGAAGATTTTGCCTGGTACCAAAGGCACAAGCAGGACAAAACAACTATCTGGCCAATTAGTGCACCGGCACCGCGCACTATCTGGGAAGCAGTATATGGAGCGACAGTCAGCGACTCACTTAAAAAAAGTACGATTGAACGCATTTTGCCCTGCATAGTAGAGGAAAGACCTTTTCCACGTGATCTAGTTGAAAAAGCGGTATATCGCGCGGGGAATCGATCGCTCAAAAGGCTTTCAGATCAGTATTCAAATTTCAAAAGTGAAAGGGCTGCATGGGAAAAGCATCTCTGCATAGCCTGCTCTTTATATCGTGGCTTCAGCAAACGAAATTCAATTCAACCCAAGGAGTACAGCATGGCACTGGAAGAAAAGAATCACTCTCGTGATTACCTTTATGGACGCTTGTTGGCGATAGCCGAGCATATCGAAGAAATGGCCATGTATGTGGCGCAGGAAAACGCGAGATCAACTCAAGCTAACCGATTGATGCAGAGATTCTCCGCTCATCCTTTTTCTACGTGGAAAACGATCGAGGAAGGTATTAACCCTTATCAGCAACGGTTAAAAAATAAAATTGCACCACTCGAGAGTGCTTATAAGCATTTGTTGGACGATGTTTGCGACAAATTTGAAAGCGATGACTTCGTAAAACGTGAAAAGCTGAGTGGTGAATATCTATTAAGTTACCACCTGCAACGTAAGTGGTTAAGAGAGCACAAATTCAAGCAAGGTCAGTGGGTTTTGAGAGATGCAAATGGAAACAATGATTTACAATCTGAAGGAGACGAGTAATGAGCCTGCAAAATAAAATTGATTTCGCCATCATCTTTAGTGTTCACAGGGCTAACCCAAATGGTGACCCACTCAATGGTAATCGCCCCCGGACCGATTATGAAGGTTATGGTGAAGTCACTGATGTTTGTATCAAAAGGAAAATACGTGACCGGTTACAAAGCTTGGGTGAGTCAATATTTGTGCAATCAGACGAAAGGAAAATTGATGGTATGCCCAGCTTAAAAGCTCGTGCAGAATCCGACGAAAATGGTTTAGGGAAAGACGCGTTCAATGTCAAAAAGACTACCCCGGAAGAAACTGCACGAAGGGCGAATAAAAAATGGTTTGATGTAAGAACCTTTGGGCAGCTATTCGCTTTTAAAAGTGAAAACAAAGACGGCGTGTCAATTCCAATTCGTGGCCCCGTATCTATCCAGTCAGCATTTAGTGTTGAGCCAGTCAGTGTCACCAGTACACAAATCACCAAAAGTGTCAGTGGTGAAGGAGACGGCAGCAAAAAAAGCGCTGACACGATGGGAATGAAGCATCGGGTTGATAGGGCTGTTTATGTCACATTTGGAGGAATGACCCCGCAGTTGGCAGAACGCACAGGTTTTAGTGATGAAGATTCCAAAACCATCAAACAGGTTCTTCCAGGATTGTTTGAAGGTGATGCTTCATCTGCACGACCGGAAGGCAGTATGGTTGTAGAAAAAGTGATTTGGTGGTCGCACAACTGTAAATTAGGTCAGTATTCCTCAGCCAAGGTTCATCGAACCTTATCTGTGAACCCAGATGGAAGTTATTCTCTGGAAAACCTCGAAGGACTGATTCCAGAGGAAATTGATGGTTTCTGATTTGAAGCCAACTCAACCCAACTCTCAACTCATCATCTACCAAACTGAGGATGGTGATGCCCGTCTTGAGGTTCGGTTGGAAGACGATACTGTCTGGTTATCACAGAAGTTAATGGCCGAACTTTTTCAGAGAGATGTGCGTACTATCAACGAGCATATCCAGAATATTTTTAAAGAAGGAGAATTACCAGTAGATTCAACTATCCGGAATTTCCGGATAGTACAGCTTGAGAGTGAAAGAGAAGTGGCCAGAAATGTCGAATTCTATAATCTCGACATGATTATTTCCGTCGGCTACCGCGTCAAATCCCACACCGCCACTCGATTCCGCCAATGGGCAACTGCCAGGTTGAAAGAATACCTGATTAAAGGGTTTGTACTCGATGATGAGCGTCTGAAAAACCCGGATCAACCGTTTGACTATTTTGATGAATTGCTGCGGCGTATCCAGGACATACGAACATCAGAAAAGCGTTTCTACCAGAAGATTACGGATATTTATGCGACGAGTGTGGATTATGATCCCACATTACAAGTCAGCATCAATTTTTTCAAGACCGTACAAAACAAACTGCATTGGGCCATTACTGGCAATACCGCAGCTGAAATTATCCATCAGCGAGCAGACAGCACAAAACCGAACATGGGTTTAACTAACTGGCGCCATCATCAGCCGCGCAAACAAGATGTGACCATTGCAAAAAACTACCTTGATGAAAATGAGTTATTAGCACTCAATAATCTGGTTGAACAGTATCTTGTATTTGCCGAGGGACAGGCGATGAGGCGAATTCCCATGCATATGCAGGAATGGGTGAAGAAGTTGGACGGTTTCCTGACTTTGAATGAACGAAATATACTGGATCATGCCGGCAAGGTTTCACATGAAATGGCTTTGCAGCATGCAGGTGATGAATATAAGAACTTTCGCAAACAGCGATTACACATAGAAGCGGAGCGGGAAGACCAAAAAGATTTCGATATACTAGCCAGGCAAATCGCTGACAAAAACAAAGCACGAAACAAATGAGTGGTGATCAACGATCATTAATGCTTTCCGCGTTACAACACTATGCGTTTTGTCCCCGCCAGTTTGCGCTGATTCATATTGAGCAGGTATGGGCAGAAAACCGCTTCACCGCAGAAGGTAACCTGCTGCATGAGCGGGTAGACTCTGGAGTTGCTGAACAACGCGGTAGTCTACGTTCAGAGCGGGGTGTGTGGGTCAGTTCTGAGCGCTACAACATAAGAGGAAAAATGGACTTGCTCGAAATAGAACAAGGAACAACACCCAAGTATTTCCCCGTTGAATATAAGCGCGGCAAACCAAAAGTGCAGGAATGGGATCGTGTCCAGTTATGTGCACAGGCAATTTGCATCGAAGAAATGAAAGATACCGATGTAACCGAAGGGGCCATCTGGTACTGGCAAGTGAGACGGCGGGAGCCGGTGGTGTTTGATGGTGAGTTACGAAAAACCACAATTGCAGCCATCGAAAATGCACATATCTTGTTGGATTCCGGTAAAACACCATCTCCGATAGTTGATAAAAAGCGCTGTCGAGCTTGTTCATTACGAGACCTGTGTGAGCCAGAGGCTTTCCGTCAAGACCATTCCGTAAGCTATATACAAGAGCTTTTCAGCCCATGAAAAAGCTGATTAACTCACTGTACATAACACGGCAGGAAAGTTACCTCCATAAGGAACGCGAGACGATCGTGATCAAACTTGGCAAAGACAAACTGGCACAATTCCCTGCATTGACGATAGGGAATATCCTCTGCTTTGGTCAGGTTTCTGTTTCTCCTTTTTTGATGGGATATTGTGGGGAACAGGGTATTGGTCTGGCTTTTTACAGTGAATATGGAAAATTTCTTGCGCGCGTGCAAGGCAGACAAAGTGGCAACGTGCTGCTGCGTCGAACCCAGTATCGTTGGGCAGACGACCCGGAAAAGTCTGTATCCATTGCACGTTTGATGGTGGCAGCCAAAATTGCAAACAGTCGTTCAGTGCTAATGCGAGAAGTGCGGAATCATGGCGATAACCCGGCGCTGTCTTTGGCCATCGATAAGCTCGCGACCAGTCAGCGCCGGGTACAGCAGGCTCTATCAGTAGAACAGGCGATGGGGATGGAAGGGGATGCTGCAAGCGTCTATTTTGGCGTGTTTAACGAATTATTACGTAATAAAGGTTTTACCTTTGGTCGCCGTGTGCGCCGACCACCCACTGACCCGGTAAATGCGTTATTGTCATTTGTATATACCCTGATTTCACATGAATGCGCATCGGCTTTACAGGGCGTTGGTTTAGATCCATATGTGGGTTTTTTGCACAAAGACAGACCAGGGCGAATGAGCCTGGCACTTGACTTACTGGAGGAATTTCGTGCACCTTGGGCTGATCGTTTTGTCTTGACTCTAATCAATCGCCAACAAGTCAAGCCTGATGATTTTGTGTCAGAAGCCAGCGATGCAGTGCGACTAACAGATGATGCACGAAAGGCATTATTGATAGCATGGCAAGAACGAAAACAGGTCGAGATTACCCATCCTTATCTTCAGGAACCTGTGCTGGTTGGATTGTTACCACATTGCCAGGCCATGCTGTTAGCCAGACATCTGCGCGGTGACACTGAACACTACCCTCCATATTATTTGAGGTAACGATGCTGGTATTGATTACCTATGATGTAAATGTGGTATCAGCGGGTGGCAGTCGCCGTTTGAGGAGAATTGCCAAAACCTGTCTGGACTATGGAATGCGTGTACAGAACTCGGTCTTTGAATGCCAAGTTGATCCTGCACAGTTTACTGTTCTGAAAAGTGAGTTGATGGAAATTTTCGATCCAGAAAAAGACAGTCTACGATTTTATTTTCTTGGGAAAAAGGGTCGCCAAAGGATAGAGCATATGGGTGCGAAAGCAGTTTCAGATTCGCTCCACGACACATTGATTATATAAGCGCTAACACCCAGTTCTCATTAAAGGTATGTTGGTTAGCGATGAAGTAAACAATTGAATACATTTTGGTTATGCGTTGTTCTTTAAAAATAAGGTAAATATCTGACTGCAATACTGAAGGTTAGCGAATAGATAACAATTTGGTCTTGTTATACAATCAGTTAGAATGGAGGCGTCGCGCCCCATGCGGGCGCGTGGATTGAAACATGGTGTTTGTCCGGTTGGAATAGCCACCAAACGCAGTCGCGCCCCATGCGGGCGCGTGGATTGAAACACCAAAGACTTCTATTTCAAACCGGCCCTTTAGCGTCGCGCCCCATGCGGGCGCGTGGATTGAAACAGCATCATGCAGTGTTACAAAGTAAGCAACAGCAGTCGCGCCCCATGCGGGCGCGTGGATTGAAACACGGAACAAAGCCTGAACAGGATTTATGATTATGGTCGCGCCCCATGCGGGCGCGTGGATTGAAACAAGGTGCATTGTTTAGCACTGCTGCCGTTGTAATGTCGCGCCCCATGCGGGCGCGTGGATTGAAAC